>JBLIDJ010000005.1:0-49723 GCA_047634195.1 Flavobacteriales bacterium
AGTCGGCCAAAGGAGCTATCTCTTTACAAAATTTATAGGCAAACTGACTCGCCAAAGAACCTTTGGCGGTGCCCGGAAACATCCTGTTAAGATCTCTCCCGTCAGGAAATTCTCTTTTTTGATTTAAATATCCGAACACATTAAAAACGGGAATACATATGATGGTACCCTTTACTGGAAGGTGCAATTTCTGACGGATGATTTCACGTACAATGGCCACACCATTTACCTCATCGCCATGCACTCCGCCTATCAAAAGCAATACGGGTCCATCTTCCTTGCCTCGTGAAACAATTACAGGCATTTTCAAACTATTTCGGGTATGAAGTTTGGCAACTTCTACTTCCAAAATAGTACTTTCTCCCAGAGCAATTTCTTTGCCTAAAATCACGAATTTCTTATCTGACATGGGTTAAAAATTGGTCATTATTGGCCTTGACAATAATCTTTGGAAGACTTTTAAATCTATTATCGCAATGCGACTAGTCTTCGCTGAATTGCACCAGCCACTCTCTATAAACGGAAAATAGTTTTGATTTGGAAACAAAACCTAGGTATTTTCCTTCTTTCACAACAGGTAAATTCCAAGCGCCGCATTCTTCAAAGTATTGCATTACTTTTTCCATTGATTCAGAAACATCAATAATCAACGGTGGTTGAGTCATGATGTCAGAAACGCTTACCGTGTCATATTGGTCTTGTTGAAACATAATTTCACGAATATCGTCGAGCAACACAATGCCTGCCAATTCTCCTTTTTCGTTTATTACTGGAAATAAGTTTCGGCTACTTTTCGCCACCACTTTCACCAATTGCCGTAAGGTATATTCAGGAGAAACTTCCGAAAAATTATCTTCTATTTCTTCTGTTAAGTTCATTAATGTCAACACATTTTTATCGGCGTGGTGGGTGAGTAATTCGCCACGTTGTGCCAAGTGAGTGGTGTAAATGGTATGGGGCAAAAACAATTTGTTGGTCGTGTACGAAATAGCCACTGTAATCATCAAAGGAATAAATAGTTCGTAACCTCCTGTAATTTCGGCAATTAAAAACATGGCGGTAAGCGGGGCATGTAGCACACCGGCCATTAATCCTGCCATGGAAACCAAGGTGAAGTTACTCACAGATAAGTTGCCTATTCCTAGCATGTTTCCTACACGAGCAAACACAAACCCAAAGGTAGAACCCATGAATAAAGACGGAGCAAATACGCCTCCAACTCCACCACTTTCGAAAGTGATGGTAGTAGCAATAACTTTAAATAAGGAAAGCCCGAGTACAAAAAGAATAAGTGCCCATTCGTTGTTGCCAAACTTGTCAAAAAGACTGCGCCCCATCACACCGCTTGGATCATCTGAGATTAAAGCATTGATGGTTTCAAACCCCTCTCCGTATAAGGGTGGAAGTATGAAAATTAGCGCTCCAAGCGAAATACCCCCTATCCAAGCTTTGCTGTATGTGCCTTTTATTTTATCAATTTGTTTGATAACAAAAAAGTAAGCTTTGCTAAAGTAGATGGAAAGAAACCCTGTTGAAATTCCCAAGACCACATAAAATGGAATATCGGCCATCTTGAATTTCTCTATCAGGTCGAAACGAAAAAGAACATCTTCGCCCAACATGAGTTTACTGGTAATAACTGCTGCAATAGACGCTAACAACAAAGGAATTAAAGAACCCATGGTGAGGTCGAGCATGATAACCTCAATAGCAAAAACGATGGCGGCAACAGGTGCTTGAAAAATAGCCGCCATAGCTCCTGCCGAAGCACAACCAATTAACAATGCTTTTGACTTAAAAGGCAAACGGAAAGCTTGACCAAAATTAGATCCAATGGCTGCACCTGTAGCAACGGTTGGTCCTTCCAGTCCTGTAGAACCTCCAAATCCTACCGTAATGGCAGCCGTGATAACACTGTGAAACATTTTCCCTTTTGGGATAATTCCTTTTAGTTTTGAAATAGCATACAAGGTGCTTGGTATTCCGTGCCCAATCGGTTTTTTAATAAAATACCGAATGATGGTTACCGTCAATAACAACCCAAAAAGTGGGAAAGCGAAATAAAATATTTTGTGATATTGATCTAACCAAGACACATGTAACAACGACTGTATGGCGTGAACCGAGTTTTTTAGAATGGCTGCGGCTATGCCCGAAGCTATTCCAACCAACAAGGACAAAAACAAAATCAAGTGCTTTTGATTTAGCTTTGACAAACGTAACCAAAACAGGTTTTTTATGGCGGACAATCGTTGTTTGAGAGACACCTTATGCGTTGGTTTTAACTGGGTTGAGCGCGATGGCTAGTTCTTTTAATTGTTTAGCGTCAATAGGCGCAGGAGCGTCTATCATTACATCACGGCCGCTATTGTTTTTAGGGAATGCAATAAACTCACGAATATCGTTTTTGCCACCAAACAAGGCTACCCATCGGTCGAAACCAAAGGCTGCACCACCATGTGGAGGAGCTCCGTATTCAAAGGCGTTCATCAAAAATCCGAATTGTGCTTCTGCTTCTTCTTTTGTAAATCCTAGTAAGTCGAACATTTTGGCTTGCAATTCTTTGTCAAATATCCTGATAGATCCTCCGCCTATTTCAACTCCATTGATGACCATGTCGTAAGCATTGGCACACACTTTTCCAGGGTCGGTTTCCAGCAAGTCCATGTGTTCAGGTTTTGGTGCTGTAAATGGGTGGTGCATGGCATGGAATCTGTTCGATTCTTCGTCCCACTCCAACAAAGGAAAATCTACTACCCACAATGGAGCAAATACATTCGGATCTTTTAATCCCAATTCGCCAGCCATGTGCAAACGCAATTCTGACAAGGCAGCACGGGTTTTGTTCATTTCGCCTGACATCAACAACATCAAGTCTCCCGGTTTTGCACCAAAAGCGTCAGCCCATTGTTTTAGGTCTTCTTGGCTGTAAAATTTATCTACCGATGATTTGAACGTACCGTCTTCTTGATATTTGGCAAACACCAATCCTTGCGCGCCTATTTGTGGACGTTTTACAAAATCAATGAGTTTGTCAGTTTGTTTTCTGGAATAATGCCCTGCGTTTGGTGCGCAAATCCCTACTACAAATTCAGCATTGTCGAACACGCCAAATCCTTTTCCTTGTACCGCTTCGTTCAGCTCTACAAACTGCATATCGAAACGTACGTCGGGCTTGTCGTTACCATATTTTTGCATGGCATCGGCATAGGTCATGCGAGGGAAATCTATGATGTCAATGTTTTTGATGGTTTTGAACAAGTGTTTTGCCAATCCTTCAAAGGTGTTGAGTATGTCTTCTTGTGTCACAAAGGCCATTTCGCAATCAATTTGCGTAAACTCTGGCTGTCTGTCAGCACGAAGGTCTTCGTCTCTAAAACATTTTACGATTTGGTAGTATCTATCCAATCCGCCAATCATCAACAATTGTTTAAACGTTTGAGGCGATTGTGGTAAGGCGTAGAATTCGGTAGGGTTCATGCGCGATGGCACGACAAAATCACGTGCTCCTTCAGGCGTAGATTTTATCAACACAGGTGTTTCTACTTCCAAGAAACTTAACTTATCCAAGTAGTTTCTTGTTTCTATGGCCATGCGGTGACGTAGCTCCAAGTTTTTGCGAACAGGGTTACGACGGATATCTAAGTAACGATACTTCATACGCAGCTCGTCGCCACCATCGGTTTCGTCTTCTATGGTAAAGGGTGGTGTTTTTGCTTTGTTGAGTATATCTATTTTGGTGATGTTTATTTCAATATCACCCGTGTCCATTTTGTTGTTTTTACTGCTACGCTCCGTAACAACTCCTTCTACTTTTATGACAAACTCTCTGCCCAATTTTCTGGCAGCCATACAAAGGACTTCGTTTACTTCCATGTTGAACACCAACTGTGTAATGCCGTAACGATCACGTAAATCAACAAAAGTCATTCCGCCTAAGTCGCGTGTTTTTTGCACCCAACCGCTCAAACAAATAGTTTCTCCAATATGATCTTGACGTAATTCGCCACAAGTATGCGTTCTTAACATGTAATAAATTTTAGGGGGCAAAGTTAATAAGAACCAAGGGTTTACAGCGAATAAAAACCGACGGATTTAAAGGAAGGGTTTTTGGCTGTTTTGGATGGTTTTGAAATGGCTTTTAGCAATGGTTTATATATAGTCAAGTAATGATTAGTCCATGACTGAATTGTTATATTTGGAGTAAGGTCATAATTTAGATAATTGTATGTTAGCCTAGTTCTTAAACCTAATTGAAACAGGCAACCTTACAAGTAGCACATTTGATTATCACTAAACAAAAGCCAGCCTTCACTAAGATGGCTTAAGAAAATTATGATGAATTAGAGTTTGAATAATTAAATATGGAGAAAACTGCTAAAACCCATTATTTGAGGAATGACTCTAGGATTATAAGTTTGAGGATGATAATAAAAGGGTTATCTGAAACCATTAAAGTTCTTGAAAATAAAATTAATGAAATTCATTGGTATGATGGTGATTGGTTTTTGGAAGAAAGTGAACCAATTTATGGCCTCGCGTTTATCGCTTTTCAAAATTATATCAATGGTAGCATTAAGGATTTCGCTGATAGTTTGAAAGCAAAAGAGTCCTATTACACACTAGGGCAAAATTGTAACAAGGGTAAGAAGTCAAAAATTGAATTAATAATTGGTCTTGCTAATTATGCAAAGCACAAGGATGAAGGAAAACCTCATAAAGGCACTAAGAATATTTTAGACCACTTTAAATTGAACTATAATAATATAACCTTTCTTGATAAATCCCCAATATTTCAAGGTATCACATTGCTCAATTCAGATAGGAATTTAATTCAAATAACTAATTTTGTAGCAGCTTGGAGAGAAGACATTTGGTCTAGCATTGAATAATTCTAAATGGACTTTATCCTCATGACATCGTCGCTTATAAATTAATGGACAACAGAATAAATGATGAATTTAAACCGAATATTAAGTATACTTATTTTTGCTTTTTCAATTACCACATCATGTACTAATAATCCTAAATTTGACATAAGTGGGACTTGGAATGGCTTTAGTCGCGATTCAACAAATTTTTCAATTAACCTTGAGCAAATTGATGATAAGATAGGTGGTACGTATTGTGCCGTGACCAATAATGGCGATTTTATAGATTGCTGGTTAGAAGATGATTATGATCAGATTCCATTAAACGGGTCCTTTATCGACGGCGTATTCAAGGTGCAATTTGACATAGCATATACAACCGGGCAAGGATTTGCAACAATTACATATAATGAAACTCAAGAGATTCTAACTTGGAAATTAGATTCAAGTACCAATATCACATACTGCCCTAAAGAAATTAATTTGAAAACATTATTTAACAACTCCCATAGCTCTCATCGCTTGTGCGCGAATCCTTTCGCGTTCTTTACCAAGGTTAACTCTTATCGCTCTAACAGGTTTAACTCTGTAAGCTTTGCCATCAACCGATAATTAATTTTTCATTACCTTAGGCTGTAAAGTTTGTTTTTAATAACCAACACATGGCTTACGACCCCAACAAACATAATCGTAAATCAATTCGTTTGAAAGGATATGATTATGCACAGGCAGGCTTGTACTTTGTAACCATATGCGTACAACATCGGCGATGTTTATTTGGTGAAATCCAAAACGGGCAATTGCATTTAAACCCTGCCGGGAAAATGATTGAAAAATGGTATGCTGAACTGGAAAAAAAATTTCCAGACATACAATGCCATGAAAAAATAATCATGCCAAATCACATTCATTTTATTGTGGAAAACGTGGGAATGCCTGCCCGGACACAAATCCATAAAAACACAAATACCATTCCTCCGGTACGGGCCGACCTGCGTGTCTGCCCAAATGAAAAACCTGAAATTGATTCAACTGATTCCGAATTGGATGAAACACATTTCCAATTGGATGAACGCAAAAACATTTTGACTAAACAAAACGACATTTTACATGATAAAAATCTAAATCTCAATGAACGCAATTCTAATTTGAATAAAAACAATCCTCTTTTGAATGAACACATTCCAATTTCAAATGAACACATTCCAATTTTAAATGAACACATACCAATTTTAGGCGAACACACAGGTTCGCCTCTACATCGGGTGGTGCAATGGTTTAAAACTATGTCAACCAATGAATACATCCGGCGTGTGAAATCTGATAAATGGAAACGGTTTGACGGTAAATTATGGCAACGTAATTATTACGAACACATAATTCGTAACGAAACGGCACACCAAAACATTTCGAACTATATTGTTAATAATCCAAAAAACTGGAACACAGATAAATTGCATTCATAATCACAACCAACAATGCTCAATAGTTGCAAACAAAACTGCTAATTTTTAGCTTTAGCAAGAGAATACATCGTGCTGCGGTATTTCTTTTTGTGTCCTTAACACCTCACAACAGACCGCCTGTCTGCGAAATGTTTTAACATTCAGTGAAACTAATCTTTCGCGTTCTTTACAAAAATTTACTCTTTTAGCTCTAACAGGTTGAACTCTGCACAGTAGATTGCGTGCCATCCATAATTGCATTAGATAGCTGCATGTTATTTGCCTTGTTGTGTAAAAAACTTATCATTAGCATCTCCCTATTGCCGAGCTTCGCAGTATTTGTAATCCTCTGCGGTTAAAACTAAGGGCTTACAACCCGAAAAAGATAGCCCGTTGAGCATATCCTCTAGCTAAGTTCTACAAAACGCAGCATCTTTGCCGCAAAAAAGCCTCCACAATCGCACGAAAATCTTTAGCATTCAATACAGCTAATATTTCGCGTAGTTTACCAATCTAACAAGTAAATTAGCACGGCTAGGCGCAAGTGTCAATAGTTCACCATTCCTTTTGTAACGAAGTGAAAGAAAGGAATCCAAGTTTTTTTCATAGGTTTCAGGTCTTAAGCAAGAGCTCTCAGAACCTGCCTTGACGAAAGTGCTATGCAAACAACACGTGAAAAACCTCTTCAATTTTTCCAACTTGCACGACTTCAATTTTGTAGTCCGAAATTTTTAAGCCTTTGTTGTATTTAGAAACCACGATGGTGTCGTAACCTAGTTTTTGAGCTTCAAAAATACGTTGCTCTACACGTGGCACAGGTCTAATTTCTCCCGAAAGGCCAACCTCAGCAGCCAAGCAAACATTGTTTTTTACGGGCACATCTTCGTTCGATGAAAGGATAGCAGAAACTACTGCTAGATCGATGGCTGGATCATCTACGCGCATACCTCCAGCAATATTCAAAAACACGTCTTTAATACTGAGTTTAAAACCACACCTTTTTTCCAAAACGGCAAGTAGCATGTTCAACCTTCTTAAGTCGAACCCAGTGGAAGAACGCTGAGGTGTTCCGTATGCTGCCGTACTCACCAATGCTTGCACTTCAATAAGCATAGGCCTCATGCCCTCTTGTGTTGCGCCAATAGCTACACCACTCAAGTTTTCATCGTTGTTACTCACTAAAATTTCAGATGGGTTTTCAACCGGTCGAAGCCCGCTGCCTTGCATTTGATAAATCCCAATTTCGTTTGTTGATCCAAACCTGTTTTTAACAGAACGAAGTAAACGATATACATGGTTTCTATCTCCTTCAAACTGCAAGACGGTGTCTACCATGTGTTCCAATACTTTTGGGCCTGCAATAGCTCCGTCTTTGGTGATATGACCTATGAGAACAACAGGCACGCCTGTTTCTTTGGCATATTTCAGGAGTTGAGACGTACATTCTCTAATTTGAGAGATACTTCCGGGTGTAGATTCTATTTCTTCAGCATACAAGGTTTGTATGGAGTCTATGACCACAAACTCAGGTTGAACCAGGGCAATTTGCTTGAAAATAACAGCAATGGCCGTTTCAGACAAGACATAGCAATTGTCGTGTGAGACACCTATTCGGTCGGCTCTCATTTTTATCTGTTGTTCGCTTTCTTCACCTGATATGTACAAGGTTTTTACACTTGTTTGCTCCAAGGCTATCTGCAACAACAAAGTTGATTTTCCAATACCCGGTTCACCACCAATTAAGGTGAGCGATCCTGGCGTTAATCCATTTCCAAGTACCCGGTGAAATTCGGGGTCTTTCATGGGTATTCTTGGATGAGACTGTAAGGTGATTTCGGATAAGACTTTTGGGCTAGATGATTTTCCAGGAACAGAAAAACTTCCTTTTTTTTCTCGTTGAATAACTTCTTCAACTAAGGTATTCCAGTCGTTACAGCCTGGACATTTGCCCATCCATTTACTGGTTTCGGTGCCGCAACTTTGACAAAAATATGATGTTTTAACTTTTGCCATCCGCTATTTTTATTTTTTGGATGGTCCCGGTAGTAGAAGCATTGGGGACTAAAGGGATAGTTGATACCTCACCATTTCTGGCCTTCGTTTCATTGGCTCCTACGATGTAAGTTTTTGCGTCTGTGTTAGTTTCTTCAGCGTCATAGTCACCTCCTTTTACTAAGACTTCTGGAGTAAGTTGTGCTATTAAATCAAAAGGGGTATCCTCATCAAAAAATACGACAGCATCTACTGAGCGCAGTGCTCCAAGCACAACAGCTCTTGCATGTTCATTATTAATAGGTCTATCATCTCCTTTGCCTTGGCGTTTTACTGATGCATCGGTATTTAAACCAATGACTAAACGATGCCCGAGTTTTTTAGCTTCTTGCAAATAGGTAACATGTCCTTCATGCAAAATATCGAAACAACCATTGGTAAACACAATACGATTGTTTGCTAGTCTCCAAACCTGAAGCATGCGCTTCAAATCTACTAATTCAAAAAATGTTTTCATGTAATTATGCTTTAGCCGCTTTTCTACGACTTAAAGATAGTGCGATTATGGCAACCAAACCACTTATTACCATCATCAATGTTTGTGCAGAATGCACAACCACTGCAAAAGATCTTGCTACGTTACCATCTATTTCCAACGCAGTAAGACCTGCAATGACAGCAGCGTGATACGAACCTATGCCTCCTGGAGCAGGTGCAATCATCCCTAACCCACCTACAATAGTAACAAACAATCCATCTCCTAAGTTCAGCATACTTGTTGCACTAAAGGCAAAGAAACACACATAAGCCATCAGCAAATACATGGTCCAAATGAAGAGCGTATGAAAAATAAACAAGCTCTTTTTTTCTATTTTTTTGATGGTTTTAAACCCTTCGGCTATCCCTAAGAAAAAAGCTTTCACCTTTTGAAACCATGGAGACTTAATGATTTTTTTACGATAAGCCAAAAAGGTAATTACCATAACCAGTAGCACACCAAAAATCACATAATGAATGGGTTTAATTACAATTTCCCCACTACGACTTTCAAAAGCACTTTTTATAAAAGAAGTAAACAAATCTATCTTCATAAAAAAAGTGATGACAAGCAATGACAACAATATGGCTGAATCAATCACTCTTTCTAGCAGAACAGTTCCAAATAACTTATCGACTGGTATTTTTTCAGCTTGGTTTAAAGCCGTACAACGCGTTACTTCTCCAATTCTTGGGACTGCTAGATTGGCAAAATAACCAATAGTCACTGCGTGTATGCTATTCCATTTTTTTGGGGTGTAGCCTAATGGCTTTAATAAAATATTCCAACGCAACCCTCTACTAACAATTGCTAAATAACCAACAGTCATACTCAGTACAATGTAATAATAGTTTGCTCCTTTGATGTCTTGCCAAAGCAAATTGAAGTCTTGGTCTTTAAACACAAGGTATAGTAATCCAAGACCTATGCTTAAAAACAACAAATATCTGACTGACTGTTTTATTATTTTTTTCAAAATATTTTGTATTAAATGAGTTTATTACTTGCTGTTTCAGGAAAAACAACCCATGGTTTAAACGTTTTGGCAACCTCAAAATCCATTATGGCATAAGAAATAACAATAATGATATCTCCTACTTGTACTTTTCGGGCAGCGGGGCCATTCAAACAAATCTCGCCAGATCCGCGCGCTCCTTTAATAACGTACGTTTCCAATCGTTCACCATTATTGATATTCACAATCTGAACCTTTTCTCCTTCAATGAAATTGCAAGCATCCAATAAATCTTCATCGATGGTGATACTTCCGACATAATTTAAGTCTGCTTCCGTTACCGTTACACGGTGCAGCTTCGATTTTAATACCTCAATTTGCATGCAGCAAAAGTAGTTAAATTAAAATGATATTATCGATGAGTCTAACCTCTCCAATGCGGATGGCTGCAAATATTCCCGTCGAAATTCCTTGTTGCCATTCAGCTAATTCTTGAAGCGAATGCGTGTCGGCAACGGTCACATATTCTATGGTAATATGTGGGTTATTATCTAGTGCTTGCTTGATCTTTTTAGTCAACGTAGAAGGGCTAAATTTATGTGCATTATTTTTTCCCCAGCTAAGCATTTCAAACAACAATTTCGCTTCGTCTTTATGAAGGGCAGACAAGCGTTCATTTCTTGAACTCATAGCTAAACCATTTTGTTCTCTGTAGATTGGACAGCCAACAACGTCGATATCCAACTCAAATTTGTTAGTTAAGGCCTTTATGATCGCCAATTGCTGAAAATCTTTTTCACCAAAAAACGCTGTGTGTGGCTCAACAATTTCAAACAATCGTTTCACAACCATTGCTACACCATTAAAATGACCCGGTCTATGTGCGCCTTCCATTTCTTTTTCAAGCGAACCAAAATTAAAGGTTTCATCCGTTCCGGAGCTTGGATAAATTTCGGATACTTCGGGGATAAAAACATAGTCAACATTTGCTTTTTTAAGCAAAGCTAAATCTTCCTCAATTGTTCTAGGATATAACTGATAATCGTCGGATTCGTTGAATTGCGTAGGGTTAACAAAAATTGAAACCACAACAATGTCTGCTTTTTGTTGGGCAGCAGCGACTAGTGAGAGATGCCCTTCATGCAAAGCCCCCATAGTAGGCACGAGGCCTATTTTATTTCCGATTTGTTTCTCGTGTGCTACAGCTTTTTTTAATGCTGAGACTAATTCAAGTTGATACACTTAAAAATAACTACCTTTAAAATGGATGCTAAACGCACAAAGCTATACGAATATCTTGAAAAACCGATATTTTTTTCGTAAATTTGTTGCGCAAAAAACAATACTGTTATCATATGAAGAAAGCTAAAGTGCTGTACGTATCGCAAGAAATCACTCCTTTTTTGCAGGCCTCAGAAATTTCTAAAATTGCTCGAGAATTGCCTCAAGGAATCAGTGAGAAGGGAAAGGAAATTAGAGTATTTATGCCTCGCTATGGTAGTATTAATGAGCGAAGACATCAATTACATGAAGTAATTCGTCTTTCTGGAATGAATTTAATCATAGACGATTCTGATCATCCACTAATTATTAAAGTTGCCAGTATTCCTACTGCTCGTATGCAGGTATATTTTATTGATAACGAAGACTATTTTCAAAGAAAAGCCGTTTTTTCAGACGATAAAGGAACGTTCTTTAAAGATAATGACGAACGTTCTATCTTCTTTTGCCGAGGAGTATTGGAAACAGTAAAGAAATTAGGCTGGTCTCCTGATGTGGTTCATTGCCATGGTTGGATGACAGGTTTAATGCCTTTGTACATTAAGAAAATGATGAACAATGATCCTCATTTTTCTAATTCTAAAGTTGTCTATTCGGCTTACAAAGAAGGATTTGAAGGTCAGTTGGACAAAAAACTGATTAACAAATTAGAACAAGAAGGTTTTGATAAAGCTGATTTAGCATTATTGACCCAACCTACAGCAGACAACTTAGATAAGTTTGCTGTTTCATTTGCTGATGCTATCGTAAAAGGAAGTGTCGATTTAGAAGATGGTGTGAATAAATTTATTGATGATTCTTCAAAACCAACATTAGCTTTTTGTGAAGAAGAAACTTTAGTTGATGCCTGTTCAGATTTCTACGACGAAATTTTAGCTGAAAAAGAAGTATTAGCAGATTAAAAAAGACGCATTATATGAGATTATTCGGAATGCGGGAAGTATCTATACTTTCCGCAATCTTTTTGTTTTGGACTTTCGTTTCTTGTGAGAAACCTGAAGAAAACGCAGTAGGCCTTAGTGTTCAACCCGGTGAAGATCAATTGGGTTTGACCATAGACTCAACCACCATTATTACTCGGTCTGTTTTGCAAGATAGTCTCCGTTCTGACGAACTATCCGCAGCCTTGCTTGGTAATTTGAATGACTTGAAATTTGGTGAAACGAATGCAGGTATTTTTACACAGCTTAGGTTGCCAAGTAATAACATAAGTTTCGCTAATGCTAATGAAATAATTGTCGACAGTGTTATTCTTGCTTTAGAATACAGTGGCGATTATGGGGATTTAGATCCGCAGGATTTTAATATTAGTCTCGTAACTGAGTCTTATTATTTAGATTCAAATTATTACACCAATCGTGTAGTAAACACGACTGGGATAAATATGATTTTACCTGGTTATGAAAACATTACTCCTAATTTAGAGGATTCTGTTCCTGTAGGAACTAGCAATCTACCCGCACAAATTCGATTTAGATTGGATTCTATTTTAGCTCAAACAATTGTCAACAATAGCGGAGGTGATTTATTATTGAACAATGATAATTTTCTGCAAACTGTAAAAGGAATTTACATTACAAGCACTAGTGTTTTAGGTGTAAATCAAGGAGGTTTGTTGTATTTCAACCTTAATAGTATCAATTCGAAATACACCATTTATTATCACGACACTTTAACTAACGCAGCAAAAGATTTTGACTTGATTATTGATGCTGGGGCTGCAAGGTTTACAACTACCAGCCATACCTATTCTCTCGAAATTCAGAATCAATTATTAGACAGTACTCTTGGTCAACAATTGTTCTATTTGCAAACTACGGCCGGATTAAATGCATTAGTTTACTTCCCAAACATTCAGAATTATAATTCTGCGGATATTGCAGTGTCTAAAGCTGAATTAATTTTACCTGTATCGAATGAAAGTGTTGGTTATGATCCTCAAGAATCTTTGTTCTTGTATGGATTAAAAGCTGATGGAACCTTAGATTTTTTATTAGATCAGTTTGAAGGAAGCGCCCATATTGACGGGAATTATAATGAAATAGACAATGAATATCGTTTTACCATTACTCGATTTATTCAAAATCAAATAATCAGCAACGACTATGTTGCATTGCAGGTTACATCTTCAGCCGCCAGTGTTACTGGTAATCGTGTTATTATCAATGGCGGAAACCATGTTTCTAAAAGAGCTAAATTAGTCCTGACTTATATTAACCTTTAGCAACAACTTATGTGTGGAATTGTAGGATACGTGGGTAGCCAACAAGCTTACCCTATCATCATAAAAGGATTACAAAGACTAGAATATCGTGGATACGATAGTGCTGGTGTTGCCTTATTAAACAGTGGACAACTTAATGTCTATAAAAAACAAGGTAAAGTTGCCAATTTGGTTGAACATACAACAGAGAAAGATACAAGTGGTATTATAGGAATTGGGCATACCCGTTGGGCAACACATGGTCAACCTAATGATGTAAATGCTCATCCACATTTATCTAATAGTGGAAAGTTTGCCATGATACACAATGGTATCATAGAGAATTATGCTTCTATCAAAGAGGAGTTAATTAATCGTGGATACACTTTCCAAAGTGATACAGACACTGAAGTGCTTGTAAACTTAATTGACGACATCTTTTCTAACAGTAATATCTCTTTGGAAGAGGCATTGCGCGAAGCTTTAACTCAAGTTGTAGGTGCATATGCTATTGTATTGTTAGCTACAGACAATCCTAGAAAACTTATTGCTGCTAAAAAAGGTAGTCCTTTAGTGATAGGACTTGGAACAGATGAGTTTTTCTTTGCTTCAGATGCTACTCCCATAGTAGAGTATACGAAAAATGTTGTTTATTTAGAAGAGGAAGAAATTGCTGTAGCTGATTTAGATCACGGACTTTCTATTAAAACATTAAAAAATCAATCAGTAACACCATACTTACAAGAGCTTGCTATTAATATTGAAGCACTTGAAAAAGGTGGATATGAGCATTTCATGCTAAAAGAAATTTTTGAACAACCTCAGAGTATCTACGATAGTATGCGAGGGCGATTAAATACTGCCACTGGAGAAATTGCCATGAGTTCTTTGAAAGAATACGAAGGCAAATTGGTTAATGCCAAACGCATCATAATTATTGGTTGTGGCACTTCTTGGCATGCAGGCTTAGTAGCCGAATATTTGTTCGAAGATATTGCTCGTATTCCTGTTGAAGTGGAATATGCAAGTGAGTTTAGATACCGAAATCCAATCATCACAGAAGATGACGTAGTCATTGCCATCTCACAATCTGGAGAAACTGCCGACACATTAGCGGCTATTGAATTAGCTAAATCAAAAGGAGCAACCATCTTTGGTATTTGCAATGTTGTAGGTTCAAGTATAGCGCGTGCTTCTCACGCAGGAGCTTACACACATGCTGGGCCAGAAATAGGCGTTGCTTCTACTAAAGCATTTACCAGTCAAGTTGCTGTACTTACACTTATTGCTTTGGCTTTAGGTAAGAAAAGAGGCATGATTAGTGAGTCAAAATATTTCAGATTAATTTCTGAATTGAACCAAATACCTGACATGGTCACTAAAGTGTTGGCAAAAGCAGATGAGATTAGAAAAATTTCTAAGATCTACGCTAACTGTAACAATGCTTTATACTTAGGACGAGGTTATAGCTTTCCAGTGGCACTAGAAGGTGCATTGAAACTAAAAGAAATTAGCTACATACATGCTGAAGGATATCCTGCTGCTGAAATGAAACATGGCCCTATTGCTCTTATTGATGAAGATATGCCTGTTTTTGTAGTTGCAACACAAGGACCATCTTACCATAAGGTAGTCAGCAACATACAAGAAGTAAAAGCAAGAAAAGGGAAAGTAATCGCTATTGTTACTGAAGGCGATACAGAAGTAAGACAAACAGCTGATTATGTCATTGAAATTCCAGCAGTTGAAGAATGTTTAGTACCTATGTTGTCGGTTGTTCCTTTCCAGTTATTGAGCTATGACATAGCTGTTATGCGAGGTTGTAATGTAGATCAACCAAGAAATTTAGCAAAATCAGTTACGGTAGAGTAATTAATTACACCTATTTTTAATTAGAAACGCTACCAATTACTGGTAGCGTTTTTTTATGAATAAACTTTCATGTTGGGAATCTTAGATTTCTCCATTACGTTCGTGCCTGACTCCAGTCGAAATGACCAGAAATAATTTCTGGTAGGTAATCATTATGACTTAAAATCAGCAAACTTGTCTGCTAAATAGTCATCACGACCGAAACAGAGCTAAACTACAACAAGCATCTATGCCCTGAAATGACCTTCAACGTAAATAAGTGATTAAATCTGAGGGCTATTTTAAAAACGCGTTATACCCAGTACTTCAACAGTAGCCTTTACTAAGCTTACAGAAATATTCAGCACCCATACTTCGGGACAGGCTCTGTAACCTAAAAACGGTCAACGTTATTTAGGTTTTGACAACTTAACATAAACTTGTTACCTTATACCTGTGACCTAACATCCCGAAAGGTCGGGACAAGCTCTGAAACCTGATTACTTACTTCTCCGCCTCATAATAGATTTTATAGAATTTTCGGCCATCTTTTTCCACACCTTGTTCTATGAGTTCTTTGTCGCCATGAATATAAATATGGAAATTCTTGTCGAGTTTTAATACGCTTTTAAAAACCCTGGCTTGCTTTTTTACTGCCTGCTCCGAAATCTCAAAACTGTTCTCTACTGTTAAATCGTTTTTTTCACGAAAGGTTTCATCAAAACTTCGGAACGATTCTATCACATTTTCATCTTGAAATACTTGTTGCTCGAATTCTTCTTTTTCAAACGTTTCGTGGTTTTTAAAGTATTCTACCGACCTATTAAGCAGGTCTATCTGATCGGTTTTGTTAACCTCAAAATCTTCAGGAACTTGTTTGGTGATAAAGTTTTTGGCGATGGTTAATACATTGTTTGTGTTGTTTACAAAATCATTTTTGGGCTGTAATTTTATAAACTCATTTTGCCAATAATCGGTTTCTTTATTACTATCTATAACCAATAATGTAAAAGGTTCTTCCGTGAAAAGCACCAAACAGGCCTTATCTGGTTTTTTACTCCCTATGCCTTTTTTAAATTCCAAGGTGTTTGTTTGGCCTGCAATACCTGTTTCTACAAAGCTGTCTTTTTCTTCGTATTTGTACAAACCAACAGCGTCATATGCTTTATTGCTGAGAATGATATTATTGAAGTGCACCACGAACAAATCCCCGTTTTTTATTTGATGATGGCTGGAAGAAGCCGTTAAATGTTTGGCAATATTAGTAGCGTCTTCAATGAAATTATCGCTACTATTGATGTTCTTGCATAGATTAAATAACACATTGTACTCCAAACCTACATCATGTTTAAACTCAAACGTAGTAGCATGAAGTAAGAAAGGTTTAAGAAAAATCTTTTTTAAAAGCTCCTCTTCTTGCTCTGAGGTAATTTCAACTGCTTGATCGTTAATGACAATATCATGTTCATCGGAACTAACATGATGAAGAATCACGTTTTTAATATCTGTTTGCTCGATGTTTATCATGGTGGTAGTTTCAATGTTCGTGCGAAGAACATAAAAAGCAATGACTAATACAATGCTGTTGTCTTAGTTTTTGAGAAGTAGTTAGCATAGCTTTGTCTGATGAGAACAAGTGGTTTAATATTAGTGGTTTTTGCAACCCTCTTTTTTTGTTCCTGCACTACAGAGAAGCAAAAAAGCTTGGATGGCATATGGGAACTTGCAAGCATACAGTCAAAAGATTCCTTGGGCGCATGGCAACAAGCTTCTTGGATGAAAAACGGAACAGGACTCTTGCACTACACTACTAACGGCCATATGTCGGTACATTTTTGGCCAGACACCTTGTTCACCCCTGCACAAGAGCCTTATTGGTATGTTGCAAAATATCGTTTGAGCCTTGATACTGTTTTTCATACGCGTGTTATGCATTCCATACCCACTGAAAATTTAAAAACAGTTCCTCGATTGTATCGTATTAAACAAGATACCTTGTACCTTTCCGCTCCCGATTACGGCTTTAAATTAACGTGGATTAAAAAACAATAACATGGCAAAGTTTCCAGAAAGTAACACCATCAATTTCGACAATTTATTTGAGCTAAGTCAATCTACCGACCAACCACTTTGGGGGACAATGACCTTGCAACATATGGTTGAACATTTGGAATTGGTGTACAGTCGGTGTTATGATGCCAATGCCTATGAGATTGTTTCTCCTGCTGAAAAATTAGGCAAACTGAAAGTGTTTTTAAAAGGCAAACATGCTTTAGTTCGTAACTTTAATGCTCCTTTTATCCCTAATGAACCTGTACCTTACAAGTACAAGTCCTTAGCTGAAGCTACTTCAGCTTTGCTAAATGCACGTAAGGCTTTCAACGCATTTTTTGCTGATAAATCGGCAGACTTCACTGTCAATCACATTGTGTTTGGAGCACTTACTTATCCAGAATGGACTCGCTTTCACGACAAACATGTTGGGCACCACTTGGCGCAATTTGGCATGTGGAATTTGGAGGCCTAGTTATTAGTATTTAGTATAAAGTACTTAGTAATGTGTTGTAGCACATTGAAAACTCCTATCGAATGAATATTATTGAAAAAGAAGCAGATAAATTTTATAATAGATTATACAATGGAGTTAAACACAATTCCTTAGAAAATATTAAAGACTGCATTACGACTAAATTATATGACTTTAATAGAGACAGAGATAGACTTGATTTTTTAAAAATAATCCGCCAAAAAACAATAGAAGATCAAGAAAACCATATTAAAACTTGCAAACGAAAGGGTTGTCAATATGAAGACAAAAGAAATATTGGAATATTCGCAATTGACCAAGAAATTGACGATATAAATCAACTCTACACCTTTGAACCAAGCCTTGAATATAAATTCACTCCTGAAGAAGAATCAAAATTACATAACAAACTAAATGATATTCTTAACAAGCTAGACAGCCAAGGATTAGGTCAAGAAGTCATATTTGAAGAGATTGAAGAATTAAAAAATCACTTTAACTTGGGAAAGAAAAATTGGTTTCAACTTTTAAAAGGAAAAGTTGTCGATTTAACTCTTAAAAAGGTACTTGACAAAACGATAGTTCAAGGAATTTATAATCAACTAAGCGAAGGGTTTGATCAAGTTTTAAAATTGATCGGATAAAAACTTATTGGAAAAAGTCAATTAATAATATTTTTTATTCTGTTCATTTTATCAAATACATAGGCTTTTCTCAAAATTTCGTTTCATGTTTAAGAATTGGTAAGTTTAGCTGAAAACAAAGTTTTACTTGAGTTTGGCGCGCAGATTGAATACTTAATTCTACTATTTTTATACTACAAATAGGCGAATCATTCTAGATTACTAAGTACTTCCTACTGAACACTAACTACTAATTCAAAACCCTAATTTTTCTTTAACCCTTTGAAGTACTGGTAACGCAACGGCTTTCGCTTTTTTGGCTCCAATGGCCAATAGCTTTTCAAGTTCATCGGTATGTTCCATGAAGTAAGCATACTTTTCACGAGGTTCTGCAAACTGTTCAACTATCAATTTGAACAACGCAACCTTGGCGTGACCGTACCCATAATTACCACCTAGGTAATTGGCACGCATTTCTGCAATTTGTTTTTCGTTGGCCAATAACGAGTAAATAGTAAACACATTACAAGTGTCTGGGCTTTTAGGGTCTTCCAAAGGTGTTTCATCCGTAACAATTTTCATTATTTGCTTTTTTAATGCTTTGTCAGGCATAAAAATATTAATGTAATTGTTGTATGATTTACTCATCTTACGGCCATCAATACCTGGGATGGTCATCACTTTGTCGTCTACCTTTGCTTCTGGTAAAACAAATACATCGTCGTTGTATTGGTGGTTAAATTTGGCAGCAATGTCACGCGCCATTTCAATGTGTTGAATTTGATCTTTTCCAACTGGCACAAAATTGGCATTGTACATAATAATGTCGGCAGCCATTAAAACAGGGTAATCAAATAATCCTGCGTTGACATCCGATAGGTTAGCACTTTTATCTTTAAAACTATGTGCATTGGCCAACATAGGAAAAGGGGTGAAACAGTTTAAATACCACGTCAACTCACATACTTCGGTGATATCACTTTGGCGGTAAAACACATTTTTATTTGGGTCAAATCCAAAAGCCAACCAAGCTGCAGCTACCGCATAGGTGTTGTGCTTGCGTGCAGCTCCATCTTTCAAACTTGTTAAAGAATGTAAATCGGCTATGAAAAAAAATGATTCGTTGTTTTCATCTTTTGACAAGGTAATACCCGGAATAATAGCTCCCAAAATATTACCTAAATGAATTTCTCCTGAACTCTGAATACCCGTTAAAATACGCGCCATCTATTTTATTTTTTTGTAAAAGTAGCAATTAACATACACTTGCGCCATGGAATAATTATTACGGGCAAAATAGAGTGACTGACACATGGAAACGAAATGAAGCGTAAAACGTTTCCGTGTTAAAATTATGCTTACATTTGCACCCATGGATGAAAAATTGAGGGAAATTATCTTATCAGCAATGCAGGTGTTTTTAAAACTTGGTTTTAAAAACGTGAGCATGGATGATATGGCCAAACAACTCCGTGTTTCTAAAAAAACGCTATACAAGTACTTCACTGACAAAAATGATCTTGTTAAGCAATCAATATCCTTAGGTATTGAAATGGACTGCTTAGCAATAAGCACTTGCATTGATAAAACAGACAATGTAATAGAAGAATTGCTGAATGTGACCGAATACATTTCCATTAAAATGCAACAAGCACACCCATCTATATTTTTTGAGTTGGAAAAATATTACCCTGAGAGTTGGGCAATATTTTCAGAATATAGGAAAATATTTACTTGTACGTGCATGTTAGAAAACCTTGATCGTGGAATTGCAGCAGGATGGTATCGTGAAGAATTGAATACGACTGTAGTTGCCAAATTTTTTCTGGAAATTCTTGATTCTGTATTTCAGCAATCGCAAGAAGTAAATCAGCAAATGAGTTTTGTAGAACTGCACAGGAATGCTGTCATGTATCATTTGCACAGCATAACCAATACTCAAGGAAAAACACACTTAGAAAAAATAATTAATCAAAGAGCCAATTAACTCACATGAAAAAAACAATCTCATTTTTGTTAATGTCCAGCATCTGCATCGTTGGATGGGGACAACAAAGTTTTAGTTTGGCCCAGGCCCGACAACATGCTTTGGAGCATAACTATCAATCTAAAAATGCGGCGTATGATGTAGCGTCTGCCCAGCGAAAAATTAAAGAAACGATTGCCATTGGATTACCCCAAATCACTGGAAAAGCGAGCTACAACAACTTTATTAAGCAACCTGTTCAATTGATTCCAGCAGAATTTTTTGGTGGTAACGAAGGAGAATTTTCCGAAATTATTTTTGGAACCAAACAAAATGCAAGCGGAGAAATAATGGCCACCCAGCTGTTGTTTGATGGTTCTTATATTATTGGCCTTCAAGCTACAAAAGCTTTTTTGACACTATCAAAGAACAAACAACGCCTGAGTAACCTAGAAGTACAAGAAGCGGTAACTAATGCCTACCATATGGTGTTAGTAGCAGAAGACAATGTTCAATTGCTCGAGTCTTCCCTCTCAAAAATAAAAAGCCTTTGGCGAGAAACGCAAGCTATTTATGACAATGGTTTTGTGGAAGAGTCTGATGTGGACCAGATGGCCATTACGTTTAAAAACATTGAAAACAGACACCACAATGCAGGCGTTCAGGTTACGGTAGCTCGACAAATGTTGAATTTTCAATTGGGCATAAACCTCGAATCTACTATTGTTCTGACAGACAACATTGCAAACTTGGCGAAAACGCAAAGTGACCAAGGGTTCTTTCAATCTACTTTTGATGTTTCTCAAAATGCCAATTATCAATTAGCAAACACCAACTTACAACTCAAACATCTTCAATTTAAGAATCAGAAGGCACAATTTCTACCGCAACTTTCACTTTTTGCAACACATCAAGAAAACTCGTTTGGCAATGATTTTAACTTTTTGTCAAACGAAGCCAAATGGTTTCCAACAACCATGGTGGGTGTCAACCTTAATGTTCCCATTTTTAGTTCAGGCATGAAAAGACAACAGGTAAAACAAGCTCACATAGAAACGTTAAAGGCAGAACAATCGCTCAAGCAAGCATCGCAAGCAGCAGAATTGCAAATGCTAACAGCCAAAGCGGAATACAACAATGCATTGGCTATCTATGAAAACGAAACACAAAGTTTAAGACTGGCTGAAAAGATAAAAGATAAAACAACCATAAAATATCAAGAAGGTATCTCGAGTAGCTTCGAACTTACGCAAGCCGAAAACCAATACCTAACTACTCAAGGACAATACATTCAGGCGACTTTTAATTTATTGTCGTCAAAAAATAAATTAGACAAAGTATTAAATAATTACTAGTAGAAAGCATGAAAAACATAACCCTAATACTTGGAATTACATTAGCCATAAGTTCTTGCGCTACAGATGATTCGTTAGCAGGAAAAAAAGATCAACTTTCAACCGCCAAAGGAAAATTGATTTCTTTAATGTCTGAGGTAAAAGAACTAGAAATAGATATTGCTAAATTGGATACTAGCAATTATGAAATGACTCCTATTAATGTGCAACTTCAAACTTTATCTTTTCAATCCTTTGAACACTTTGTGGGAGTAGAAGGAATTGTTGAAGCTGAAAAAGACGTAATGGTCAGCTTTCAATCTCCTGGCGAAATAATAGAGGTAAATGTAGAAGAGGGCGACAAAGTGAAGAAAGGCCAAATATTGGCTCGCTTAAACGCGTCTCCACTGCAAAATCAATTGGCTGAATTAAGAACACGTTGGGAACTAGCAAATACCATCTTTTTGAAACAAAAAAGACTGTGGATAGACCAAAACATAGGTTCTGAAATTCGATACTTAGAAACCAAAAGCAACAAAGAAGCGATGGAAAGAAGCATGGCTGCTATCCGTTCTCAAATTGCTATGTCTGTCATCAAATCACCCATCAACGGAATTGTCGATAAAATAAATTACAAACGAGGAGCTTTTGCCAGTCCACAAATGCCGTTTGCACAAATCTTGAATTTGAAAAATTTGTATATCAATGCTGCACTATCAGAATCTTACTTACCTAAAGTAAAAACAGGCGATAGTGTCTTAGTCAATTTCCATTCACTAGGTTATGAAAAACAAGTACCTATCTATAGAATTGGTAACGTTATCAACCCTCAAAATAGAAGTTTTGAAGTGCAATTGAAAATAATGAATGAAGGCAACATGATTAAACCCAATGCTCTGGCCTCTCTTAAAATCAGAGATTATTTTCAAGAAAATAGCATCGTGTTACCCTCCAATGTTGTACAACAAGACATTGATGGTTCTTTTGTTTTTGTGGCACTTTCAAACGGAAAAAACTGGAAAGTTGAAAAACGATACGTAGAAGTAGGGTTGAACAATGCCAAAAACGAAACGTTGATTTTGAGTGGCTTAAACCTGAATGAAAAAGTAGCAGTGAAAGGATATAATCAGTTGACGAATAATGCTCTTGTTGCAGAATTAATAGACCAAAATACCACTTGGAAATAATGGATAATCCTATCAAAAAAGTGAGAGAAGCGAGTAAGTCTTTTAAGCTTACCAACTTAGCGTTAAACAACAGTACCAGTGTATTTATTTTATTGACCATGATTGTTTTCTTGGGCCTTGGAGCATACAATGGTATGCCAAAGGAACTTTTCCCTGAAATAAAAATGCCTACGGTTTATGTGAGCACCGCATATCCTGGCAATGCACCTTTGGATATTGAAAATCTCATCACTCGCCCTTTAGAGAAAGAGATTCAGACTATTAAAGGCATTAAGAACCTGAAATCCACATCCATTCAGGATTTTTCAGCTGTTATTGTTGAATTCAACCCGAACGAAGACATTGACAAAGCCTTGTTGGAGGTGAAAGACGCCATTGATAGAGCTAAAAACGAATTGCCTAACGATTTGCCAGACGACCCAAGTGCAAAAGAAATAGACATGTCTGAGATGCCTATTTTAAATATCAACCTATCAGGAGATTTTAGCATAGACAATTTAAAAGATTATGCCGAGAAACTTGAAGACGAGATAGAATCCTTACCTGAAATCAACAAAGTAGATATTAAGGGGGTACTTGATAGAGAAGTAGAAATCAATGTAAACCTCTTCAAAATGGAGAGCAACGAAATTAGTTTCAACGACATTCAAAATGCCATAGTCAACGAAAACGTGTCGATGGCAGCAGGCGAAGTACAACTGGGAAATACCAAAAGAACCATCCGTGTTGTTGGAGAGTTCGAGCGGCCTGAAGATATGGGTGATGTGATCATAAAACACGAAAAAGGAAACTTTGTGTACTTGCGTGACATTGCTACTGTTGTAGATGGTTACAAAGAAAGAGAATCATACGCACGATTGGATGGCAAGCCAGTAGTATCGCTTGACGTTATCAAAAAAAGTGGAGAGAATTTGCTAGAAGCTACCCGTGGTATTAACCTTATTTTGGAAGAAGCTAGAGCAAGTTATTTGCCTAATTCCTTGAAAATAACAATTACTAACGATCAATCTCAACAGACAAAAGACCAGTTAAAAAATCTTGAAAATAGCATTATCTCTGGGGTAATCTTGGTGATTCTTGTCTTGTTATTTTTCTTAGGCTTACGAAACGCAATTTTTGTAGGTATGGCCATTCCCATGTCCATGTTTTTATCCTTTTTTGTGTTGTCTGCCATGGGCGTATCCATGAACATGATTGTTTTGTTTGCTTTGATACTTGCTTTGGGAATGCTGGTTGATAATGCCATTGTGGTTATCGAAAACATTTACCGCCTCTACGAAGAAGAAGGTTTATCTGCTTATGAAGCAGCAAAACAGGGTGTTGGAGAGGTAGCTATTCCTATTATTGCTTCTACAGCTACAACTTTAGCCGCCTTTTTTCCACTCTTATTTTGGAACGATCTCATGGGTGAGTTCATGAAGTACATCCCCTTGACATTAATCATTGTTTTGTCTTCTTCATTAATCATAGCTTTGGTCATCAACCCTGTGGTTGCCATGGTTTTTATCAAACGAAAATCAGAAGAAAAAGCACTTAATAAATCAAAAAGATTAAAGTATTCTTTCCTTTTTATTTCTGTTTCAGCCATCCTTTATGCCTTAGGAAACATCCCGTTTGGCACGTTGTTTTTGCTAATGGGTGGACTTGGTTTATTAGACATGTTTTTGTTTCGTCCAGGTTCCAATTGGTTTCAGAAAATTGGACTCGTTTGGTTAGAAGCCAAATATTTAAAAATTGTACGAAAGGTTTTGAAAGGAAAAGGTCCTTTAAAAGTGATGCTGGCCACGTTTGCTATGTTGATTGGTTCTATCGCATTTTTTGTCATAGCCTCACCCAACGTCGAGTTTTTCCCTGTAAACGAACCTAAATACATTAATATTTTTGTTGAAATGCCTGTTGGGTCAGACATTGCTTATACCGATTCATTGACAAAAATTATTGAAAAGCGTGTGGAAGAAATCATAGCTCCTGACAAAGACATTATTGAAAGTGTTATTGCTAATGTTGGTGCAGGTACATCCGATCCAGGTGAAGGGCCAAGTATGGGAAACACACCCCATAAAGCAAGAATTACGGTTTCGTTTTTGGAGTATGAGTTTAGGAAAGGGAGAAGCACTTCTGAAGTCATGAAACGAATCTCTGAATTGATGCAACCTATTCCGGGTGTAAAGTTATCAGTAGAGAAAAACCAAGAAGGGCCACCTCAAGGAAAAGCGATAAACATTGAAGTAGTTGGTGAAGATTTTGACAAGTTGCTTGTCGTTGCTGAAAACATGCAGCGTAACATTGAAAAAAATAACATCCGCGGTGTTGAAGGATTAAAATTTGATTTAGAGCTAGGCAAACCCGAACTAATTTTGCATATCAATAGAGCCAAAGCACGCATGTTTGGATTGAACACCATGCAAATAGGGTCTACTGTAAGAACAGCCTTGTTTGGTAGAGAAATAAGTAAGTTTAAAGATGGTGAAGACGAGTATCCTATTCAATTAAGGTTAGAAAAAGATGCACGCAACGACGTTTCTACCTTGATGAATCAGCGCATTACGTTTAGAGATCCTGCTACTGGAAAAATAAGCCAAGTACCTGTGTCATCTGTTGCTAGTTATAGCTACAATACAACGTATGGTTCGGTCAAAAGAAAAGACCTTGATCGTGTCATTACTATCTACTCTAATGTGTTGGAAGGGTTTAATGCTACCGCCATCAACAACGAATTGAAAGAAGTATTGAGCGGCATGGAAATGCCCGAAGGATATGAATATAAATTTACAGGACAGCAAGAAGAGCAAGCTTCTACACAAGCGTTTTTGATAAAAGCTTTGTTAATTGCCATTGCACTTATTGCTTTGATTCTTGTGTCTCAGTTTAATTCTATTGTTAAACCTTTCATCATCATCTTATCGGTGGTGTTTAGTACCATTGGTGTATTCTTTGGTTTAGCCTTATTCCAAATGGACTTTGTGGTGATTATGACTGGTATTGGAATTGTTTCGTTGGCCGGTATTGTTGTCAACAATGCTATTGTACTCATTGATTACATTGAGCTAATAAAAATACGAAAACGAAAAGAACTTGGACTAGAACCAAAAGCTTTACTGCCTGCTCATGAGGCGGTAGAAGCTATTGTAGAAGGAGGTAAAACAAGATTACGCCCTGTTTTATTGACCGCTATTACCACCGTACTTGGACTTGTGCCAATGGCTACAGGAATGAACATTGACTTTGGTGGATTAATTACTGATTTAGATGCCAATATTTATTTTGGTGGCGACAACGCAGCCTTTTGGGGCCCAATGGCATGGACCGTTATTTTCGGATTAACGTTTGCTACTTTCCTTACCTTGGTTGTAGTGCCAGCCATGTATTTAATTACAGAGAAATTAAAATCGAAATCTGCCGCTTTTAAAGCTAAGAGGTCTTAGGTTATAGGTTTAAGATGAAAAAACATGAAAGGCGAAAAGTCAATCCCGATAACAATCGGGAGTCAGAAGGTTTATTTTTAATGTTGAATTTTAAATGGTTAATGTTGAATGGATTAATCAAGTTGGGAAGCTTGAAAATCAATCCCGATACCAATAGGGAGTCAGAAGGTTTATTAGTAATTTTTAATGTTGAATTTTAATTTAAAAGTCATAATAAGTGACGGTTTTCAAATTAGATAACCCTGCAAGGGTTGTGTTAATTAATACCCTACTGCAGTTAGACCCATTGTACATCTGATTATTTAACCCTTGTAGGGTTTGGCAATTCCAGCATGCTACCGGGTCACTAACTACTGACTACTTTTTACTAACTACTCTTTACTAACATACTTTGTACTCCCAATAATTATCGGAATATTAAACTATTAATTAAAGCCAAGGATTGCGCGTTTGCAACCCTTGGCTTCGTACTAAACCACCTGTTTTTGCACCACACAAAAACATCTTTAGTCTTTTTTAGGTTTCAGCTATAAGGTTTCAGAGCCTGTCCCGTTCCAATAGCTATCGGAATTCGGGGTTTAAGGTCAATTTAGTTGGCAGATCCTGTCCCGATACTTCGGGATGTCAGTATTCAGTTGGCAATTTGCAGTTGACAAAGCTTACGGCTGACACCTAACACCTACAAGCCAATCGTTACACTGCCCAACAATTTTCTAATTTTTATTTCTCCTTCAAAACGTACTCTGAGTTTCCACACATACGTATCTGGTTTCGCTGGTTTATTTTTAAAAGTTCCATCCCATGATTGCTGGTTGTTGTCACTACTGAAAAGCATCTCTCCCCAACGATCAAAAACCATAAACTCGTAGAAGGTAACAGCCTGACTGCTCAGCACAGGTTTAAACCCTTCGTTTATTTGGTCGCCATTGGGTGTGAAAAAGTTAGGAACAAATACCATGTTTTCGTATTCAGCATAAATCCGTTTACACAACTCATCTGGGCAATTGTATTGGTTGTTTGCCAATAAACACACTTGATAAACGCCCGATTCGTAATCTGGAAATGTAATTTTTGGTTCTGCCTCTGTGAATATACCCACAGAATCAATGTGCCAAATAAAACTATCAGCTATTTGCGAATGATTGCTTAGTTGTATCTCTGGTAAAGCTGCGTTTATTTTTTCGGGAAGAAAAGTAAACAGAGGTACCGCATTAGGATGCACATAAACCGTGTCATCGTGCTGATAGGCACAACCATAAGCATCGAAAATGGTTAAAGTAACAGGATATGTGCCAGCTTGATACCACTTATGAGTCGGGTTAGACTTCGTTGATTTTGGCCCATCGCTAAAGTTCCATTGCAAGTTTTGGTAATCGATGCTTGTTGTTTTGGTAAAGGTAATCTCCAAGGGTGCACAACCCTCTTGGTCTTTTGGTGTAAAAGCAACATCTACTTCTTTTGGTACCACTACTTTTAGTGTCTTGCTTAGGCTTGTACCACAACTGTCGCTTACGGTTATTTCGTAGCTCGTGGTGGTGTCGGGCGCAATGTTCCATAGCTCTTGGGTATGTTGTGTGTTGTTGTTCAGGTTTGTCCATACGGGTTGGTATGCGCCTGTACCTCCGTTGGTATTTACTACTAAGGTAGCTTCGTTGCCTGCACACAAAAAGTCGGGTGACTGAGTAGTCATACTCATCTCATCAGGCACAATCACTGTTACATACGTCTTACTAGAAGGACAATCGTTTTTGTCTTTGGCATACACCGAATAGCTGGTTGTTTCAGCAGGGCTTACCACCTGTTGAGGAGATACCGTTACATCGTCCCATACGTAGGTGTAATTTCCATTGCCGCCTGTTACTTGCCCTTGCAGCGTAGTGCTGGTATTTGGGCAAATAAACCTGTCGTCAGGCGTGCTTACCCATGTCATAGGTGTGAGGCCTGTAATATTAATAATAGTATCAGCCTCGCAATTGTTTGCATCAGTAGCTTTGATTAAATAATTGTTGGTGCCGGGAATAAAATTCATTTCCAAAAAGATGTTTGAATTTTGCCAAGGACGATACACATTACTGGTACTGTCAATGGTAAAACGATTGCCGTTAGGGGCAGTAACATTCAACTCACCTGCCGAATCTTGAAAGCAAATTTGCTCCAAAATGGCTACCAAGTCAATGTCGAATAAAGGTGGTGTGGCTAGGCTTAGATATTCGGTGGTGGTGCAGCCAAAACTATCTGTTATTTCAACAGGATAATTTCCTGGAGCTAAGCTGTCTATATTATTGTTTATTTCACCTGAAATAGGGTCGCCGCTGACATCATACCATTGGTAGGTGTATGGGCCAAAACCTCCTGTCACCTCTACACTCAATGCTCCATCGTCTATGTCTTGACAGTTGACAGGTGCTATTGTACTCGTTACATCAAAAGCTTTGGGTAAGGTAAACGTAACACTTTGGTTGATGATACTGCTACAATATTGATCTGTAACACTTGTGAACGTGTACGTTTTGGTTTGACCTAGGTTTGGGATTATGGGGCGTGTATCTCGGTTTGATAAACCATCTATTGATCCATTTGTTTCCATTACGTTATATGGCGCTACACCTTTGGTAAAGGTAAATTGTAGCTCGGCAGCATCGCCAATGCATATGCTGTCGTTTGGCAAGGCGCTTACGGTTACATCTGGCAATTGTCTAAACACCACCGGCACACGAGCACTCGCATTCAAACATGGGTCGTCTAAATCTACTTCACCCCCTACGTTGTTTCCTACTACGGCGGTTATGTAGTAGGTGGTATTGTATGCATAGATCACGTTATAAGCAAAAACACCCAAGGCATTTCTGTCCATGACACCCCCAATGGGAGGGACAGGAAAACCAACACCATCGTGCAGGATAAATTGGAGCATGTCGTTGCCGTCCAAAAACTCACCAGTTCCGTCATAAATTGCGGTAGCATTTACATCCTCACATACATCTATGGATGTGGTGTCCATTGTACCAGTGTTGCTGGTGCAAATACAGGTTTTTTGGCCGTTTACTTTTTCAATATCGCAGTTGTTGCCATCAAAAAAGTCCACTTCATACGCAACTCCACTGTTTATAGGGTCACTTGTCCAAGTGTCTATGTTATCAAATGTCCATGCTAATCCTGCTGGGATGGTTGCAGGATCAAAGTCATAGCTATTTATGTCTCCTCCTAAAAGGGTTACTCTCACGACATATTTATCATTGGTGGCATTGCACGTTTCTGTTACGCTTAGTAGCTCTAAGGTGTCTAAGGCCGTTATTGTCAACGATTTATTAATCGTTTGCGGACAAGCAGGCGCATCGTTGTATTGCACGCTGCTGAGGGTTAAGGTAACATTGCTTGCTGGCATCACAAAGGTTTGTGGGTCAACGCCTACTTCTCCAACGCCATTTATCCCAGGGGCTGAAATGGTATAGTTTAATGCTAAATTGTTAGGGGTCAGTAACACGTTGGCGTTTATGTTTGTGCCTATGCAAGCGCTAAAGTCGCTGTCTTCAAAACTAGCATCTGGCGCACAACGCCAAGTCACAGGTATGGCTGCTGACAAGTCTAAACAGATGTCTGCAAAATCGGCTTGGCCATTTTCTAGGTCGTTGCCTGCAACAGCCAATAAATAATAGGTAGTACCGCAAGTGATGGTATTGCTGTCAAAACCAAACACGCCATTGTTATTCCATGCCAGTATATCGGCGGCACTGTTAGGAACAGCTACATCACTGAGCACAAACGTAAAAATGTCATCCAAATCATTCACCCAATCGTTTTGGTGGGTAGGTGTTGTAAATTGATCCAAGCACAAAGTCTGGGCAGTAAGGTCGTTCATGGTTCCTGCATCTGAGATGCAATTGCAGGCATGGTTACCAGAGGCGGTGACTTCGCAGCCTAGGTCGTCGTAGAATACAATAGCGTAAGCTGTTGCACTATTTATTGGGGTGTTACTGTTCCAAGTACTACCCGTAAAACTACCGGTAAGGCCCGCAGGGGTAATGTCAACGCCTTGTTTGTAATTGTAATTTCCAGAACCACCAGCAAGGGTGATGCTTACATGATACTTATCGTTAGTAGCAATACATTGTTCGGTTATGCTTACCACAGTCGGCAACGGATTAACCACTACTTGTATCTGGCCGGTGTTTTGGCAATTGTTGGCATCTGTTCCCGTAACAGTATAGGTAGTTGTTGCGCTTGGATTAAAGGCTACACCATCAACCACGCTGTTATCCCAAACATAGGTGTTTGCTCCGCTTCCCGAAAGGGTTACCGCATCGCCATCGCAAATGGCAGTACTCGTAGCATTGGCTACTATACTTGGTAATGGGTTTACCACTACTTGTATTTGGTCGGTGTTTACACAATTATTGGCATCTGTGCCAGTGACCTCATAGGTTGTTGTTACGCCAGGATTAAATGCGACATTGTCGCTTACGCCATTATCCCATATGTAGGTATTTGCTCCGCTTCCCGAAAGGGTTACGGCATCGCCATTGCAAATGGTGGTGCTGGTAGCATTGGCTACTACCGTTGGTAATGGGTTTACCACTACTTGTATTTGGTTAGTGTTTACACAATTGTTGGCATCTGTGCCGGTTACCGTATAAGTTGTTGTTGCGCTAGGATTAAAAGCAACATTGTCTGTTACCCCGTTATCCCAAACATAACTGCTTGCTCCGCTGCCTGTTAAGGTTACGGCATCGCCATCGCAAATGGTGGTACTGGTGGCATTGGCTGTTACTGTTGGCAGTGGATTCACCACTACTTGTATTTGGTCGGTGTTTACACAATTGTTGGCATCTGTGCCAGAGACCTCATAGGTTGTTGTTACACCAGGATTAAAAGCAACATTGTCTGTTACGCCATTATCCCAAACATAGGTGTTTGCTCCGCTGCCTGCTAGGGTTAAGGCATCTCCATCGCAAATGGTGTTGGTGTTGGTGGTGTTGGCTACTACGGTTGGTAGGGCATTTACCACTACGTTAATGCTGGTGGTTAAACCGGTGTTGTCGCAGTTTGCGTCTTTGATGCCTGTGAAGGTGTAAGTGCCTGCATCGATAACCACTAAATTTGCTGTGCCGCTAGTGGCTGTTAAGTTACTTGCTCCATTAATTGGGTGGTTGTAACTTACGTCGTAGTTGGCTGTGCCTGTAAATGCTAAGATTATGGTGGCGTCTTCGCCTGCACAAATGTAAATGGTGTTATCGGCATTACTATGCTCTACATTGGTGATGGTGAGTGCTGGTAAAGGGTGTTCTGTAATAGTAATTTCTTGGTCAGTAATGGCTTGCAAACAATTGTCGTCGCTTACTTCAATTATTTTGTATACGCCTGCGCCTTGTTCTGCAAGGGTATGAACAGGGTCTGTTGCCGGAGATACAGGAAGCCCTCCTAAAGGCAGGTTATCTTTGGTGTATTTAAAGCCATAATTTGGAGTGCCATCAGCAAAAGTAACCTCCAAATCTACGGTTTCGCCCGGGCATATGTCGGCATCATCTGGAGCTACTACCGCAATAGTTGCAGTAGGTAGGTCGTAAAAGTTGAGGCAAAACTCTTCGTCGTAATCGGTAAAACAAGCGGCGTCTGTTACTTTTACAAGTTTGTAACAGCCCGAATCGGCGAAGGCAATATTGCACGGCGATCCGGCACAATCTGGAATACCCAATACAGGGTTGTTGTTTTTGTCCACTATGTCTAATGTCCAAGGGGCAGTCCCAACCAGGTTAAACACAAAATTGTATGGCGCATCGTAGGGACAAATGGTCACATCGGCAGGCAGGACATCGATGGTAGGGGCAGCAATCACATCAATGGTGATGTTTTTGTAAACAGGACACGAGCCATAGCTTACTTTGAGTTCTAAATCAATGGTACCTGATACTGTAGGAACAACCTGTAAGCGGTCTCCATTGGCAGACATGGTTTTTACGTAGGTAAATCCTCCTGGGAGTAACGCAGGGCCACTTAAGTCTGTCCACTCATAGGTCACTTCATCAAACAAATCCATTGGAGGAAAAACATCTATTCCCCTTGAGTTAGTTAAGTCTAAGCCCGGTATTAAGATTATGGTATCTCCTGCGCACATGCTAACATTGGCAGGATGCTCCTGCTCGTCTTCATCTACTATCAAAGCCCCATCGGCCGTTTCTCCACAAGGAGAGCAGAGTTTGAGGATGAAGGCGTCAGTGCTACCAGCATTGTTACTTTGAAAAACCGTATTGGGAGGATTGGGAGAAGCACTGGTTGGAAAATTGGCACTGGTAGAACCTGCCAATACAGGAAACCCTTTGCTGTCTATTTCCATGTCATAAACACGAACCCCGTCTCCGCCGTAGTAAGTACCACAAATCAATTGCCCCATGTTGGTAAACTTGGCCATATACATAGACTCTCCTGTGCCATTTTTGTTTATTTGATATCCTCCTACAGGCCAAGTTGGTATATCGTTGCTTAAGGTACTGGAAGTAACCAGCACGTCGCCACGCTTGTCTATGGCAATGCCAGAAGCTTGTTCTCCGTCTTTGTCTGACCCACCAAGATATGTTGCAAAGCGGACAGTTCCAGCACTCGATAAACTCACTAATATGTTATCGTACTCATCAACGTTTGGTGGACTTATGCCATCCCCAGGCACACGGTTTTCTTGATAAACCCCAGGAGTGCCCAAGCCATCACTTTGCGAGATAGACATGAGGTAAATGTTGTTTGCTGCATCGTTAACCACTTGATGAATGTCGTTTTGGGTACCTAAAGTGTTTGTTAATAAAGTAGATTCATCGGCAGCCCCTCCAAAATAGGTGCACCAATCTAGGGTTGCAGCTGCGGTATTGGTAAAACGAGCGACAAATAAATCATTTTTTCCTTGATTAGTGGTGCCATCGGTTGAAAAACCATTGGCTTGTGTTAAGCCTGTTACTACAATTGCTCCCGTGTTGTCAATGCTTACTGAACGACCCCTTGTTTTTCCTGAGGCATTTCCTAGATAATAGGTCCAGGAGATGAGTCCAGTAGGGGCAAACACACTCACAAAAGCTGATGACCGAGAAGTAGTAGAAGGGTACGTGTTGACTGCGCCAGGAAGATCATCGCTTCTGCTTAATCCTGTTACCACAATATTATCAGTTGCATCTATGGCTAAGTCAAAAATGCCATCGGCTTGATCACTACTGCCAAATAAAGTCCCAAATAAACGCTGTCCATTTTCATCAAATTTTAATAAAAATGCATCATCAGGCAAATTGGATAAGTAAGGACTTTGTGGACTCATTGGTGTATATACATACCCTTGAGCTGCATCGGCTCCTGTAGGAAAATCATTCGTATAAACACCCCCTCCAACAAAGCCTGAATTGGTATAACCACCTACAAGGAGGTTGTTTTGACTATCTGAGGCAATCGAGTAGCCATAATCGAATCCATAATTGGTACCACCGTAATAGGTAATCCAACGAGCTTGGCCTGTTTCAGTAAATGTGGCTATAAAAATATCTTCGTCTACTCCTTTGTTTGTTTGAAAAGCACCTGGGGTTGCAGGGAAATTATCGCTTAACGTAAATCCAGTAATGGCTACCCGGTCTAGGTTGTCTATATCCATGTCAAAGGCTTTGTCTTCAGCGCTTCCCCCCACAAAAGTTGCCCATGGGTCAATGACTAAAGCGAGGTCGGTGTTGTAGTGGGGAACTTGGAAACTGACTTGGTAGGTGTTAGGAGCGGTGGGAGTGAGGGTGTAGTAACCTGGAAGGGAGGTTTCAGGTTTGGCTTCGACTACGCTCAGCCCAAGTTCGGTCACTTCGACTTCGTTCAGTGCAGGTTCGCTCAATTCAAGACTCAGTACAGGTTCGCTCAGTTGACGTTCGGTCACTTCGGCGTCGCTCTGTTCAACTTCGACTCCGCTCAGTTGACATTCGCTCGGTTGGCGTTGATAGATGGCGGGTAAGGTTTCGTGGATGTTGCCTAATGGGGTGATGATGTTGAGGGCAGTTTGGTTTTCGGTAAGTTCTAGTTCCTCTTGTCCTTTGTACTCCAGCTGTATGTCGTTTGGGTTTCCGCCTGGGTGTACTACAAAGTCGTACTCTATGCCATATCCTGAGCCTGTCGAAGGGCCGTTTTCTTTCATCACAAATACAATGTCGATATTGTCCCACACGTTTTTGTAGGTCATGGTTTCATAGGGGTGTACGTTCGTAATCCCGTCAGGGCAGTGTCCGTAGTAGTAATTATAATAATGTGCTAGTGGTTTTTCGGCGGTCAACGTTAAATCGATTCGCGCGTTTTTTAAGCGAACATCTACGCGATGCATTTGTAATGTGTCTAAAGCAAATTGTGCCGCATCAAAATCAGCTTCCGCATTCGCAACACTTGGCGACTGGTTTCCCGTGCGTTTGGCGACTACCATATGCCAACCTGTTTTGGTGAAATACCAAGCCATGTTGCCTTTGGTGTAGTAATTTATGTTGGGTACCAAATGCCCATCGGTATTAGTGAGCTGCCCTTGGTTGGGAATGAATCCGTGTTTTTGCGTTTGAGTCATGTTTTGCGCTGAGCAACACAAACTAAATACGAGCAAGAGGGTTGAAAATACAAACCTTGTAAAATTTTTATTTTTTGTTGGATAGTAGTGGTTCAGAACATTTGTTTTCATGTTGAGTTGGTTTATAATGTTTATCCCGATAGTAATCGGTGTTCATATGGCTGGATAGTGTTTAATTTAATAGTTCGAAAGTCGGAAAGTCCGTAAAGTCAATAAGGTCTAAAGTTCATAAAGTCCAAAGTTGTAAAGTCTGTAAAGTCAATCCCGATAGTAATCGGGATACTATTTACTCTGTACTAACTACTGACTACTTTGTACTCCCGATAATTATCGGGATACTAACTACTTGTTGCTTATTCTAACACAATTTGTACTAATTATTAATTTTGACTATTCGTTCATTTAAGATAGATTATAGTTTAATTAGCTGATTTACTACTACTTATACCTACGTCATGAATATTGATGGTTTTCAAGTATATCAATACAAGTAGCTGACAAGTGACCCGTTAGAATGCACTAATGTATACAAAATATGTAACGGTTACAACTCTACTTGTTAACAAATTTTTCAAAACTGGGTCAACATTCCACAAGTTAGTTAAGTTAGCTTTCGTCTAAGGCCATTAAGTTAGTCTCGATAGCAATCATAATACTAACTACTTGTTGCTTATTCCAACACTCATGGTAGGTAATCCTGCAAGGGTTGTGTTAATTAACACCTTACTACAGTTAGACCCATTGTACATCTGATTAGTTAACCCTTGTAGGGTTTGGCACAGTATGCTCCCAGGTCAATAACTACTTATTACTCCCGATAATTATTGGGATACTAATTACTTTGTACTCTTTATTTTGTACTAACTACTTATTAATGACTACTTTGTACTATTTACAAAAACCTCGGGTTTGGCAATTCCAGCATGCTACTGGGTCACTAATTACTGACTACTTTGTACTCTTTACTTTGTACTGACTACTTTGTACTCTTTACTTTGTACTAACTACTTTGTACTAACTACTTATTACTAACTACTGACTACTTTGCACAAAACTGGCAAAACCTGACAGGTTTGAGCATAAGTCCTGGAAATATTTTATGTCTGTTAAGTTTTATATCATCAAAACCTGTCAGGTTATGAAAACATAAAAAAAACAGGTGCAACAACTAGGGTCACACCTGTTTCATACATATAGGATAGAATCAATTTCCTACAAAGGATCATTGATTATTGTTTCATCAGTTTAAATTGTGTACGTACACCATCTAAAATCATGGTATAAGCATACATACCTGGCGCGAAATCACTGGTGTCAAATTGTTTAACTCCTTCACCTTCGTTTACAGCAAATGAACCTTGATCGATCGTTTGACCAGTCATGTTTACAACCGTATATTGAACCATACCCTCTTTACCTGCGTTGTAGGCAATGTTAATGAAGTTCTCAGCTGGTTGTGGTGAAATAGTTGTAGGAACAAAACCAATATCCGCTAATTTTTTGGTAGCTAAATCTTCAGATAAGGTTCTTTTTGTACCTGTAGAACCACACGTGAATCCACATGGGATAACAGTTCCTGGAATAAAGTATTCAATATTGAACTCTAAATCGAAGTTCACTAAACTACCATCGTCTCCATCAACTACTAAGTAGTAATCGCCAGAAGGTAAGTAGAATGAGCTAGGCCCCATGAACAAACACGTATCGCACGAATTGTCTGGCAATTCTCCAAAAGCAGCTGCTACAGTACTTCTACTTTGATCTGTACAAGTGTCATTTGCAGGAACTACATAAAACACTGCTACTGCTCCGTTTGGTCCACAATAATTCAAATTGCTAAATCTAAAGGATACATCGGCACCACATACCGTTGTAAGTCCTTGATCACATACACCTAAACCACCTGGAGGTAATGTAACAATTGGGGGATCATTATTAGTACCAACCGAAAGACCATCGCAAAGATCTAAAATAACTTGTACACTTTGTGCTACCGGGTTATCAGGCAAAGGTACATCAACTCTTAAAATCTCTTCATAGTCAGACAAAACAACGGTATCTATAGTGTCTCCAACAGAAAAACGGTAGTAGCTACTGTTGTTGTTGTACAACACTTTACCACCTGTAATAAGCAAGGTACTGTCACAATTAAACTCAGCCCTCGTAGTTCCGTTAGCCACCACAAATTCTGTAGCTTCGTTAGCTCTACCATCTGCACTGCTTGCATCTGTAGTTCCTTCAATTGCCGACAAACCACCTCTTGAATTGGCATTAGACAAGTTGGTAAACGTTTTAGAAAAATTAAATCCTGCTGAATCGCATCCTGCATTTAGTTCGGTTGTTGCAATACATGCAGTATTTACCCCGCAACTGTCAGCAGCAAGGTCGTCATTTGTATAACGTTCAAAGGCAAATTTGATTAGTCCTTCACTCGGTGGTGCTTCTGTTTCTCCGTTAGGATCACCAACTAATACACGGGTATATTGAAATACTCGAATGTAAATGTCAGTTGAACCCGTTAAATCATCCTTAAATCCATCTAAGTTTAATCGAGGATGGTTAAGAAAATCACCAATGGCCCAGTCAACAGCAAGGTCACCATTTGATGCCAATCCATCCTGTACCGAACAGCCAAGGAAATCTAAATTAAGTGAAGCAGAATTACAATCATTAGTACCTGAGCTTGTAAAGGCTTCCATCACATAGGCATTGCAGTCGTGTTTTGAATACAGGTTTAGTAAAGCTGGCTCATCGGGGTCATAGGTAAATTTAAACCATACGTCGTGGCGTAATCCACCTAAGGTGTTTTCGCTAAAAGCACTGTTACAACCAACTCCGAGTCCGTCATGGCCAGTTACAGATTGCCATGTAGGCGCATTTGCAGAATCAAAAGCAGCATCTAGGTAGGCATAGTTGTTGTACACAAACCATCCCGTACCATTGAAGTTTTTTGCCCCCAAGTTATCATATCCATCTTGTATGGATACTGGAGATAAAAAGCAATCGTTAATAGGTGGTGCATTTTCAAAAATGGTTAAGGCAAACTTACCAAAGTTGTCTGCTCCGAAGATGTCAGCTTGTAAGTAATATCTAGTTGCGCCAGCTAATTTAACTGTAAATCCAGCGGCAAGCGTATTACAATCACCGTCGTCTTCGCTACAAGCCAAACGTGTTCCTGAACAGTCATCGTATAGGGCTAATTGCATGTCGACATCGAATATACCAACTCCATTGTCAGAAGATATGGTATAATAAGAAGTATCTGAAGTTGTTCCAGGCGTAGTAAACTCAAACCACACATCGTTGTCGGCATCAGACAGCCAGCAATCGTTGGCACCTGCGTAAACACTAAATTTCGCCTTTTCGTTTGAGGCAATAAAACAAGTTACTTTACCAATGCTGTCAACACCAATTGAATCTGTTGGAATTACTTTTGCATTAGAACATTCGTCTCCTCCATAAAGGACACCAATTTTTTTCACTTGTCCAAAAGCACTTGTGGCTCCTAAGCATAAAGCCATGGACATGGCTATTAGTTTTGTTGTTTTCATGATTAAAAATTTTAGTTGAACAAATAAATGTGTAGCTAAACCTTTCTTTAAGCTATCAGGCCGGCTAACTACTGGTTTTTAACTTTATATTTGAGCTGCTCGTTTGTAAAACTATAAAGTTTATCGAACATGAGTGGTTTTAAATTTTTTTTCATGACATGACATTTTATTTTTTAACTGTTTAAACAAGGGTTAACGTATTGTATGACAGACTGTTAAAAAACTTTGCTAGTGAAGTCATATTTACCAAAACCCCCAATGGGGGGGTATGGCATGTCAAAAAAAATGTGTAACTAGTCACATATTCAAATTGTTATGGACAAATTAAAATGTTGTATTACAACTATGACGGCGAGTGAAGTTTCTCACTTTAAAAGTCATTTAAAGTTGAAGCGAAATGGGAAGAAGAGTAAAAAAGCAACACTTTTCTTGCAGCTATTAAGTGGTCATCAAAATGATTACATAAGAACTCAACTTTACGACAGCACGCAGTCAATCAGCGCATATTATCACCTCCGAAAGAGTCTTTCGGAGGATTTGGAAAATTTTTTGGTTGTTGAGCACCGCAAAACAAACAAAAAAGCGCAACTAATGCATTACGTGATATTGGCTCAAAGAGCTAATCAAAAAGGGCATAGTAATTTAGCTACGCACTATTACGACTCGGTTATTACATCTTCTGAAATCGAAGATGAAACCACTAAGCTGATGGCGCAAAACCGCAAGAAATTTTTAGATGAAATACATCTTGAAAGCCTTCATAGCCAATTTACCAAAGACGTATTGACGCTCTCAATAGACTATATTTTGAGTAAGTACACCCTTCACTTTTTCACTTTTTTACGAAAAAAAGATGTGCTACCATTCATTAATTCCCTTAAGACATATGAAATAGATGAAAAGCAAGGCAACAAGTATTGCAAGCTGTTGTTTTTAAAGGCCTATGGTCTGTGCCTGCGCAATAATTATGGTGAGGCTAAGGTTATAGCCGATATTTTGAACAAACAATGCCTCTTTGGCAATGATGTGTTGATCACTACTCATATTTGGTCAGCCCTACTCAAGATGTTTATTTTTTCGAAAAAAGGAGAATTAAATCATGCTGCAGAGCAATTAAAAAAAGTGGAGACCAATTTTTTCCAAAAGGTTGGTTCTCAATATCAATTATTAATTCTTCGATGGGGGCTTGTTATGCACATTCACAACAACAATATTAGCAAGTCTACAGATTCAATCATGCATATTCTTGAAGAAAAAACACATTTAATAGAACAAATAGGCGAAAAGCAAACGCTAAAATTATTGACTTTTATAGCTGGTTTTGCAACACATTACAACAATCAAGAGTTAACAGATAAGCTGACTTCGGTCTGTAGAGATGTTTTTCCATATATTGAAGCAGTCCATGAAGATTTAAGCCCTAATAGTTTGGTTGAAGCTGTTTGGTTGGAGGAATTCGATAGTTATGAACCTCCTAGCATGTCATTAAAAACACCAGAAAACATTTTGTACCAACACACAAAATTGAAGGATTGGTCTAAAAAGTATCTTGATATTGAGTCTTGAAGATTGATGAATCTACCATTAAACTACTTTCCTCTTTGAAAGCAACTTAACATTATAATAATTGTCGCTTTAAACGTGTATTTAGGTTTCGTGTGGTGGCTATTAGGCCTAAGGTTTTTTCCAACAATTGCTTGGTCAGCTTGCTTTTACTTTAGCCCTGCTCGCAAACCACATAGGCAGCATTGTTGAGGATGGCAAACTGGTCGGGCAAGGTTATTTTGGCTAACAGGGCCTTTATCTTTTCTTGAGACGGAGAATCCGATAAGAAGGTAATGTGTAAACTTTTTGGATTGGTTACAACCCCCATATATGGGTTTTGTTTGTCAATTGTTTTCACCGTCTGCTAGGTCAATACTATGGTAGGCACTGTCAACCCATATTGTTGTAGCATGAGATTGGAAATTTGTTGCGCTGAACCCTTAGTTACTTATTCAGTTGCATCAAAAGCGATGTTTCCATTTTGACTGTAGGAAACAACATTATCAAATTTTAATGCGTTCAGTGCTTCAGAAAGCGCAGCCATTTTTAGAATGTTTTTTCCACCAACAGTTATTCCTCTCAATACGGCTACATATCGCAACATCCCTTTTTTGTCAATATTAGTTTACTACTTCTTTAGGTGCAAATTGTATGTTAGATAAGTTTTGATACACACCATCTTTGGCGTTCATCAAGTCGTTATGTGTTCCTTTTTCTACAATAGAGCCATCTTGAATCACTAAAATATTATCAGCGTTTTTGATAGTGGATAATCGGTGTGCTATTACAAAAGAAGTACGTCCTTTCATTAAATTGTCCAAGGCCTCTTGTACCAATTGTTCGGAAACAGAATCTAATGCACTGGTGGCTTCGTCTAAGATGAGTATGGCTGGGTTTTTCAGGATAGCTCTTGCGATCGCGATTCGCTGACGTTGCCCTCCCGAAAGTTGAATCCCTCGTTCTCCTACCAGGGTGTCCAATCCTTCTGGAAAAGTGGAAATAAACTCCGTGGCATTTGCTTGTTTTGCTGCCATCAAAACTTCATCTTCTGTAGCAGAAGGCTTGCCATACATAATGTTTTCGCGTATGCTTCCTCCAAACAACAATACTTCTTGTGGCACTAAGGCCATGTTACTTCTCAAATCGTACAATGGCAAGGAGTTAGCGTCTTTGCCATCAAACAATATAGCTCCCTGTTGAGGGTGGTAAAATCGAAGCAACAAATTAGTGATGGTTGATTTCCCTGCTCCTGATGGCCCAACAATGGCTACTTGCTCACCTTGCTTTACTTCAAACGATACTTTTTTGAGTACTTCCACATCTGGGCGAGAAGGGTAATGAAAATCTACCTCTTCAAAACTTACTTTTCCTGCAAGTTTTATGATGGTATCCGTAACGACAACTTCTTCATTTTCTTCATCAAGTAGTTCCATCAAATGTTCGGTAGAACCTATGGCTTTTTGAATAGAGGTATACAACTCTGCTACACCTCCAAATGACGCACCAACAAATACAGAATACATGATAAACGAAAACAAATCGCCCATGCTTATTTCGCCAGAAGCTTTTAGCAATGTTCCGTACCAAATAACCAATACAATGCTGCCAAACATGGCAAATATGATAAATGAAGCAAAACCACCGCGCCATTTAGCACCGCGCATGGCTATGCTTTTTACTTCGCTAATAACCTTTTGATATCTATTAATTTCAAAATATTCGTTTGCAAAACTTTTTACGTTCGCTATGCCTGACATGCTTTCTTCGACAATCACATTCGATTCAGCTATCTTTTCTTGTGTATTTTTTGATAGTTTTTTAATGAACTTCCCGAAAATAATGGCCGCTACCATCATCACTGGTAGGGTGCACAACATTAATAAAGTAAGCTTGTAAGAATAAAAAGTTAATAATGCAACACCAATAGTAATGGTAAGTATTTGTCGTAAAAACTCGGCAATGGTGGTTGTAAAAGTTTCTTGAAGGATAGAAATATCACTGGCTATTCGACTATTAAGTTCTCCTACCCGCTTTCTATTAAAAAAGCTCATCGGTAGTTTTATCAAATGTTGGTAGGTGTCTTTTCGCAAACTTGCCAACATACTTTCGGTAACATCGGCAAATAGGTAGATTCTAAAAAAAGAGAATACAGCCTGCACTGCAAACACACAAAGCAACACAACGGCTACTTGGTTAATGTTTTCAAAATTGAAGAAATCTCCACTAGGTGCCCCCGACCCTGTAGCATCAACCAATTTTCCCATCAAGCCAGGGAATATCATACTGGTAAGACTGCTTCCCAGCAAGAAAAGCAAACCAATACTAAACTTTACACGATATGGTTTTAGGTAGCTAAATATGCGCATGGCTTTCTTCACGGAAGCTTTGCTCAATTTAATTCTTTCTGTTTTAACTTTTTTCTTTCTTTCGAACACAATAATCTACTTTAATTTAACGCACAAAAATATCGTAAAACCACTTGGTATTTGTCATGGCTTTGTATTTTTGTCTCCCAATAAAATGACCAACATTAAAAAGGGTGAATTATTTGTTGTTAATAAATATTCACTTATTTTTGCAGTCCGAATTTTGGGGAGAACAGAAAGAGTTTAGATATTATATAAATAGTTAAGTAATGAAAAGGACGTTTCAACCTTCTTTGAGAAAAAGAAGAAATAAGCACGGATTTAGAGAGCGCATGTCAAGTGCAAACGGAAGAAGAGTATTGGCTGCACGTAGAAAAAAAGGACGTAAAAAAGTGTCTGTTTCTAGCGAGCGTCGTCATAAATCTTAATCTCTAGCGATATTAAAGTTAAGGGGCTACAACGTAGCCCCTTTTTTTGTTGCCTTATATTTTTTTATTGGTTTGGTAGTGCGTTATTGCTTTTCGCACACTGCCTTCCTTTAGTAGCAATGCTTTTGCTTCTTCAGAGCTGAGGTCTGTCTCGTTCATAATCATTTTTGTGCCTCGCTCCACAAGCTTGTGGTTACTCAATTGCATATCCACCATTTTATTGCCTACTACTTTCCCTAGTTTTATCATGAGGCTGGTACTCAACATGTTGAGCACTAATTTTTGTGCTGTTCCAGCTTTCATGCGCGTAGACCCTGTTACAAATTCTGGCCCTACCACTACTTCTATTGGAAACTTTGCTGTGTTTGCCAACGGACTACCAGGGTTGCATGTAATGCATCCTGTGAGAATGTCGTTGCTGTTGCATTGGTTCAATGCGCCTATCACATAGGGCGTGGTGCCTGAAGCGGCAATGCCAACTACTGAATCGAGCCTGTTAATTTTGTATGCCTGCAAATCTTTCCAACCTAGTTCTTCATCGTCTTCAGCAAACTCTACCGCTTTTCTTATGGCAATATCTCCGCCTGCAATCAACCCCAATATTAGGTCGTGTGGTACACCAAAAGTTGGTGGGCACTCGGATGCGTCTAATATGCCCAAACGGCCTGAAGTTCCTGCGCCAATGTAGAACAACCTCCCCCCTTGTTCCATACGAGCGTAGACTGCATCAACAAGTTTTCCAATTTGGGGCATTGCCAATTGTACAGCAGTAGCCACTTGTTGGTCTTCGTTGTTTATGTTCGTTAAAAGTTCTGTTGTAGTCATATTTTCCAACGCGTTGTGCTTGGAACTTTCTTCTGTTACTTTTCTCATAACTCAATTTTATTGAAATTGACCAGCATGAACTAAAAGTAAAGTGAGGCTACTGTAATTTACATCTTAGCTCTACGGAGTTCAAAATTCTTACCTAAATATACTTTTCTTACTTGTTCATCGGCTGCTAATTCTTCTGCTGTCCCGGATTTCAAGATTTTTCCTTCAAACAATAAATAGGCTCTATCAGTGATAGATAAGGTCTCTTGCACGTTGTGATCAGTGATTAGTATCCCTATGTTTTTTTGTTTTAATTTACTCACAATCATCTGAATGTCTTCCACTGCAATAGGGTCTACACCTGCGAAGGGTTCGTCAAGCAATACGAAGCTAGGGTCAACAGCAAGAGCTCGTGCTATCTCCGTTCTACGTCGTTCACCTCCCGATAAAAAATCACCTCTATTGGTTCGTACGTGGTTTAATCCAAAATCTGAAATCAAAGATTCTAGTTTCTCTTCTTGCGCCATTTTACTTAAGTCAGTCATTTCTAATACTGCCTTAATGTTATCTTCAACACTCAGTTTTCGAAACACGGATGCTTCTTGCGGCAAATAACCAACACCCAATTTTGCACGTTTGAACATGGGTTCTTTGGTGATGTCCTTGTTGTCCAAAAAAATCTTACCACCATTAGGTTTCACAAGACCCACAATCATATAAAAAGAAGTTGTTTTTCCAGCACCATTAGGTCCCAGTAGTCCAACGATCTCTCCTTGATTAACTTCCACAGAAACGCCTTTCACAACCGTTCTGCTCTTATATTTTTTAATGATGTTTTCTGCTCGTAAAATCATTAGAAATCAATCTTAAGGTTCATTCTGATACCAAATTTAGCAATGTTATCGTGGTCTAGATAACTTAATCTCCATAAAGCGTCAACGCGTAATATTTTAAAAATATTTTCTATCCCCACCGAAGCTTCCGCGTAAGGTTTTCCTAAGGTATACGTATTTTCTCCTAGTAGGAGCTCTTTGGTGTTTGATTGATTGAAACTACCAATAACTGCCTTACCTGTGGTTACTTCACGCCATTTTAGTTTTCTAAACAAGGGTATTTTGTTCAAGAAAAATCCTTCCCAATGGTGTGTAACAAACAATTGTACGTATTCATCACTCACAAACTCAAAGTAATTCATTGTATTAAATGCCATAGGATCGGAAATGAATGTTTCATTTCCTGTATGAATTTCAAGTACCGTATATGGAATGGTGCCCCAATATTTTCCAGCTTGTAAAGCAATTTCACTATTCCCAAAAGCTCCTAAAGAAATCCTGTCTGAAACTCGCAACGTGAGTTTATCATAATCATATCCACTATTCAATAAACCTTTGAATCCTTTGGAGTAATATGCTTCTATGGCAGGGTATTTAGTGCCTAAACTAATCCTATTGAGATTTGAGCTAATAAATTTTTCTTTGTAAGCGAATCGTGCATAAACTGTTACTTCGGAAGTAACGATTCTTCCTAGAGTTAGCACTTCATTTGGCGAAAGTCGTTTTTTGTACTCCAATGTACCTCTTGGTGCCATGACACGTTGTTTGTAACCAATAGATGTACCCAATCCATGAAACCATTCTCTGTATAAATCAAACGAAGCTTCATTAACCAAGGTAAGCTTACTTGCAGGATTTCGTCTGAAAGCCGAGGCTAGTATGTTGTCTTCCTGAAACGCATTTTGGCTTTGTCCAAGTTGTTCCATGTCTAAAGAGTATGCTGCAGTAAACAACACTCTTGGCTTTTTGCTTAAAAAGTATTTGAAGCCACCGCCATATTTAAATTTTTCATCTCTAAATCCGTAAGCTCCGTATGCGTTTAGCTCAAGGTTTTTACTAAACTCTTCACTAGTTTTACCGCCCAATCGCACTCTATTTCCCTCTATGACGTTGAAGCTGTATGTAGAAAAATAGGGTCCTATACGTATTTTACCCACATTATGATAACCCGAAACTAATAAGGAGACTACATCCACGATGGTTCTAAATTGTGGGACATCTTTAATAGAATCCACCATGCTGTAAATTGCTTTTTCTGAGTTAGTAAGCGAGTCTTGGCGTGCCTTTTGCCAATAATCATTTGAACGTGTTGAAACATCTTCTGCTACTTCAATATTACTTACTCCTTCGTAGAAATCTACCGTTTTAGGTTTATTGATAACAAAGTTTTTATAAAATGCACTTCGTCGACCATAGAAACCCATGGTTTTTTTGGTGATGTTAAAATCGACCAATAATTGATCTTGGGTAATCATCCAAACTTCTTTCTCTACCTGGTCAAACTCCTGTCTTACCTGTAGTTTTTTTACAAAATTAATGTTAGCATCTTCTGCAATATTTGCTTCCACAACTTTGATGGCATAGGTCGTATCATTTACCCAAAAGTTTCCAGTAAATGTCAACTCTTGTTTTCTACGGGGCTTAAAATCAATACGGTAACACCAGTTGTTGTCTATGAAAGCACTATCTGTCAAGTAAAATTTATAAAAAGTAAATGCAGAGTTTGAAATAGGACTGACAAAACTTTTTCGGAACACTTTAATATTGTTGTCGTAGATATTAACATTTTGATACATGTCGCCTAAAAACTGAGAAACACTTTCGTTTTCTATTCCCGATAACTTAGTAGCATTGATAAATTCTTTTTCGTTTTTAGGAGATTTTCGGTAATAAAAATCAGATACCGATTCGGTAATAAAAATGGGTAAGAATGATTTGTCTTCTGCAGAATCGACGTGGTCAAAGATAAATTCAAAAGGCTTAAAAATCTTACGATTTTTAAATTCCTCTGTCAAATTATTCAAGTCAAACTCTACTTTGTTGTAAACTTCGTATTGGTATGCTTCTAGCTTTTCTCTATTATTTACAGCCTTGTATCGTATGATGTTTCTTAAGATAGGATGCGCAGGATTTTCTTTTTCTTTGTCGTGTTTTATGATGACTTCCCTTAGGATAATATTGCTGTTATCCAATTTAAAGTTGATGGTTTGTTCAATATCTTTTTTTATTTTGTGACACTCTCTGGTGTAACCCACAAAACTAGCTGCAATAGAATCAATGGCGTAATATGATTGTAGCGTGTAATAACCTTCAAAATTGGTGGTTGTACCAATTTTAGTTCCATTAAATGAAATGTTGACAAAGGGCATAGGGTCTCCGGTATTTAAATCCGTAACACGACCATTGACCTGTGTCATTTGCGCAATAGAAAACTGGGTTGTTGTTAAAAAAAGGAGGAGTGTGAAATATTTTAAGCAGGTCATGCAAGAGGATGTTTAGTTTTGGTTTTCTAATTCTTCCCAAAACTCCATCGCTCGTCTTGAATGTGGAATAACAATACTTCCCCCTACTAATAATGCAATAGAGAAAGTTTCTAGTATTTCGTCTTTACTATATTTTTGAAGGTAACACTGTTGCAAATGATATTTTATACAATCGTCGCAACGCAGCACCATAGAAGCCATAAGCCCTAGCAACTCTTTTGTTTTTAACGGTAACGCACCTTCTTTAAAGGCTTGTGTGTCTAAATTGAAAAAACGTTTGATCATTAAATTGTTGTTGTCCAACAATTTATCATTCATTTTTTCACGATAGCTATTAAATTCTTCAATGGAATTAGACATGCTTTGCTTGGATTTTTTTAGCAATAATAATACTTACTTCGTACAATAACAGTATTGGCAGGGCAACTAAGACCTGACTTGTAATATCTGGTGGTGTAATAATGGCTGACAAAACTAGGACAACTACTAAAGCATGTTTCCTATATTTTCTCAAAAATTCAGCAGTGACTATGCCCATTTTGGCTAAAAAGTAAATAAGAATAGGCAACTGAAAAATCAAGCCACTTGATAAGGTAACAGTTGTTACTGTGGAGATAAAAGAGTTAAGACTTATTTGATTGGCCACAGAAGCACTTACTTGATAACTTCCTAAAAACTGCACTGAAAGAGGGGCGATAATGTAATAGCCAAACAAAACACCTACGGAAAAAAGTAAGGTTGAATAAAAAACGATACCACGTGCCGTTTCTTTTTCCGTTTGTTTTAAACCCGGTTTTAAGAACCGCCAAAATTCCCAAATAACTACTGGAAATGCGATGATAAAACCACCGATAAAAGAAACCATAATATGGGTTGAAAACTGCCCAGACATAGTGATACTCTGAAGTGTTAACGGAATTTCACCCATGCACAATTTGTCGCCTAAGCCTATGAGGTGTGACAATTTACAAAAAGCACCATAGGTATAAAAGTCAGCATCTTTTGGAGCAAGAACAATGCTGTCGAACAACCAATCTTTGCAGAAAAAAAGACCGATGGCGGCAATCAGTACCGAACCAAGCGATCTCATTAATGTCCATCTCAGTACCTCTAGGTGATCCAAAAAGGACATTTCTTTTTGAGTTGTTGCCATTGTCTAAAAAATTCCTTCTTTTAAAATATCGTGTAAATGTATAATTCCTTGCGGTGTTAATTGTTCATCTACCACAATAAGTTGCATTATGTCAGCCATTTCCATCATTTGGAAAGCTTCAACTGCTAATGAACTGGACGGGATTGTTTTTGGGTTTTTACTCATAATGTCAGCAGCAACGGTCGTTTCCATCGATAATCCTTTCTCTAACATTCTACGAAGATCACCATCGGTAATGATTCCTACAAGTGTATTATTTTCCACCACAATGGTTGCACCAACTCGTTTGCTCGATATTTCAACGATCACGTCTGTCACGGAAGCTGTGCTTGATACTTTTGGCAAGTCGTGCTTTATTAAATCGTCGACCTGTAAATACAGTTTTTTACCCAAAGCACCTCCTGGATGATATTTTGCAAAATCTTGACTCGTGAATCCTCTTAGCTTTATTAAACAAACTGCCACTGCATCGCCCATAGCAAGTTGAGCTGTAGTGCTACTTGTAGGAGCCAGATTATTTGGGCAAGCTTCTTCGCTTACAGTAGTGTTTAATATAAAGTCGGAATGTTGTGCTAAAAAAGAAGTCATATTGCCAACCATACCCACTAATAAGTTGCCCATTTTTTTAACCAAAGGAGCCAAAACTTTTATTTCAGGCGAATTACCACTTTTTGAGATACAAATAACTACATCGTCTTTTTGTACCAAGCCCAAATCTCCGTGAATGGCATCTGCGGCATGCATAAACAAAGCTGGTGTGCCCGTAGAATTAAATGTTGCTACAATTTTATTGGCAATATTAGCACTCTTACCAATTCCGGTCACTACGACTCTCCCTTTTGAGGCCAGTATTGTTTCAACAATTTTTGTAAAAGATTCATCGATGTAATGCGTTAAATTTTTAATACTTTCACTTTCTAATAAAAGCGTGTTACACGCATTTTTGATTATTGATTTTTGCTGGTCGTTCATGGGGTAATTTTAATTGGTGTTTTACAAGCTTATTTTTTTATCTTTATTGTAACTAGCAAAACAGCTTAGCAAAGCTAACAAACAAAACTTACTTTTTTATATTGGATGCTTACAACTAACTCAACACCTAAAGAGGCGTTAAAAGAACATTTTGGATTTGACGAATTCAAAGGTGATCAAGAAGCAATTATTACAAATGTGTTGAAGGGAAATGACACGTTTGTCATTATGCCTACCGGAGGAGGAAAGTCGATGTGCTATCAACTACCAGCGCTTATGTCGGCAGGAACAGCAATTGTTGTCTCCCCGCTTATTGCACTCATGAAAAACCAAGTCGATTCTATTCGAGGTTTTTATGACAAAGAAAGCATCGCACATTTTTTGAATTCTTCCTTAAATAAAAGTGATACAGCAAGAGTAAAACAAGATGTCACCGATGGTGAAACGCGTTTGTTGTTTGTTGCTCCAGAAACATTGACCAAGGAAGAAAATATTGCCTTTTTAAAAGGAATTAAAATTTCCTTTTTTGCCATAGATGAAGCCCATTGTATTTCTGAATGGGGTCATGACTTCAGACCTGAGTACCGAAGACTAAAACCTATCATGAGTGCCATTGCTACTGCTCCTGTTATTGCCTTAACTGCAACAGCTACTGAAAAAGTGCAGCAAGACATTCAGAAAAACTTAGGTATGATTAATGCTAAACTGTTCAAAGCATCATTCAACCGATCGAACCTTTACTATGAAGTGAAGGCAAAAAGAGACGTAGAAAAAGAAATTATAAAATTTGTCCGCCGATTTGAAGGTAAATCTGGGGTTATTTA
>JBLIDJ010000006.1:0-47926 GCA_047634195.1 Flavobacteriales bacterium
GTTTAACCGAAAATACATATTAAATAAAATGTATTCACTATTACTACAATTAAAATAATAGTATAATAGAAATCTTGTGTTGTGAAAATCGAGAGTTGATAGCTATAAAACTATGATGTGTACTTTGTTTTGTGTCATGTGCTATTGGATTTCTAAGCCTGTTTATTGAATAAAAAAATCCCTCGCCTTGGGTAAGACGAGGGATTTACACTTTATGCTGAATTATTAATAGGAAAACATTACTCTGGTATTTAGTTTAAACTTTAACCAATGTCTTTAAATGAGATTTCCCATCTATTTTTTAATAAAACGTTTTATCGTATTTGAATTATTGGTTTCTATTTGTAGCAAATACATTCCAGGCTTTAAAGACTTTACATTAAGTACAGGGTTGTTGTCAATAAGCTCTTGACTGTGTATTAATTTACCATCGATTGATAAAACTCTAAGATTTCCGCTATCCATAAAAGGATCAAATGATATTTTTAATATTTCTTGAGCAGGATTAGGGTAGATTGAAAATGAAGCAGAGGCATTCGAATTATCTATATCAGAAGTAATATCTTCCATTTCAAACCAATAAAATTCATAGTCCCAAAACGCCGAACAAACAACATCTAGATCGTTATCCATATCAAAGTCTCCATAAGCAACACCGATAGGCCCTCCAATGTCTTCAGCTATTATCCTTTTTATAAATTTATTGTTGCCTTGGTTTTCCCAAAACGCCACATAATCTAACGTTTCTGATGCCGAAAGAATATCGGGTAATTGATCGTTGTTTAAATCTACAATGTTAATATCTTTTGACCAGGCGATTGTACTGTCAGGCTCCACTTGCTGCTTAGTGAAATTCCCTAAACTATCTTGAAAGTAACACACAATCCCATTATTAAGTGATGTCGCTGCAATATCATTGAAACCGTCAAGATTTATATCGCTTACTGCCACATCTATAGGATCATTCATACTTGAATCTATAACATGTTTTATAAAACCTTGACCTATATTTTCATACCAAACAATTTCATCTTGTGATTTGTATGCTGCAATTATGTCTGGTAAAGAATCAGCATTTAAATTCGCAATTTTAGCTTTGTTAGCTCCCCACTCAGCAGTATCAATTAAAGAACTACTTATGGTGTTATTATTAAAAAAATAGATTCTTATTTCTCCACCAAAAAGATCTGAAGTGATAACTTCTTGTTTATTGTCATTGTCAATATCACCTATCGACACATCTGTCAACCATGTGCCTGTGTAGAAATCAAATTCAGTAAAATTTAAATTTCCATCGTTAATCCAATATTGCAGGTGGCTGCTCGAAGCAGCAATAATATCAGGGTAACCATCTCCTGACACATCTCCAACAGTAAGTTGTTCCATAATTCCGCCTTTAGTGCCAAATTCAGTTAATGTAAATGTTTTGTCACCTTGGTTTAGGTATAGCTTAACGGTGTTTTCGGTTGAACCATTAGTTCTTGTAATTCCGATAATATCAGGCAAAGAATCCATGTTCATGTCGTATACCTGAACATCCATCGGAGTAGTTAATGGCGACGGTAATAAATGTGTTTGAGTACTCTGGTATTGAGCACTTACCTTGAAAGCAATAAAGCAAAAAAGAAGAATACTTATTAATAGTTTACGCATCAGATGTTTTGTTTAGTTAAAAATGAATAACGTGTAACCATAGAGATGGTTGCTTAAAAAAAATCCCTCGCCTTGGGTAAGACGAGGGATTGAATATGTTGTAAAAAGTTAAGTTTAGTTTTTTAATGCTTCTGCTCCACCTACAATTTCTAAAATTTCGTTAGTAATAGATGCTTGACGTGCTTTGTTGTAAGTCAATTTAAGTTCTTTTAACAAGTCACTTGCATTGTCAGTTGCTTTGTGCATAGCGGTCATACGTGCACCATGTTCACCAGCAATAGTATCTAATAAAGCACTGTAAAATTGAATTCTCAATGATTTAGGAATCAAGCCTTCAATAATTTCAGTTTTGCTTGGTTCGAAGATGTATTCAGCACTTGCTGTATTTTCTTCAATTTCCAAAGGTACTAATGGCAAAAACTGCTTTGCTTGTATTTCTTGTACAGCAGCATTTTTAAAACTATTATACACCAATACTACTTTGTCAAATTCTCCAGCTACATATTTGCTCATCACCAATTCTGCAATAGCAGAAGAAGCAGCAAAACTTACGTCACCATAAATATCGTGTGGAGTTTCTGGGTAACCTGCTTCTGGAGAAGCATGATTAGTAGATTTTTTATATAAATCGAATGCTTTTTTACCAACAGACAATACCTGTACATTGTAATCTTTATGCTCGTTTAATAAGGCGTTAGTTTTTTTAATAACGTTGTTATTAAAACCACCACACAAACCTCTATTGGATGTAAATGCGACAAACAATACATTTTTCACGGGTCTTTCAGCAGAATAAACATCTTCTGAAGAATCAAGTGATCCAGATACGTTGGCAAGAATACCTTGTAACTTATCGGCATAAGGACGCATTTGTGCAATTGCGTCATGTGCACGTTTAAGTTTGGCAGCAGAAACCATTTTCATAGCAGATGTGATCTGCCTGGTACTGTTTACCGAAGTAATTCTTGAACGTATTTCTTTAAGATTAGCCATATATATAAATGAATAAAAAGTAGGTGCGCTAGAGCACCTACTTTGTGATCATTATTGTATTAGTATTTTGCTGAAAGGTCAGCTGCAACGCGTTCAATAGTACTCGTAATTTCGTCGGTTAATTTTCCGCCTTTTAAATTAGCTAATACTTGTTTTTCGTTGTTGCGCATAAACGATAAGAATTCAACTTCGAATTCACGTATTTTATTGATAGGCACTTTACCTAATAATCCTTTAGTTCCACAGTAAATGATAGCAATTTGCTCTTCTACTGGAAGTGGACTATTTTGTGCTTGTTTCAATATTTCAACGTTACGTGCCCCTTTGTCAATAACCGATTTGGTAGCAGCATCTAAATCCGAACCGAATTTAGAGAAAGCCTCTAACTCACGGTATTGAGCTTGATCAAGCTTCAAAGTACCAGCAACTTTTTTCATTGATTTAATCTGAGCGTTACCACCAACACGAGATACAGAAATACCTACGTTAATTGCTGGACGTACACCTGCTAAAAACAAACTGTTTTCTAAGAATATCTGACCATCTGTAATAGAAATTACGTTGGTTGGAATATAAGCAGAAACATCACCCGCTTGTGTTTCAATGATAGGAAGTGCCGTTAATGAACCACCACCTTTTACTTTACCTTTCAATGATTCAGGCAAATCGTTCATTCCAGAAGCAATAGCATCATCGTTAATGATTTTTGCAGCACGCTCTAATAAACGAGAGTGTAAGAAAAACACATCACCTGGGTATGCTTCACGTCCTGGAGGACGACGTAATAATAAAGAAACCTCACGGTAAGCTACCGCTTGTTTTGATAAATCATCATAAATGATCAATGCTGGACGACCAGTATCACGGAAATATTCACCAACAGCTGCACCTGTAAACGGAGCATAAAACTGCATTGGTGCTGGATCAGATGCGTTTGAAGCTACAACAACGGTATAATCCATTGCACCTGCTTCTTCTAATGTTTTAACAATACCTGCAACAGTCGATCCTTTTTGACCAATAGCTACATAGATACAGAAAACAGGCTCACCTCTGTCAAAAAATTCTTTTTGGTTGATGATAGTGTCAATAGCAACAGTTGTTTTTCCTGTTTGACGGTCACCAATGATCAACTCACGTTGACCTCTACCTACTGGAATCATAGCATCAATAGACTTGATACCTGTTTGCATAGGTTCGGTAACTGGCTCACGGTAAATTACACCCGGTGCTTTACGCTCGATAGGCATTTCAAAAACCTCTCCTTGGATTGGTCCTTTACCATCGATAGGCTCACCTAAAGTATTAATTACACGACCTAAAACACCTTCACCTACGTTGATAGATGCAATTTGTTTAGTTCTTTTTACGGTATCTCCTTCTTTGATCTCGTTTGAGGCACCCAAAAGTACTGCTCCTACGTTATCTTCTTCAAGGTTAAGAACGATACCTCTTAATCCGTTTTCAAACTCAATCAACTCACCTGATTGTACATTAGAAAGACCATAGATTCTGGCAATACCATCACCTACTTGTAGTACTGTTCCTACTTCTTCTAATTCAGCTGCCGATTTGAATCCTGAAAGTTGTTCTCTCAAGATTGCTGATACTTCTGCCGGTTTTACTTCAGCCATACTATTATTTTTTATGCAGATTAAAGTTCTGCGATGTATGCGTTAGATTTAAAGATTTTTTTTAATTCGCGAATATTATTGGATACACTCGCATCAATTTGTAAATCGCCTACACGAACTACAAATCCACCCAATAATTCTGGATCAATAATTTCTGTTAATACAACAGATGCAGCGTCTTGTGTAATTCGTTCAATAATTTCTTTACGAATATGATCATCCAATTTCACCGCCGAACGAACTTCTGCGGTAAGAATGTTACTAAGCACTCTGTATTGTTGAATGAAAGAAGCTGCAATTTCTAGCAATAATTGCTCTCTACGTTTTACGGTAATCAAGTCAATAAATGCTGCAGTTAATTTTCCAATTTTGCCTTCAAAAACAGCTTTTAATACGGCTTGTTTTTTATCCGACTTTACAATTGGACTGGACAATAAATAACGTAAGTCTGAACTTTCGTGACCTATTTTTTCAATCGTTTCCATGTCAGCCAAAGTTGCTACTAAACAATCTTGCTCTTTTGCTAAATCAAGGATCGATTTTGCGTATCTAGATGCTACTCTTGGTTGTTTCATCAGTTACAATTAATTTAAGCTTACTTCTTTTACTAAGCTTTCAGCTAATGCTTTTTGTTGCTCACTAGAAGACAATTCATGTCTAATAACTTTTTCAGCAATTTCAATAGACAAAGCAGCTACCTGATTTTTCAATTCAGTAATAGCAGCAAGTTTTTCATTTTGTATGGTTTCTTTTGCGGCTAATATTAAGCGGCTACCTTCTTCTTTTGCTTTGCTTTTAGCTTCCGATACGATTTGATCTTTGGTGTCGCGAGCGATACGTAAAATCTCATCTCTTTCAGCACGTGCTTCTTTCAACAACTCTTCATTGGTTGCTGTTAAAGCAGCAATTTCTTCTTTTGCTTCTTTTGCAGAATTAAGAGCATTCTCAATATCTGTTTCACGCGTTTTTACTGCTGCCATAATTGGCTTCCATGCAAATTTGCGTAATAAAACTAATAATATAAGGAAAACAAGTGTTGTCCAAATAATCAGTCCTAATCCAGGAGTAACTAATTCCATCTTGTGATTGTTTTATTAAAATTGTTTTGTTAAACACCAAATAAAAATTGAACCTGTCACCAACCGTGACAAGTTCAATAATTTTGATTGATTATCCGTTGGTAAGAAAAGATACTACCACTGCGAATAATGCAACACCTTCTACAAGTGCTGCAGCAATAATCATTGCTGTTTGAATTTTAGAAGTAGCTTCTGGTTGACGCGCGATAGCTTCCATCGCTGATCCACCAATTTTACCAATTCCAATTCCTGCGCCGATTACGGCTAATCCTGCTCCAATTGCTGCAAATGTTCCAGTCATGGTTATTTATTTTTAGGGTTTAACAATTACTAATTAATGGTGTTCGTGTTCAGCAACTGCTGAACCTATGAACAATGCTGATAGCAAGGTAAAAATATACGCTTGCAAAGCAGCAACTAAAAGCTCCAATACATTCATGAATAATACAAATCCTACAGCAATAGGCGCTACAGCAACTGATTTAAATATGAAGATTAAAGAAATTAACGATAAGATGATAATATGGCCTGCGGTGATGTTTGCAAACAAACGTATCATAAGAGCAAATGGTTTGGCTAACAAACCAATCAACTCAACAGGGATCATAATAGGTGACAACCATACAGGAACTCCTGGGGTAGCAAAAACGTGCTTCCAGTGAGCTTTGTTTCCGCTAAATTGCGTGATAACAAATGTTAGGAAAGCCATTACAAAAGTAAACGAGATGTTTCCAGTAAGATTTGCTCCACCTGGGAAAATCGGAATAAGACCCATTAAATTGTTTATCCAAACAAAGAAAAACACAGTTAATAAGTAAGGCATGTATCTACCTGCTTTTTTCTCGCCAATATTAGGAATGGCAATATCATCTCTAACAAACAAGATGATTGGTTCCATAAATGACTGAAGTCCTTTAGGTGCTAATCCTTTTCGTTTTGAGTAAGCGCGTGCAACAGAGATAAACAATAATAATATGATAATGGCCGACAAAATCATGGAAGCCACATTTTTAGTGATTGATAAATCAATAACACTCGCTCCGTTTATTTCTTCTACATGACCATGATTCAAAGTGTATTCTCTATCACCTTTTATCACATTGTCATGACCATGATGAAAACCACTTGACATAAACACGTCTAAGTTTCCGTTTGTTAATAAGATAACTGGAAGGGGAACTGAAACAGGCACTTCTTCACCAGCATCATTAGTGTACTCTAATATGTGCCAGTCATGTGCATCAGTAATGTGATGCAAGATAACTTCGGTAGCATTAAATGCTTTTTCCGTTTCACCATGCTCATCATGTTGCTCTGTAGTAGCAGAATCACGTGCATTATTCTCTTCTTGAGCTAAAACAGGGTTGGTAAAAACACCTAATGTTAAAGCTGTTGCGGTAATTATTCCACGTAAAGCGTTGGTCGTCTTGATCATTGCTTGGCTAGTCCGTTAAATTGACCGCAAAAGTAGGTAAAAGAAAGACACAAAAAAACAAAAGAAAGTTTTTTTTATTAAGGGCTATTATTTGTGCTTATTTTGAGTGATGGAGCGAGTTCTTTGATGCGTTTACCCGTATTAGAAAGCCACTAAAAAGAGCTGTGTAAATCAAATACATGGCACTAAAGATAAAACCAGCGACAGGAGTCATGAGGTTGTTAAGGTAAAACACAATAAAAACGATGCCGGCAGATAAGAACTTAATGATTAAGAACCCGACACTAGTTAAGCTATGAGATTCACTCTTTTTAGTAACAATGATTAATGAAACCGCTAATGCTAAAATAAGGATGGATAAACTGATAGTGATTTGAAGGGATGTATCAAATTCTGCTGGAAAATATGTGTGAACAACCCAAAGAATGATTAAGTTGAATAACCCAATGCGTAGGATGAATTTTAGGAACACACTATTTGTTTTTGTGGATGAATTCTTTCAGCGTGAAATACATGGCAGCGAATACTCCCAGTAGTGAAAAAATGATGGTAAAAATAGGTCGAGACATGGATAGGTATTCATCTACCCATGTCCCGACATATGCCAAAAATCCTATGATGGCAGCCATGGAAAGACCAAGGCCAGAGTATTTAGCAAGTTCTTTAGGGAACTTGTCGTTATTTTGCTTTTGCAAATTTATTTTGAAGTATAGAGGAACTGTTGTCACTACTCATGTCTTTTACGACAGCTCCCATGCTACAAGTACCAGAGAATAATGCACCTGGTTCTATTGATAGCTTGTTGGTAACAATGTCACCGTTTAACTTAGCAGTTGACTTTAGTGAAAGCAATGCTGAAACCGTAATTTTACCATTAAGTGTTCCTTCTATGTCTGCATTTTGACAAACAACCTCGCCATCAATGATACCATTAGGACCTACTACTAATCTACCTTTGGTAGTTGTAATTCCTTTTACGTGCCCATCAATACGAATATTACTATTCGATTTAATCTCACCTTCGATGATAGTTCCTTCTACAATTCTATTCAACTTGTCTGGAGAATTAGTGTCGTTCGTTTTCGCCATTGATTCTGTGTTTTTGTTGGAAAACATGTTAATAAATTTTTTTTGCAAATTTAATAAAAAATACCGTAACGTTTACTTAATGTAGTTTTTATCAAAAAATGTTTCGTATCCAGGTACATCCTTGTTTCTAAATAACTCTGAAAAATTTTTGGTGCTAATGATGAATTTTTTCAAAGTAGCCTGCTTGTTAAGCGAGCTAAGCACGTCAGTATTAGTGACAAACATTTTGTAATAAGCCATCCCTTTTTTTGTGCTTTCAAAACTTCTTAAAATCATTAATTGATTTTCGTTGTCAATATAGCTTTGCGCAATTTTTAAGCTCGTGTTTCTATAATATCTATCGTTAAATTGAATGATGTTGTTTTTTAACCCTCTGCTGAAATCACTTTCATCTGGAAAAACTAGGATAAAATAATGTTCTGCATCATCCTCCATGCTGTAGATATTATTATCTATAAACTCAACAGGACCTTTGGCTGTGCTTGGGTCATAGTTCTCCATTCTAGTAAGCAAATCTTTTGCTAGTTTTCCTTCCTCAGAATTAACATATTTTTCAGACAATTCTGTCAAAGCTTCTGTGTATCCTGCTTTGTCATTGATAGCGACAAGTATTTGCGCTTTTATTAAGTAATACTTTGGTAAAAGTAGGTTGTCTGGTTCATTGTTTATTGCCGAATTAGAACGAATAAGTGCTTGGTCATACACTTGTTTTTGATACAAATCATAGGTATGAGCATAATCGTTTAATTCTCGATCAGCATTTAGGTCTTCTTCTTTTTTATAATTAGGATCTCTAATTAATTCAGCGAATTCACTGTCTGGATAATCTAATAAAATTTTGTCTTTGTAATAAGCAGAACTACTTCTTGCGTCAAATGAAACATAATTGGCGCCAGCACTTGTTTCCTTTTGTAAGTATAGTCGGTAGAGTTGGTAGTATGCAGTGAGTAAGTTTGTCGAAGTGTTAAAACGGGCGGTTAATTCTTCGAAGGCTTCGATGGCATTCGCAATGTCATTTAGTTTTTCTTTATACAATATACCATTACTATAGAGTGCATTATCCAATTTAGCATTGGAGCTATCCAAGGCGTTTTGGGTGAGAGGTATGTTTGCTAAATAACTAGCGCGATCTCCAACCGAAGTTGCGTTAGTAGCTTGAGTAGCGTTAGCAAAGTCGGCCCCGGTAGTATTACTTTCTTTGTTTCTTCTCCGCCAGTCATCGTTGAGACTTCTGTTACCCCAACGTTGACTGAATTCTGTTTTGCCAAAATTCATAGCATTGATGTTATAAAAATACCATCCTCCAGATTGTAGGCCTGCAATTGGAGTTTGATTATTGTTTAGATTTAGCAGTGCCATTTCTTCATCTCTAATGCGCTGTTCTTCATCTTCTATTTCTTGTATAATTAGGTTGTCGATGAATAAGTTTCGTTCGTCCTCGTCCATAGCAGCAATGTTCTGTAAACTATCTTCTCTAGAAATTGTTTTCAGGTTTGTTACCAATTGCGTAAGACTCTCTTTGCGGTTCAGTACCATTTCATAAGCATCATGATCTTTAGCAATAACAGAACTTGTACTGTCATAGTATTGTTGTGCCTGTTGGTATGTCCTGTCCTCAAAATGAAGGTTAGCTAGACGTAAAAATGATTTTGCTTTTTGTCTGTTATTATCAACACTTGCACTGGCAGATTGTTGCAATAATGAAATACCTTCTTCTCTTTTCCTTTCTTTTAAAGCAATGTCTGCAAGCGCATAATAAATTTGATCAAAAAACTCTTTGTTTTTATTATCCTTCAACATTTTGTTGAGTTTAGCTTTGATTGCATCGGAACTTCCTTTATTGTTAAATGCTAATGCTTGATTGATGTTGGCATAAAAAGCCATCTCATAGTCGGGTCTTAACTTTAACACCCGATTATAAGCTCGAATTGCTTTTTCAGAGTCGTTGCGTTCTTGGTAAATTTGAGCAAGAATGAAGGTGATGCGTGCTTTTGTTTTACGCTTTTTAACTAAAGAAGTAACTGTCTCTAACTGGACAACCGCATTGCGGTAGTTTTTTTGTTTTAGGCTTAAATCAGCCTCAATGAGTTTGCTTTCTATTTTTAACTCTTCAGGAAATTTCTTGTCATTAATAGCTAATTTTAAATAATTGTTGGCTTTGTTTAAATCGTTTTTTTCACCATAAGTTCTGGCTAACCACAATAAAGCATCGAACCTTATTTCATTTTCTTTATAATTTTTAGACACGTAGTTAAATAATTCAATGGCTTTAGGGTAATCTTTTTTGTAAAAAGAAGCTTTACCAATTAGAAAATAATTGTCGTCAATCCATTTACAATACTCCTTATTTCTAAATACCATGGAGTGCCTATCAATAACTTCGGAGCATTTTTTAATGGCCTCGTCCATTTGAGGGTATAAACTCTTAGCTTGCTCTTCAGAACCATAGATAAACAACGGAAGAAGGTATTCATAATCATCTTTGTGGCTTTTCTCAATACCTTTTACTTCCTTTTTTACAATCTCGTTGGCATTGAAATAGCCATTGTACTTGGCTGTAATGTTATGGAAGGTACGATTGATTCGGGTGTTTTTTTTGGTAGAACACCCGAATAGAAATAGCAGAATGAGTATAGAAAAATAAGATCTAATCTTGTGAAACACCATATGCAAAAGTAGCTTTAAAGCTATGTAACTAAAAAGCAGTAAAAATATTTTATTTTATCGAACCATTTAAACTTTATTTACTGAACGAAAAATCTCATATTTGCTTTTGTAAAAATATATATGGCAGCAACTGACAAAAAAGAGAAGATTATTAAGCGACTGCGAAACAAATATCGCCTAGTCGTACTTAATAGTATCACGTTTGCCGAACAATTTTCGGTAGAACTTTCACCCCTAAATGTTATTGCTGTTGCAGGTGCGACTTTTTTTTTATGCGCTTCTATTTTTATCAGTATCATTGTTTTCACTCCTATAAAAGAACTTATCCCAGGTTATTCTGATAATTCTTTCAAAGAAAAAGTGGTATTGACTTCTATCAAAGCAGACTCATTGCAAGAAGAATTAAGGAAACGCGAATTTTATGTTTCCAATTTATTGAATATCCTACAAGGAAATCCAAGTCATACTGAACCTCAAGATCCTAGTACCAACTATAACAAACCGAAACAAATTAATTTTTCGAGGTCAAGTGATGATTCTTTGTTAAGATCTAAGATAGAATCGGAAGAAAAATATAGTATACCTATTATACAATCGGAGAGTAGCAAAGAAAAAGTATTGTCACAAATGTCATTGTTTGCTCCTATAACAGGAACTGTGACCGATTCTTTTGATGCAGAAAATGCTCATTTCGGGACAGATGTTGTTTCGCCCAATAAAAACGAAGCAATAAAAACGGTGTATAATGGCATGGTCATTTTTGCTTCTTGGACATCTGATTTTGGTTTTGTGATTCAAGTGCAACACGAAAATGATTTAATATCCGTGTACAAACATAATAGTGTGTTACTTAAAAACGTAGGCGAAGGTGTTAATGCTGGAGATGCGATAGCCATTATGGGAAACACAGGTGAATTGACTACTGGGCCTCATTTACATTTTGAGATTTGGTACAAAGGGGAACCTGTAAATCCAGAAAATTACATCGCTTTTTAACAACACACTCACAGTGTTTATAAGTTGTTTAGCTATATTAGCGTGTCGTTTGTCGAGGAGTTGAGGCTAACTTGATGATGAAGACGTTTATGAATTGAAACAAATGTGAAACACGTGCTACTTTTCATATTTGTGAAACCTTAAAGAATGCTTTAATTTTTATTTCTTTTTTATTTTTCTTTTAACAGCATTTTTTTATAGGTTTGCAATTGTTTAAAAGTATGCATATAAACTAATGTATTAACATGAATCTTTTAAGATCCTTTCTATTAACCCTGTTAACTGTAGCAACTGCAGCTAGCACTTTTGCGCAACCAGCGGGTTACGCAACAATCCAAAACAACTCAACGAGTGGGCTTTGTACATCATGTACTGTAACTGATCCCAACAATGCTGTTGATGGCAGTAATGCAACATTCTCTCAGCTCAACATACAGGTGGGTTTGGGTCCAGATGCTTCGATACAACAACGGTTAACGTTTCCTTTTATAGGGAGTGTTGGAAATGAAATTGTATTGGTATTGGGTGCTTCTGACACCGCTAATGTTGCTGCTTCGGCTAATATCCAAATTACTACCTGGCTTGGCTCTAACCAAAACAATGATCAAATACAAATTACCGGATCAGGTTTTACTGCGCAAGGGACATTTAAATACGAATATCGATTTCCCGCTCAGTTTACTTTCGATAGAGTTGAAGTGAAATTAATACCGCCAGCAGCTGGAGTTAATGCAAACACGCGTATTTTTTCTGCTTCTGTAAAAGAATTTATTGTGGCAAGTACTTTGCCTTGTAGTTCTCCTAACTCTTCAACGAATGGTGTTGTTGGAACTTGTGTCGGTTGTCAAGTAAACACACCGTTTAATGCTTACGATGGAGATGTCGATACATACTCTGAGTTAATAATAAATGCTTCCGTTCCGGGTGATGCAGTTTTTCAAACCTTTTTATGGGATGATGAAGCCTGTGGAGTGGATAGTGCGAAAATAATATTGAGTGCAGGTGATGGAGTTGATTTATTAGCGTCAAATCTTGATCCAACCAATCCACAAGGAGACGATGGCGCAATTATCGTTTCAGCTGTTGACATAAATGGAGTTGTTATTCCTGGTTCAGAGGTTTCAGTTGAAAAATCTTTATTGAGTCCGACAGGATCTCAATTTGTTTACGAATTTATTTACTTGCCACCCTCAAGTTTTGGGGGTTTTTATGGTGTGCGTGTAGATTACGGAGGTCTGGCATTAAGTTCAAGTTTACAGCTTCATGAAATTTGTTTATTCCGTTTTCAACCACCGGCACCAACTGGTGGCAACACTGTATTAGCCTGTTATAACTCTATTCAAGATTTAGTGGTGACACCGTCACCAAATACAGAGCCTTATTGGTATGCAACTGCAAATCCAGCTAATTTAAGTACTGATGCGATATATGTTGGTTCTACGTTTAACCCTGCAGCGAATAACCCTGGTTTTACTTTCACACAAGATGTTACATATTATTTTTATGGTCGAAATGTAGATGAGAATTGTTTCAGTTTAGAGTGCGATTCAATTGTTGTTTCTGTTTATCCTGAAGTGGAAGATCCTATTCAATTTGATATCTCCGATTGGTGTTATGGAACTACGGACTTTATTTTCCCACTGCCATCGGATGGTATTTTCATCATGTATGAAGACGCAGCAGGAACAATGTTAATTGATTCAAGCCCTCCCGCAATTTTAGTGGGCCCTATTTTAAGTGACACAGTGTTTTATGTGCAGAAAACGAATGAAGCAGGTTGTGTTTCTGAAAACCTAGTACCTATTAATGTTTTCTTAAAAGAAGAATTGTTTTTCGCTGAATTTGATTCAATTATCAATTCATGTGCTGGTGAAGATGTAACGGTAGACATCACGAACCCTATTGGAGGCGTAACCTACAACTGGTACACAGCTTCACTTGGAGGAACAAAACTTTTTACAGGAACTTCTTACACATTTAATTTAACAACCGATACTGATTTGTATGTCGATGCAGTTGCTATTGCGGGTGGTTGTGACTCAAGTCTTTTTAGAAAACGTGTTGACATTAATGCCGTACCGAAACCTACCTTAACTGCAAACAATACCTTTTTGTTAGTATGTCCTGGAGACAGTGTTTTAGCAACAGCGCTAGCATCTGCTGGAGAAATAGTATGGTATGACTCGGCAGTTGGTGGAAGCGAACTACATAGAGGTGATACCCTAAAATTATATGACAATGGTGGAACTATTACTGTGTATGCAGAGGCAACGAACGACAGATGTACTTCTGATACAAGACAAGAATACACGATTGTAAGTACTACCAGCATTTTAGCTGATATTGCTGATCTTAGCTCATCAGTCTGTAATGGAGACAGTGTTACTATCACTGCCCCTGCGGTAGCTAACGTTACCTTCACTATTTGGGACGCACCACTTTTCGGAACTCAAATTGGAACAGGAAATAGTATTACAATTAATCCATTAGCGCAAGACACTAGCTTTTATATACAGATAGATCAAGCAAACTGTACAGAAGCTGTTAGTAATAGAGCGAAAGTTACCTTAACGATGACTTCTCCTCCTACGATTGAAGTAGTGAAAAGTAAAATATTCGCTTGCTTGAATGATATTGTAACCTTTAATATTGAAAATCCTAATCCGCTTTATACCTACAGATGGTACAACAGTTTGGGTGTGTTAGTATTTACTGGCCCTTCTTTCGATGTTCAATTGATATCTGACTCGATGATGTATACTGCTGTAGGAGCAGAAGGCTTGTGTGTGAATGATGATGAAGAGGGTATTAGAAAAGTATACGCATACCTTGCTGAAGATTATCTTGACCCAACGATTAATAATGGTGATCCAATATTGATTTGTAAAGGAGAAGGAGTTAATGTTACCGCAACTTCTAGTATTGATGATGGTAACAATGCAGATTACTATTGGTATACTGAAGAATCTGGTGGAACTTTAGTTCAAACTACTAAAACATTTCAGTTGAGCGGACCTATCAATGCTGATATTACGTATTGGTTAGAGGTTGTGTATTCAAACATTTGTGGAGACGGGAAAAGTAAAAGAGTACCTGCTTTTATTGATGTGCGTGACAAATTAGCTAAGCCAGTTGTGACTTGTGGTACAACAACAACTAATTCTATTACTTTCACATGGAATTTTGCAGGAGGAGTTACAGATCACATTATAAATCTGAATGGTGGACCAGATATTCCAGCTGGAACCCAGCTCTTTTATATTGTAGATGGTTTAAGTCCAGGTGAGTCTGTTAAATTTGAAGTAAGACGTAAAGGAATACTAGATTGTGAAGAATCGGATGAAGGATTTAATACATGTACTACTAAAATTTGCACCTTCAATAGCCAAGCAGATGCACCTACCTTTGAGCCATCTCTAGGACAAATTTGTGATGGCGAAGAGTTTACCTTTAAAATAACCCCAGGTGATAAACCAATTGGTAATTATACGGTAATATTTAAAAACATGAGCTCTGAAGTTAGCAATACGTTTATCAATGGAGACGATTTTAAAATCACTAAAAACTTTCCAGACGCAAGATCTTACACAGATCCTAACTTCGACCCTAGTGATGTTTACACATACAACCTTGCCTTCAAAATGAATGATGAAGCTGGGTGTGATGTAGAAGTTAATAGAAATTTAGAATTGAGAGTAAACTTCACACCTGTTGTTAAATTTGTTGCTATAGCAACCATACCTTCTGTAGTAGGACAGTTTATCAATACGTTTACATTCAATAACCTTACTTCTGGTACATACATTCAAAATTATAACTATGGTGATGGTAACGTTGAGACTGACACCTTATCTGCTGATGGTACTCAAGAACCTGTAGTTCATACGTATGATAGTGAAGGAATATACAATGTTCTATTGACAGTAACGACAGCTGATGGTTGTACTGCTAGTGGTACGTTGGAAAGACCATTGACAGTAAGTACTGTTCCTGAAATCTTTATACCAAATACGTTTACACCAAACAATGACCTAAACAATGATGAGTTTAAGGTGTTTGGTGAAAACATAGAGTTGAAATCATTGAAGGTGTATAATCAATATGGTAATGAAGTGTATAGAGGTTCTGGCTTAGAAAATGGCTGGGATGGTATATACGAAGGAGAAAATCAACCTAGTGGTGTGTATGCTTATACGGCAGTTATCGCTGACTTTTTAGGGAATATTTACAACAGAGAGGGTACAGTAACTCTTATTAGAAAATAATTATGAAAAAAAGATTTCTTGTTAAGAGCATAGCAATCTTATTAGTTGGATTGTCGGCTAGTTATAATGCTACTGCTCAAGATGCACACTTTTCGCAGTACTTTTCTGCACCACTAACCTTAAACCCGTCCTTAACAGGACAGTTTAATGGTAGTGTTCGTGTTGCGGGTGTTTACAGATCGCAGTGGCAAGCAATAGACTACGGTTCTTCTTTTGGTGTCTCGGTTGACACGCGCAAAAAAGGATGGGGTTTTGGACTTACGGTTATGGATTTAAAAGGAGGTCCTTTAGACTTCAGCTATTTTAGTGCATTAGCTTCTGTTTCTTATGACTTAACCTACAAACGTAAAAGTCCAAACCACTTTATTGTAGGTGGTCAAGTTGGTATGTTATCTAAATCGGTTTCTACAAAGAACTCTACTTTTGGTAGTCAATACTTACCCTCTTTTGGTTTTGAAGAAACAAATGATTCAGGAGAAAACATTGGTAACCCTAATGCATCTGGCCTTGACGTAAACTTAGGTGCTTTTTGGTTCAACGGAGCGGCTGGCAGAAAATATAGCCCTTTCGCTGGAGTTTCTGCCGCTCATATAACGGATACCGACCTTGCTTTTGGATCGGAAGAAGATAAAGTAGGTATGAGACTTGCAGGACATGGTGGTGTTAAAATCCGTGTTCGTAAGAAATTGGATATTACTCCACACTTTCAATACCTGTATCACTTAAATAAGCCTACCGATTGGATTATGGGCTTTAACTTTGCTTACGGTATTATTGATACCAGAACAGTATTAGTGGGTGGTGTAAGTTACCGTATGAATGATTCCGCTATTCCTTATGTTGGATTGTTATACAACGATTTCCAGTTTGGAATTAGTTACGACGTCAACTTATCAGCCTTATCGGATGTTGGTAAGAACAAAAATGCAGTTGAACTTTCTTTCATTTATATTAGAAGAAAACAAACTGTTGAAGAGAAATTTATTTGCCCAAGACTTTAATTTATCATTTATTAAACGCATTTCATGAAGAAGCTTAGCCTAATCGTTACCATAGCAATGCTGTTCAGCTCTTTTGGAGGTTTCGCACAAAAGTTTTTGTCGAACACTGAATTAGCTGACAAAGCCTTTGACGAAAAGAACTATTATACCGCGCAAGAATATTATCAAAAAGTTTTTGATGAGCTAGAAAATGCTGACGAAGTAATGTTTCCTTTCAAATATACAACTCCAGAGAATAAAAACTCAGAGTTCGATGTATATGCCTACGCAATTGAGCGTATGGCCTTGTGTTATGTAAAATATTTTGATTATACCAATGCAGAAGTATGGTATGCAAAATTAGTTTCGTTACAGGAGTTTAACGACTTTAAAGACTTAGTTAGTTATTCAAAAGTGTTAGTGAAAAACGCACATTATGAAGAAGCACTAGTTCAGTTTAAAAAGGCTAAAAATGTTTTTACTGCTGTTTATATTAGAGAAACCAAAACAGGTCGTTCTGTAATGGATGAAGCTAGTAAAGCAAGTTTACGTCAAGTTGATTTCTATATTGACGCTTGTAATTATGCTTTAAAACAGTTAAGTGAAGCTCCAACTGGTGAAATCTTTAAGATTGATACCTTTAAAGTGAACACTCCTGATGCATCTAATTATGCTGCAAGCATGATGGACGACGAGAAGTTTGTGTTTACTACTTCTCGCTTGAAAAACAAAAACAAATCTTCAAAGTCTTACGGTGCATTCGTAAACAGTTTAATGACATACAACAACTATGACAGTGCTTTAATTAAATTGGACTTTGGTTTTGGATTAGATAGACATGTGGCTTCACCTTCTGTTTCTAGAGATGGTCAACGTTTGTATGTTACTATTTGGTCTGATGAAGATGGTACTCCGTTTCACAAAATCTTCATGAGTCGCCCATTAAATGATTCTTTATGGACTACTCCTGTAGAGTTAAATGATATCGTTAATGTACGTGATTCTCGCACTAAGAATGCTCATGTTACCCATGATGGATCTGGTCTTTATTTTGCTTCGGATAGAAACGGTGGATTTGGAAAAATGGATATTTACTATTGCCGTCTCGACAACAATGGTATGCCAGTTGGTAGAGCCGTAAATCTTGGGCCAAATGTCAATACACCTGAAGATGAAGTTACTCCATTTTTTGACGCTGCTGTCCAAGGATTATATTTTAGTTCTGAAGGACACATTGGAATGGGTGGATTGGATGTAATGTTAGCTCTTAGAGATGGTAATGCATGGAAACTTCCTGTGAACATTGGATATCCAATCAATTCAAATTCTGATGATGCATACTTCGTAGTAAGTGACAAATCACCAAACATGGGGTATTTTTCTTCTGACAGAGATTTAGGATGTTGTTATGAGTTATTTGGCTTCGAATTATCTAATTCTTTTGTTGCAGGTGTTGTACTTGATGCTGTTGATAATAACGTGTTAGAAAATGTAAAAGTTACTTTATTAGATTCTACTGGAACAGACGAATTGTTAGTTACCTACACAGATTTTAATGGTAATTATGTGTTGCCAATAACTGGAAAAATACCTTATAAAATTACCTACACAAAAGAAAATTTTCTTGATGATGAAGCGCCTCTTGCAAAAGGGTCTATTGCACCATCAGACACTTTGTACCTTCCTAACGTTAAACTGATAACGATTGAAGTTAACAGAGCTGTTAAATTAGAAAACATCTTGTATGACTACGGAAAAGCAAGCTTAAGACCAGAGTCAAAAGTTGTTTTGGATAAACTAGCTTCTCAGTTGATTCGTTACCCATACTTAGTTGTTGAAATAGGTTCTCATACCGATTCAAAAGGAAGTTTGAATTACAATCAGAAATTATCTCGTGAACGTTCTCAATCAGTGGTTGACTATATGATTACTAAAGGAATTCAGAAAGATATGATTGTTGCTAAAGGATATGGAGAAATTCAACCATTAGTTTCTAATACAAATGATGACGGTAGTGATAACCCTGAGAATCGTCAATTGAATAGACGTACAGAATTTAAAATATTAGAGAATAGATTATTGAGTGGTAAAGCCAAGAAATAATTATTAACATATTTCTAAGTTAAAAAAGGTCTCTTCGGAGACCTTTTTTTATATCTTTTTGTGATGAAAAAATCGTTGTTGCTATTTTTATTCGTTCGTTGTTCTAGTCTTTTATGGGCACAATTATCGTTTGAATTCTCAACGCATGATTTTGGAGAAGTTGATAGGGAAACTTTACGATGGATAGACTTAGAAGTAACAAACAAGGAAAAAAAAACAGCTCAAATATTACGATTAGAAGCACCACGTTCTATTACTTATCGCATTTCTAAGAAAGAACTTGCACCGGATAGTACCATGTTTATTCGGCTTTTTATTGATCCATTTGAAAAAGGAAGTTTCAAAGAAAAAGTATTGGTATGGACTAGCAGCTCTAACAAACCTAAAACAATTGTGTTAAAAGCAAATGTGTTAGAAACTGCCACCATGGCATTACAGTCTTGCCCTGACTTTGGTGATGTTAATCCATACAAAATTGGCTTTGACCTAGCCGTCGAAGTGGTTATGGAGAATGGAAAACCGATAGAGAATGTAACTATTCTTATAGGTCGGTCAAGCCAAGAAACGTTTACTGGCAAAACTAATCAAAACGGCTTGGTAGGGCTTAAAGCTGCGGCTATAGGACTGTATAGAATTCAAGCCAAACAAGAAAATATTGTTGTAGCAGACGAGATGGTTTATTTTAACAGACGCAACTCAAAGCATACAATTCGGATTAAAGGTAAACCTGAATTCCTGACAACTTTGCCCACTCTAAGCAAACAAAAAAGTACTAAAAAGCCTAGTCCCGAAATAAATAAAGTAGGTAAAACGAATGAAAAAGAACAGGTTGTGGCGCAAACTGTAGGCAAACTAAATACCTCTAGGATGCCAAAAACTATTGTCAAAGAAGAAAACATTGATGTGACAAGAGTAGAACAAGATGTCCCTTCAAATAGCACTTCCATGGTAGATGCTGCCATCGAAGCTGAACTCGCTAAAATGGACACCCTATCAGTCTCTAGCAATGTGATAGATGACGCGATAGAACGAGAATTGGCTAACCGGATTTACCTAGCTACTGAGCAAGAGAAATTGGATTCAATAGCCACCATTGTTGCTCTTGAAACACAACAACAAGCCGCCCTTGACCCAAAAGACTTTTCTAGGGTTGATTATGTTCCAAACAATATCGTATTTCTGTTAGATGTTTCTACCTCTATGCGTTATTTAGAAAGAATTGACTTATTGAAAATTTCCTTGATTGAACTCACCTCTAAACTTAGGGATATTGATTATATGTCTATTGTCACCTATGCTAGTCATGCCACAACAATTTTGATGCCTACCCAAGGAAATCAAAAATTGTTGATAGATAGTCTTATCTGGAGTTTGGATGCCAAAGGAACTACTGCCAGTGATAAAGGACTAGATCAAGCGTATGGTGTTTCTGAGGATGCCTTTATTGAAGGAGGAAACAATCAAATTATTTTAGTGACAGATGGTGCGTTTGAGGCAAAAGGTTTTTACAGACTTATTCGTAAAAAAGCTAAAGAGCAGATAAAACTGTCAGTTGTTGGAATAAAGACCGACAAAAATATCGCCTTGGAACTAGCCGAAATGGCCAAACAAGGCCAAGGATCTTTTGTGAATATAAAGGATTTAACAGCGGCCAAAACTGTTTTAGTGTCTGAAATTAAAAACAACTCAAAGAAGCGTTAATTTAGCGTCATCAAAATCAATCAATTTGCAAAACACAGAAAAGAAATTTGTCGCCATTTTAGGATCAACAGGATCCATAGGAACTCAAGCATTGGAGGTTATTGCTGCTAATAAGCATAAGCTAGGAGTTGAGGTGCTTACTGCACAAAACAATGCTGATTTATTGATAAAACAAGCACTTGAGTACAACCCTAATGTTGTCGTTATTGGCAATGAAAGCAAGTATGAGTATGTAGTAGATGCCCTCAAAGATACTGACATCAAGGTTTATGCAGGTATTGATGCGCTATCACAAGTAGTATCTATGGATACCATAGATGTTGTGTTGACCGCATTGGTGGGCTATGCAGGACTTAAACCCACATTGGCTGCAATTGAAGCGGGTAAAAATATTGCACTTGCCAACAAAGAAACATTGGTGGTTGCTGGTGAAATGGTCACCCAAAGAGCACAAGAAAAAGGTGTAAACATATACCCAGTAGATTCGGAGCATTCTGCTATTTTTCAATGCCTTGTGGGTGAATTCCACAATCCTATTGAAAAAATATACCTAACAGCCTCTGGTGGGCCTTTTAGAGGAATGAATAGGGCACAGCTGGCCAATGTTACTAAAGCACAAGCGTTGAAGCACCCAAACTGGGATATGGGTGCTAAAATCACTATTGATTCAGCTTCTATGATGAACAAAGGGCTTGAAGTGATTGAAGCTAAATGGTTGTTTAATTTAAAGCCGAGTCAAGTAGATGTGATTGTGCATCCACAGTCGATAGTACATAGCTTAGTGCAGTTTCAGGATGGTTCTATGAAAGCTCAATTGGGATTGCCTGACATGAAATTGCCAATCCAATACGCCTTGAGCTACCCAGATAGATTTAAAAACGAGTTTAAGCGATTCGATTTTATGGATTACCCAACACTAACCTTTGAAAAACCAGATAGCGTATCTTTCAGAAACTTAGACTTGGCGTATGAAGCATTAGAACAAAAAGGAAATGTAGCGTGTGTTTTAAATGCTGCAAATGAGTATATCGTAGATGCATTTCTGAAGGATAAAGTAGGGTTTTTAGAAATGTCAGATGTTATTGAAAAATGTATGGGAAAGGTGAGCTATATTGCCAAACCAACATACGAAGATTATGTAAATAGTGATGCAGAAGCAAGAGCTTACTGCAATGAATTGATAGTTAAAGTATAAGAAGAATGGAAATTTTAATTAAAGCAGGTCAACTAATATTGTCATTATCAATTTTGGTCGTGTTACACGAATTGGGGCATTTTATACCCGCCAAATTGTTTAAAACACGAGTAGAAAAGTTTTACCTCTTCTTCGATCCATGGTTTTCTCTTTTCAAATTCAAAAAAGGAGACACTGAATATGGTATTGGTTGGTTGCCTTTGGGTGGTTATGTAAAAATAGCTGGAATGGTTGATGAGTCTATGGACAAGGAACAAATGAAGAAAGAGCCAGAGCCGTGGGAGTTTAGATCTAAACCTGCTTGGCAACGATTAATTATCATGCTGGGTGGCGTCACCGTAAACATCATATTAGGTATGGCTATTTACGCCATGGTGTTGAATGTTTGGGGTGTGGAAAAACTTCCTGTTGAAAACATTAAAGATGGTTTTTATTACGATGAAATTTTCCAAGATTTTGGATTTCAAGACGGTGATAAAATTGTAAAAATAGGAGGTGTTTCCACCACTGATTTTGACCAACTTAACAAACATCTTGTTTTAGGAGAAAGTAACCTAATAACCATTGAAAGAAACGGAATTCAATCCATCATCGAATTGCCTGAAGGGTATTATGAAGCATTATTAGAATCGGGTAAAAAACGTTTTATTATACCTATAATTCCTTTCATTGTTGATAGCGTTTATCAAAATATGTCAGCTGAATTGGCCGATTTTCAAATAGGAGATAAAATAGTAGGTCTTGACTCAATAGATATGACATTTTCACGTGAAATAGTCACCTACATTAGAGATCATGCTGGAGATTCTTTACTTGTTCAGCTCAACAGGAATGATCTTGTAATTCAAAAAAGAGTCTTAGTAGATACCGGTGGTTTTATAGGTATTGAAAATCAATCGGTTGTACAATTACTTAAGATAGAAAAGAAAAAGTACGATGTATTGGAGTCAATTCCTGCTGGAATTGAAATGGGAATAAATACGTTGAATGGGTATGTAAGTTCTCTTAAACTTATTTTCACCTCTGCTGGAGCGAAACAAATTGGTGGCTTTGGTACCATTGGCAGTTTGTTTTCACCAACATGGGACTGGGAATCGTTTTGGAAATTAACAGCACTAATTTCTATCATTTTAGCTTTTATGAACATATTGCCTATTCCAGCACTTGATGGTGGACATGTAATGTTTTTGCTTTACGAAATCATAACAAGAAGAGCTCCGAACCAAAAAGTAATGGAATACGCTCAAATGGTGGGCATGATGTTATTATTAGGCTTATTACTTTTTGCTAATGGAAATGATGTTTTTAAATTATTTAATTAATGTTTAAACCTGGTTTTACGCTGGTAATGTGTTTATTGGTTTGTTGTGCTGTGGCACAGCAAACTAATAAACCAAAGTTGATGATTATTCCTTATGCCATGAACTTGCATCTGTCCGACATGGATGATGAAATTGTTCAAGTTTCGGGATATACCTCCTTGCAAGTAACACGAGAAACCAGAATTGGCGCCGAAAAAAGTGTCTATTTAGCGGGTGCTAATTTGTTTGATATTACCACACTAGCTAATATTCAAGATGATTCTGTAGTTAATTTTTTAGATGGTGTACACAAATCAGTCAGCTACGATTACAAATTAGTCCCTGTTCCAGAGGATATCGTATTAGAAGATAATAAGGCTAAAAAAGCCATGGCAAAAACCTTGGGTAAGCTAAAAGGGTTTGCTAGAAAACTACAAAAAGGGACTTCAGAGAGTGACGAATCAAGAGAACATGCGTCAATCAAAGATGGACAAATAATTGTAGAGCAAAATAAAGAAGAGCGATTCATGTCAACTAAAGTGCTTAATCCCACTTTGTTTGAACAAATGAACGACTTTTCTGAACAACAGTATTTTCTGTTTTTAAATCAATTGAATACCTCCCGAGAGATGATTAATGATTATTCGACAGGGCAATCTAAAAGAGTATTAAAGGCTAAATTGCATTACAGTTTATTTAACGCAGAAGGAAAATTACTAGAAGAAGGAGCTGCTATTTCCTATGACAAAGCACAAATAAAATTAAAACAAGGATATTATCATATCTTGTTTCCTTCATTAAGTCATCAGTTTGAACAGATTTTTAATAAATTGAGTAGCGCACAAACAGAATAATTATGGGGACGTTCGAGATTATTATCGCTGCATCAGTCATTATCATATTATCACATATGTTTAATGTTTTTGCGAAAAAAACCAATATACCCAGTGTACTAATGCTTATCGTGTTAGGTATTATTCTACATCAAGCAATGCTGTATTATGGCATTAGTAAAGAGCCTTTGATGCCCGCATTGGAAGTATTAGGGAATGTAGGGCTAATCATGATTGTCCTTGAAGCTGCGATAGATTTAAAACTCAAAAAAGAACGATGGCCTATCATTTGGAAATCTTTCTTGGTCGCATTATTAGCATTAATAGGATCCGCGTTTGCTTGTGCATTAATCATTCATTTCTTCATCATTGAAGACAAATTCACAGCCTTGTTATATGCTATTCCCTTGTCAATCATGAGTAGTGCTATTATTATCCCAAGTATGGGTAATTTGGTTGAACATAAAAAAGAATTTATGGTGTACGAAAGTACCTTCTCTGACATTTTGGGAATTATGTTCTTTTATTTTATGCTTGGAAATGCAGAAGCAGTAAGCGCAAAAGAAATTATTTCGGATGTGCTATTGAATATCTTTATAACCATAGGGCTTTCAATTATCATTAGCTACGCCCTTATTTGGGTGTTTCAGAAACTTAAATCTCAAGTCAAATTATTCCTGCTTATTTCTGTATTGCTACTGTTGTATGCCATTGGCAAAAAATTCCATTTATCATCTTTAGTAATTATTTTGGTGTTTGGTTTGGTACTCAACAATTCAAAGTTGTTTTTTATAGGACCATTGAAAAAAATTGCAGACCAGATAGCCATCAAAAAAATATTGCATGATTTTCATATCGTGATTGGTGAAAGTGCCTTTGCTGTGCGCACATTTTTCTTTGTCATATTCGGAATTTCCATCAACCTCTCTTTGTTGCTAAACCTGGAAGTAGCCATAATAAGTTCGTGCATCGTATTGGCATTGTTTGCTGTTCGGTATGTTTTTCTAAAGCTATTTTTGTGGAACGATATAATACCTCAACTATTTATCGCACCACGTGGCCTGATCACTATATTATTGTTTTTTGCTATTCCATTAGAATTTCAAAATGATGATTTTGCACCAAGCATATTATTGTACACAATCATATTAACGAGTTTGGTTATGACCTTCGCCTTGATTAAGGATGGCAAAAAAATCGTGACAGAGTCAGTTGATATTCCACAAGATGATATTTAATACTTTTTTTGAGTTTCAAAAAAAGTATTAAAGTTGTACTTTGTCCTAAGAATAATTAATCGAAAACATGAAGCAAATGAATTGTATTATAGTTGATGACGAAGAATTAAGCAGATTAGCTGTCAGAAAATGTGTTGAGCAAACGAAATCATTGAAATTGATTGGTGAATTTGACAACGCTTTAGATGCTGCTGAATGCTTAAAAACAGAAAAAATAGACCTTATTTTTTTAGATATTGAAATGCCTGAAATGTCTGGTATGGAGTTTATCGAAAATTTTGATGTCCCTCAAATAATCTTAATTACATCAAAAAAAGAATTTGCGATTGAAGCATTTGAGTTTGACGTAACCGATTATATCATAAAGCCACTCGAATTAGGTCGTTTTAATAAAGCTGTTGAAAAAGCAGGTAGGGTATTCGACGCCATTAGCGAACCTGAGATAAATACGCCTTATGTTTTTGTCAAGAAAGATTCTCGCTTGATAAAAATATTTTTAAGTGACATTCTATATGTAGAAGCTTTGGCAGATTATGTCAATATCTATGCAAAAGACGGGAGATTTACTATCCTATCAACCATGAAAGCTATCGACCACAAGTTGCCTAGCGATCAGTTTGCGAGAGTACATCGATCATTTATTGTACGAATGGATCACATTGTGGAGATCGAAGACAATACTGTGGTCATAAACGACAAGTTAATTCCAGTGAGCAGATCATATAAAGAAAACTTAATGAAGCGCCTTAAAACGTTATAGTATATGCGTAAGCTTTGTGCGATTTTGTTTTTGTTGCCATTTTTATGTTTTTCTCAGCAACCTGAAAAGGTTAAAAACGATTCGCTTTGGCAAAAAGGAGGGATGTTTAACCCCAATTTCTCACAAGTTTCGTTAACTAATTGGGCTGGAGGTGGACAAAGTTCCATCGCCATCAATGGTTTGGTGAATTTATTTGCCAATTATGGAAAAGATAAAATTTCTTGGAATAATGAATTGACTCTTGGTTTTGGATTACAAAAACAAGGAGAAGATGAATTTCGAAAATCGGACGATAAAATAGATCTGGCATCCCAAATAAGTAAACAAATCAATAAGCGGTTCTCATATGCTGGATTTTTGGGGTTTAAATCTCAATTTACACCTGGCTACAATTATCCGAGCGACACCGTGATTATTTCCGATTTTTTGTCACCTGCGTATGTTTTACTTTCAGTAGGGGTTACCTACAAACGAAAAAAATGGTTTGAATTCTATTTATCTCCAGTAACTGGAAAATTAACGGTAGTGAATAATACGGCTTTGTCTGATGCGGGCGCTTTTGGTGTTACTCCAGGCCATAAATTAAGAGCAGAATTTGGTGGTTTAGGTCGATTACAAATACAAAAAGACATTTTTGAGAACACTCGTTTAACGACAAAAATTGAAGCTTTCTCGAATTATGAAGAAAATCCTGACCATATTGACGTAAACTGGGAAATGTTAATAGCCATGAAAGTGAATAAATTTTTAACGGCAAGTATTAGCACCACTTTAGTTTACGACCATGATGTGAATATCGCTATTGATGAAAACAATGACGGAATCACAGACAGTATGGGACCAAGGGTGCAATTTAAAGAAGTACTTGCTATTGGCTTGTCATTTAAACTATAAATCATGAAGGCGCTCGAACTCAAAAATCTTATTGAAATAGCAGGTGACGATCATTCTTTTGTACTAGATATGTTAAGGATATATTTGAAAAACCTCCCAGGTATGATGAATCCTTTAAAAACTGCTTTTGACAACAATGATGTCGATGGTATATCTATGTGGGTTCATAAACTTAAAAGTGCTAGTGGAGCTGCGGGTTCAGTTTTGGTGCTTCAACAAGCCGATTTATTGGAACAACTAGCGATTAAAAACAAACCATTCGCAGAATTGGAAAAGCGATATGCTAAACTCCATATGGCCCTTGAACTTACCTTGCCCGAAATTAACAATTATCTAGAAACTAATTAGTCTAGTCAAAATAATACATTATCATGAAACAAGTCGATGTATTAATTGTTGGTCAAGGAATGGCTGGTACTGCCCTTGCAGTGCAGCTAGGCATTAGAAATGTTTCCTATACCATGATTGATAAAAATCATGAATCTTCGTCATCTATCATGTCGGCAGGCATGTACAACCCTATCGTGTTTAAACGTGTTACTAAAAGTTGGCAAGTAGATAAAGTCCTACCCGTTTTACTGCAATTTTGTGACAACGTGAAAGTACTACTCGGGAAATCGTATCAAAACACCACAGACGTTTACCGATTATTTGCGAATCAAATAGACCAAAACAATTGGTACGAACGCATGGATAGTCCACTTTTTGAAGATTACCTGAGTGATGGAGACGCCAAACAATTGCCTAGCCATATTAAAGCTAATTTTGGATATGGTGTGGTGAAACAGGCTGGAGAAGTAAAACTGAAACTATTGCTGACGGATTTTCAAGAGTGGTTGCTGCAAAACGATACATTGAAATTGGAAGAATTTGATTACAATCAACTCACAAATAATGATGGGAGATGGAATTACAAAAGTGAAGTTTCTGCTAAGTATGTCGTTTTTTGCGAGGGATTTCAAGCCTTAAACAACCCCTATTTTAAGTGGGCGCCTATAAAACCTAACAAAGGCCAATTGCTTGTTGTCAAGTGTAAGGACTTAAAGTTTAAGAGTGTATTGAATAGTGGATTTTTTGTGCAGCCATTAGGTGATGATTTGTACAGAATAGGATCAACCTATGAGTGGGACAAAACAGATTTGACACTTATCGAAGAGAAAAAACAAGAATTGATAGACAAACTAAGATCCATTACTCAACTAGACTTTGAAATTATTAGCCATACCGCAGGTATTCGACCGACAGTGTTAGATAGAAAACCTTTGTTAGGAGAACACCCCGAAAAAAAGGGATTGTATATATTTAATGGTTTTGGAACCAAAGCAGTGATGTTGGCTCCCTTCCATGCCAACGAATTTTTAGATTATTTGCTGGAGGGTCAGGAGTTAGACAAAGAAATAAACATAACGAGATACTATAAATATCACCAAACATGGGATTAGAAAAAATAGAACACATTGGTATAGCTGTCAAGAATTTGAAGGAATCAAATCAATTATTTGCATCCTTGTTTGGACAGGCTCATTATAAAGTGGAAGAAGTAGCTTCTGAAGGTGTTTCTACGTCATTTTTTCAAGTAGGGCCCAATAAAATAGAATTGCTAGAAGCCACCAATGCAGATAGCTCGATTGCCAAATTCATTGAAAAAAAAGGAGAAGGAGTGCATCACATAGCCTTTGCTGTGGATGATATTCGTGCCGAGATGAAACGTTTAGAAAAAGAAGGCTTTCAGCTAATTCACAAAGAACCAAAAAAAGGAGCAGACAATAAACTCATCTGTTTTTTACATCCCAAAAGCTCTAATGGCGTATTGATAGAATTGTGTCAAGAAATTAAAGATTAATTGCTGGGAATGTATTTTTTAAGGGTATTTATTGCCTCGTCAAAAGTTGCTCCAAAAGAAATAACCCCATCTTCATGGCCTGCCATGGCCATGATTTTTGCCTTTTGAACCGAAGGTAGCTTCACAAGTCTTTTTATCTCATAAGCCATTTCTGGCGTGCCATAAGGCACCTTTTCTCCCGTACACATTTCGGTAATCAACAGTTGCTCCCAAATATGCTTTGAATGCACATGAATGATGCAATGCACCTCTGGTAAGGTGTCATACAACGATGCATGCGTCATGGTTTCGGACGATGCTTTGGCTGGGCCTTGACAATTCACTTGATTTTGCGGAATGTTAAATCCTGTAATTTGTGTAAAATGCTCGGGTAAGATAGGCAGTATGTGGCCTGTTTGCGTAGCTGAAATGATGAATTGATCACTATCGATTCGTTCACTAATATTTCCGTATCCAACTTGATGCGTCTTGTCAAAACCAATCAAACCCAATTGGTGCATGTAATCTCGCGTGGCTAATAGTTGTTTCGAACAAGAAACGGTAATAGTTGTCTGTTCCCAAGTACAATCAAACTTAATGTAGCCTTCGTCAATGTAACTCATGTGTCATAAATTCAGGGAACAAACTTAACAAACCATTTTCAGTTGCTTCACATATTCCTCTTTCAGTTATTAAGGCACTAACAAGCCTCGACGGTGTCACGTCAAAGCCATGATTAATAGCGGAACTGTTTTCAGGTGTGATTCTTACTTTAACCAATTTCCCCTCTTTTGTTTTGCCCATCACTTTGTGTATTTCGTTGGGCGATCGGGTTTCAATAGGAATTTCAGTTAATCCATTACTAATAGTCCAGTCAATAGTAGTAGATGGAAGCGCTACATAGAAAGGAATGTGATTGTCGTTGGCAGCAAGAGCTTTTAAATATGTGCCAATTTTGTTAGCTACGTCACCTGTACGAGTAACTCTGTCTGTACCAACAATAACCATGTCAACTTCGCCGTGTTGCATTAAATGCCCTCCAGCATTATCGGTAATCACGGTATGTGGCACTCCGTGCTCGGCCAGCTCAAATGCAGTCAAATTTGCCCCTTGCAAGCGAGGTCTTGTCTCGTCAACCCAGACGTGTATGCGGATTCCTGCATCATATGCTTTGTAAATAGGAGACGTGGCCGTGCCCCAATCAATACAAGCAAGCCAACCAGCGTTACAGTGCGTGAGTATGTTCACTTCTTTACCTCCTTTAAATTGAGATATTTCACGAATAAGTGATAATCCATAATCGCCTATGGCACTGCAAGTAGTGATGTCTTCTTTCTTTAGTTTTTCCGCATTTTCGAGCAAGAGGGAGGCAAGATCAACATGATTTAACTGCTTATTACCTTCCACAACTTTTAATTGTTCCTGAATAGCCCAATGCAAATTAACTGCAGTGGGTCTGGTTTTGTTTAGAAAATCGGCAGCTTCAATCATTTCATCATACAACGTAGCACCTTCATATGCCAAGGCAGCTAAATACATCCCGTATGCTGCGGTAACACCAATCAAAGGTGCCCCGCGAACAACCATAGATTTAATCGCCTCAGCAACATCATCTGTAGACTGTAGCTCCACAATTCTAGTTTCGTGAGGAAAATAGCGTTGGTCGAAAGTGTAAACAGATCCTGGATTTTTTTGGTCTATCCAAATGGTTTGCTTGTGCTCTCCCTTGATGATCATGTGATTGGAAATTATTAGTATGAAAGTGCTTGATACGTTTTCTTAGTGACAAGATGTGAAAAATATGGCAATAAACACACATTTAATGGTCGAAGGGTGAATTTAATAGATTAACGACTAGTTTCAATTACCAACCTGACAAGCAGTTGATTATTATAGGGAATCGAGTACATGTTGAAAACACCAAACACGTACTCGCTTCATTTATCAATGAAGGTTTGTGATATATTTATTTATATTAGCGGTGCAATGCAGTTCAGCTTAACGGGTTTTGAAGGAATATTCAAAATCTGTTTTTAGTTTACTAGTGTGATGGTTCTTAAATTGTTAAGTAGCATAATAAATACTTGATAAGGTGTTTTCTTTTCAGTTATTAACTACGCCAGAAAAGAGGCGAAATAGATTTAATGTCTCCATGAAAGAATTGTGAGTTATGAATATGACACATCTAATAAGAAGTTAAAATTGAAATAAAATGGATGAATTATATAGATTAAGAAAGGATTTTGTAATCATTGGGTTGACAGGGAAAAGCGGTGCAGGATGTACAGAGGTGGCTAAAAAACTAAATAATCCAAAGTTTATTGAAAAGGTAGAAATAATCCCAGAAATTGAAACTAATGACGTTGACCAGATAAAATACCGCATTTGCCATGATTTTTTGAAATGGAATAGAAATTGGACGGAATTTCAAATAATAAAATACGCAGATGTGTTAATTATTCATCTATTATGGGATTCTTTTCAAAGCTTGACTTTCAATGAAGAGTTTAAGAGTATTATTTTAAGTTTTAATCTAAAAGATAATGATAAGAGATTTAATAAGAAAGACATTAATAACGCGGTAATACAAAACTTCCAAAAAAATATTACAGAGTTAAAAGCTATTGGGGACTCTCACTCTAATATAAATGAATTTCTTATAGCCGCTAAAGACGCAGGAAGATTAGAGCAATTACTTAAGTTAAGCTCAGATATTATTACTAAGTTAAGGGAAATTAATTATCATAAAACGTCATTGTTATTGCATGATTTAGCAAATAACATACGTGGTCAAGGTACAACTAACTATTGTCAAGGTTGTACAGATGTTTTGAAAAACATATACACTGTAGCTGAAACAATTAACCAACTTATTAAATTATTTAAGAATCATGAAAATAAGGGTAGAAGGATTGTAATTGATTCATTGAAAAATTCTTTAGAACTAAATTATTTTAAAGAAAAGTACGCTGCCTTTTACAGTATTGCTATTAATCGAGTTGAATCCGAGAGATTGGAGCACAAAAAACACACAATAGCTTCTTTCACTGATGATGATAAATGTTTAGCGTTAAATGAAGAATTAACTAAAACCGAATATAAAGGAAAAGAGGTTAATTCAGGCAAGTTTACTTCTCCTGATATAGAAAATTGTATTCAAAAATCAGATTACCATATTTTTTACTCAGAAAAATATGAAGAATATGGATTAAAGGAATTAGGTTATTCAGAATTACAAGCTTCGTTAGAAGTTCAGCTTGTTAAATTTATTGCTTTAATTTTTCATCCTGGGATTATTACACCAACTGGTATTGAAAGAACTATGCAAATTGCTTTTAACGCTAAATATAATTCAGGTTGTATTTCAAGGCAAGTTGGTGCCGTTATTACAGATAAAAATATGTCTGTTAAAGCGGTTGGCTGGAATGATGTTCCGACAAATCAAATTCCTTGTAATTTAAGAAGTGTAGATGACCTTATAAAAGATAATAATTCAAATCATTTTAGTGAATTTGAAAAAGGTGAGTCAAAATTAAAATACAAGGATAAAAAATCATTCAAAGAAAAGTTAAGTGAATTGAAGGTAGATTCAACGAAATTAGGCGGTAGGAATTGTTCTTTTTGTTTTAAATCTTGTCACAATGCTTTTGAACTAAAAGATAATCAAGTTCATACTAGGTCACTTCATGCAGAGGAAAATGCTATGCTTCAAATCACTAAATTTGGAGGGCAAGGAGTTCAAGGAGGGATGCTTTTTACCACGGCAAGTCCTTGTGAATTGTGTTCGAAAAAAGCATTTCAACTTGGGATAAAAAAAATATTTTACATTGATCCTTACCCTGGAATTTCGGGAAGTCATATATTGAAATCTGGAAAAGAAGATGTTGATAATCCACAAATAATTATGTTTCAAGGTGCTGTTGGGAGAGGGTTCCATAAGCTGTATGAGCCATTGATGGCATACAAAGATGAGTTGAATATCAGAGCAAACGTCCATCCAAAAATGGATGATAAAAGCATTTTAATTGAGGCGTTAACCGATGATGAAGTTGTAAAACAAAAAATACGTGAAGTCTTAGGTATAAATAACCCCACCGATTAGGATTGGTTTTTCAAAACGTTTGAAGTAACTATTAAATAATACCCTTAAGTGCTACTTTTACATTAAGCAGCATGAATGACAACTTTCCCTAATGAAAGCATGATATCATGATAAAACAAAAACAAAATTTAAACCTCTATGTAATTGCCAGCTTGGATGACCGAATAAACAATTCCTGCAAAAGCATGACTTAACTGTTTGAAGTTATGGTCCAAAAGACACTCTTTTTGAGAAAACGAAGAACTTTTAGAAAAGCTCAGAGTAAAAAACAAAAAAAGAAAGTAAAATGAGCAACGAAAATAAACTGAACGATTTACAGCCTATAAACAACTTTGTTATCTTCAAAACCGAAAGTGGTAAAGTGAATATTGATGTCTATTTTCAGAATGAAACCCTTTGGCCCACTCAGAAACGGATAGTAGAACTGTTTGAAAAAGATAGAACTGTAGTAAGTAAGCACCTGAAAAAAATATTTGAAAGTGGTGAATTAAACGAAGATTCAGTATGTGCAAATTTTGCACATACTGCCGAAGATGGTAAAACATATAGCACCAACTACTATAATTTAAGAGCAATTACAGCCATAGGCTATCGCGTAAATTCCCAAAGAGCCATTCAATTTAGAAAATGGGCAACCGAAATATTGCACGAATACATCATCAAAGGTTTTGCGATGGATGATGAGCGTTTAAAGCACTTCATGCGTCACAAGAGTCAAGGAGAAGCTTACACCAAACCCTTTAGAAGCTAAAAAATAATTGAAAATCTTAGACATAAAAAAACCCACCGATAAGGGTAGGTTTTTCAAAACGTTTGAGGGAACTATTAAATAATACCCTTCAGTGCTTCAGTTACATTAATAACATGATCGGCAACTTTTTCCAAAGAATGAATAATATCATGATAAATCATTCCTAATTGAATTTTGTATTCACCTTTCTCAATAGCTACTAAATGCTCTTCACGTAGCTTATTTCTAAGTTCGTTTACATCTTCTTCAAGTCTTACAGCTTCGTCTAAGGTTACCTGAGAATCTTGCTTTTCTAGGTTGTCCATCATGTTTTCTATGGTCAAAACAACCAATTTATTCAGTTGTTTTAATCCAGCTTCCATTTCAGGCGTGAATGCCAATTTGTTTTCCTTCAATCGGTTTAAGCCGATGGATATTTGGTAATTAATATCCCCAACACGCTCCAAGTCATTCACGATGCTAAGCATACCTCTTACTTTTCCAGACGATTCTTCCGATAATTTTCCTTCCGAAGCTTTGGTTAAGAAGTCTGAGATTTCAAGTTCCATATGATCAGTGATGTCCTCTAATCGTCTTATACTTTTTGTTAAGGATTTGAATTTCTTTTTATCTTCTTCAAAAGTCAGTGTGGCCATTTTGTTGAACTGTTTACGACAAATAGCACCCATTTTACTCACTTCTTTCCTAGCTTCTAGTATTGCTACTTCGGGCGTCGAGAAAACACCATGTTGAATGAATTCAAGTCGGAATTCTTCATCCACTTCACCTTTTGATTTTACCGTTTTAGTTGCAATAGAAACCAATTGTTTCACAAAACCAATACAGATAATTACGTTTAGTAAGTTAAAAGTAGTATGGAAGGCAGCTAAGGCGAATTTGTTTGCATCGGTTCCTTCAGGAGGGGGCAACATGTAATTGAGCGCATCAATGACATAGGGCATCATTATTATCATCCAACCCACACCAATAACGTTGAACAAGGAATGTATTCGCGCGGATCGTTTGGCGTGCACATTACCGACTATGGATGCAAGTTCTGCCGTAATAGTTGTCCCAATGTTTTCACCCAACACCATGGCAGCGGCTATTTCAAGAGGTAACCCTTGAGTAGTCAACACAATGGTTAAAGTCATGGCAGCTGAAGACGACTGAACGATGATAGTAAGTAGTGTACCAACCCCAACAAACATTAAGCGTGTCATGATTCCGGGATCTGTAAACGTATTTAAAAAAGTTAATACCTCCGGGTTACTTTTAATATCTGGCACCGCATCTTTTAATGCAGACAATCCTAAAAACAATAAAGCAAACCCAATTAAAGTTTCACCCCATTTTTTGGTTTTGAAACTATGAGAGAACATCATTGGTACAGCAAATGCGATAATAGGTAAAGCATAATTTGCCATTTTTACTTTAAAACCAATCAAGGAAACTAACCAGCCCGTAATAGTGGTACCAATATTTGCACCCATCATTACTCCCGCAGATTCCACAAGTGATAATAATCCCGCATTTACAAAACTAACAGTCATTACTGTGGTTGCAGAAGAAGATTGCAAAATTGCTGTAATTAAAAACCCTGTGGCAACACCTGTAAACCGGTTTGTTGTCATCGCTTTTAACACTTGTCTCATTTTTGAACCAGCCACTTGCTGAAGGCCTTCAGACATAACTTTCATCCCGTAGATGAAAAAACCTAAAGCCCCTATTAATTTTATTGTGTCAAAAATCCCAAAATCCATAAATCTAAGTAATAAGTGAAATCTATCTTTTTATACGGTATTTAATTTCAGTTGCAATGTTACGTAAATATGAACTAAACATTAAGCTTATTAGCGAAATATGTGTTTTTTTATTAGACCAGAGAGTTGTTTTAAACAGGTACGATGTTCTTGATGTAAAGCTCAAAACAGGGCAGATTTGCTCTGCGTACCCTAAAAAAACATGATGTATAGTGAGGAGAAGTGCAAGCTATTTAAAGTGAATAAGAAACTTTAATGGTACGTATTTCTTAATCACGCAAAGACTCGACGTTTAGCGGGAAAGTATTAAAGACTCTTGTAACCAAAAAAGTTAATCTAACATAACACTTGAATAGCATCACATTAGATTAACTTAACTGAATGGGTAGCGGATTTTACTTCATCTTTTTGTGTTTTATCACTTCAGCTTCGTGATGGAAAATAATATCTTCAGCAATGTTTTTAATATGATCGCCTGCTCGCTCAATTTTTCTTATTGTAGAAAATAAAAACAGCATAGCACTTGTAGTTGCCTTTTTATCATCAATAAGCTTGGATATAATAGAAGAAGCATTTTTGTTAAAACTATTCAATTCTACATCTTTTTTATAGACACGTCTTGCCAATTTAGTGTCTCCTTTTTCGAATGCCGTATGAATATCAGTTAGCATAGAAATAGCTATGTCAAACATATCACTCACACGTGATTCATCCATCACAAACTTGGGTATTGGCTCTTTTAAATCAACAATATAGTCCGCAATACCATCTGCATAATCACCAATTCGTTCAATATTAGAATTAATTTTTAGCATGGAGATAGCAAATCTCAAATCGCTCGCTACGGGTTGATACAATGCTAACACATTTTCAATTTCTCTATCAATGCTTAACTCATAGGCATTGAGTCGTTTCTCACTATGAATAACTTCTTCCGCTATTTCTACATTGTTTTCTAAAAAAGCAATTTTTGCTTTTTCTAATTGTAACCTAGCTAAAACCATCATTTCCAAGACGGTTGCTTTGAGTTGATTTAACCCTAATTCTAAATTTGTCATTTTTTGTTGATTTATCCGAATCGTCCGCTGATGTAATTCTCGGTACGAGTGTGTTTAGGTTTAGTAAATATCTGTTTGGTAGGGCCAACTTCCACCAATTCTCCCATGTAAAAGAAAGCTGTTTGATCGCTAATTCTTGCTGCTTGTTGCATGTTGTGGGTAACAATGACAATCGTGTATTTTTCTTTCAGTTGAGTAATCAATTCCTCAATTTTTGCAGTAGAAATAGGGTCTAATGCAGAGGTTGGTTCATCCATTAAAATAACCGAAGGTTCTACGGCTAAAGTTCTAGCCATGCACAAGCGCTGTTGTTGTCCACCAGATAAAGCCAGAGCCGATTTTTTTAAATCGTCTTTCACTTCTTCCCATAAATCAGCTAAACGCAGTGCTTTTTCAACACGTTCATTAATGAGTGTCTTATCTTTTATTCCTTGAATTCTTAAACCATAGGCAACATTCTCATAAATAGATTTAGGGAAAGGATTTGGTTTTTGAAAAACCATTCCTATGTGTTTCCGTAACTGTTCAACATCTACCTTTTTCCCATGAATCTTCTGCCCATCTAATCGTATAGAGCCTTTCATGCTGAAATCTTCAATATAATCGTTCATTCGGTTAAACAGTCTTAGAAATGTAGATTTTCCGCAACCTGAAGGGCCAATAAAAGCCGTAATCGTATTAGGCTTTATTTGAATACTCACATCCTTTATGGCATGAAAATGACCGTAGTAAGCATCAATATTTTGAGCTTCTAGTTTATTATTTCGTGTATCAGTAGGCTCTTTCACCTTCGATGTTATTGTTATATCCGTCATCTTATTACCATTTAATCTTTTTCTGCCATTTATTTCTAAAGTAAACGGCTATTCCGTTCATCACAAAAGTAAAAATGAGCAATATTATTATTGCCGCAGCTGCATTTTCTATGAACCCGTGTTGTGGACGGCTAGCCCAGTTAAAAATCTGAATGGGCAACACCGAAAATTCATCCATAGGTGATAGAGGAGCAAACGGCACATAGGCTAAAGCCCCTATCACAATCAAGGGCGCTGTTTCGCCAATCGCTCTTGAAATAGCTAAAATAACACCCGTCAATATCCCGCCGAGCGAAGCCGGTAATATTTGCGTCCAAATAGTTTGCCACTTGGTGGCACCCATGGCAAACGCAGCCTCTTTAATAGTTGACGGCACTGCTTTAATTGACTCTCGAGTGGCAACAATAATAATTGGGAGTATCAGTAATGATAAAGTTAAACTCCCTGCCAATACGCTTGCACCAAGATTCATTAATCTAACAAACACTTCAAGACCAAGCAATCCATAAATAATAGAAGGAACACCGGCTAAGTTCGAAATATTTATTTCTAATAGATTAGCTAACCATGATTTGCCTGCATATTCTTCTAAATAAATACCTGCGGCTACACCCAAAGGTATGGCAATGCATGTTGTAAGCATTAAAATCCATGCTGTGCCCATCATAGCTGTCCAAATACCGGCTTTTTCTGGTTTTCTTGATGGTAGAGAGGTGATAAAATCCCAATCAATTCGAGTAACCCCATCCATTATGATATCCCCTAAAAAAATAGCTAAAAGTATCAGCCCTATTAAAGTGCAAGCAATTCCCCAAACTTTAAAAACATCATTCTTAATTTTATTCTTTCTAGCATTATTCATATTTCTGCTGATATTTTTTTCGAATCCAAAAACTAATGTTGTTTAGAATAAAGGTGAAAGCAAATAAGGTGATACCTGCCGCAAAAATGGTTCTGTATTCTATCGAGTCATGTTGCACATCGCCTAAACTCACTTGAACAATATAGGCGGTAATTGTTTCAATAGGCACCGTAGGATTAAGTGTTAATCGGGGTTGTTGTCCTGCTGCGATAGCAACAATCATAGTTTCGCCAATTGCTCTTGATATGGCTAAAATAATGGAGACAATGATTCCTGATGAAGCCGCAGGCACAGTTACTTTAAAGGCTGTTTGTAAGGGTGTTGACCCCATGCCGTATGATGCTTCTCGCAAAGATTTCGGGACAGCATACAAGGCGTCTTCACTTAAGGATGAAATGAATGGAATAATCATAATCCCCATCACAATACCTGCTGACAAAGCATTGAATCCAGCCATGTCTGGATATATTGTTTGTAAAAAAGGAGTAACTACCATCAAGGCAAAAAAACCATATACTACTGTTGGTACAGCAGAAAGCAACTCCAGTAAAGGTTTTATTACTTTTCTAAAACCTTTTGGAGCATATTCATTTAAATAAATGGCTATACTAAGCCCTATGGGTAACGCCACCATGATGGCTATGAATGTTGTTAATAATGTCCCAGTCAACAAAGGCATAATACCAAAATGTTTTTGAGCAAATAAAGGTGTCCATTCAGTATCTGTCAAAAACTCACTTAGTGGAACCACGCTGAAGAAATTAACGGATTCAATGGTCAAAACTAATATGATACCTACGGTAATCATAATGGTTATGACAGCACAAAATTGCAGTGCTTTTTCTATGAAATATTCTTTGAGTTTAAACATATCTTGTAGTAGACAAACCGAGTGATGCTTTTAAGCAACACTCGGTTTTACTTAAATCAATATTGTAACTAAAAATTTATTTATTACAGAAGTTTTTGAATTTCAACTGCTCTGCTGCATAAGCCTCACTTGGCAAAGGAATATATCCTACTTCTTTAGACAAGTCAGCAGCATTTGCTAAATAAAAATTAACAAATTCAACTACATCAGTACGTTTTACTGATGCACTATTAACATAGATAAACAAAGGTCTTGATAAAGGTGAATAACGACCATTTTTAACAGTCTCTAGTGTTGGTGATACAGGTCCGTTTCCGGCATCTACTGCAACTAAAGCTAGTTTCTCTTTGTTTTCTTGAAAATAGGCAAGTCCGAAAAAACCAAGACCGAATTTATCTCCAGCTACTCCTTGTACTAATACATTGTCGTCTTCACTAGCAGTAAAATCACCTCTACTTGACCCACTTTCACCAACAATTGCTTCAGTAAAGTAATCGTATGTTCCGGAAGCAGTTCCAGGTCCGAACAAATGAATTTCTTCATCTGGCCATCCTGCACGGATTTGACTCCATTTCATAATATTACCTTGCGCTGTTGGCTCCCAAAGCATTTTCAATTCTTCGGTAGTAATAGTTTGTGCCCAATCATTTTCTGGGTTTATCACAACAGCCAAACCATCATAAGCAACTGATAATTCTAAATAAGAGATGTTATTTTCTTCACAAAGAGCAATTTCTTTATCTTTTATAGATCTTGATGCATTAGAAATCGCTGTTTCGTTTCTAGCAAATTTTTTGAATCCACCTCCAGTACCAGAAACTCCTATGGTTACTTTAATTTTTGGCTGAACCCTTCTAAACTCTTCAGCTACAGCCTCAGTAATTGGATATACAGTGCTAGAGCCATCAATAGAAATGGTTCCATTCAACTCATTACTTTTACTTGCAGAGTTTCCGCCACCGCATGATGTTAAACTTAACAACGCAATAGCAAATAAGCTTGCTTTTATGTTTTTATTTTTCATAGCACAAATGACGGCAGCTAATATTAAGGGAACGTTAAGACAATATGAATATTTTGTTAGTTAAAAAACCAGAAACAAACAAGAATGATGTTTAATAGACACTAGCCCTAGACAAAAAACAAGTTTGTTTTGCGAATTAAAGTATAATGAATATAAACGGAATCCCTATGCCTTATAGGATGCTTGCTAATTTTTTTGTCAAGAGATTAATAAATTGAAGCATTGACTTCTAATGTTAAGAAATTATTAATTTCAATTTTTTTTACGACTAAAAACTAAAAGCTGCTACATCTTTGCACCACAAAAAAAATAGTTATGAAAAAAATTTTAGCATTCGTATTATTAGCGACAAGCGTTTGTGCATTTGCACAAGATAATACGGCTAACAAGTATGGTAAAGGTTTATTGAATTTAGTTTCAGCCGATTCTTCTTATTCTGTTAAGTTTAACATGAGAATGCAACAATTGTTTGTTGCCGAAACTATGTTGGATGGAGAATTAAATCAAGGCGATGTTAGCACAAACTTTTTTACAAGACGTGCGCGATTGAAATTTGGGGGTTTTGCTTTTTCTCAAAAAGTAACCTACAAAATGGAATTAGGTCTTAGTAATCGTGATTTTGGTGGTGCTAATGCTGCAACTAACAATGCCGATAAAATGATTTTGGATGCAGTTGTAAAATGGAATTTCTATAAAAACTTCTCATTATGGGTAGGGCAAACAAAACTTCCAGGTAACAGAGAGCGTGTTATTTCTTCACAACAACTTCAATTTGTTGATCGTTCACAAGTAAACTCAAGGTTTAACATTGACCGAGATCAAGGAATCCAATTACACCACCACTTTAAAGCAGGAGAAATGGTGATAAAAGAAGCACTCTCAATCTCGCAAGGAGAAGGACGGAATGTGGTAAAAGGAAACGTAAACGGTTTTGATTATACAGGTAGAGTAGAAGTATTGCCAATGGGTAATTTTACCAAAAAAGGAGATTATTCAGGATCAGATTTACAACGAGAAGTTAGTCCTAAACTTGCGATCGGAGTTACCTATGACTTTAACGATGGCGCCACTCACCAAAGAGGTCAATTAGGAAGTGATATGCTTACACCAGCAGACTTGAGCACTATCTTTGCAGACTTAATGTTTAAATACAATGGTTTTTCTGTCATGGCATTATACGCTAACAAAACCGCTAACGGAACTCCATTGGTGTTCGACAAAACCAGCACATTGGATGACTCATATTATACAGGTTCTGGATTCAATTTTCAAACAGGATATTTGTTTAGAAACAATGTTGAATTGGCAGGTAGAGTTACTACGGTCAACCCAGAAGATGTAACCGGAAGAAATGATTACAACCAGTTTACCTTAGGTTTGTCAAAATATGTTTCAGGACATAACCTGAAAGTACAATCAGATATTTCATTGTTGAAAGAAAATGGAGTTGATGATGAATTAATGTTTAGACTTCAAGTTGAATTAGCATTATAAATCACATTTACACGAAATTAAAAGGTCTTTTAACTTGGTTGAAAGACCTTTTTTTATTGAAAATATTTAACTAGAAATGTGAAAAAAACATTTTTTCACATTTCTTAACGTGATTTCACTTTAGTGATTAATAATTAAACAATATCTTCGCTTTTAAATATTTTGAATCATGAAGGAAAGTGTAGTCATAATTCCTACGTACAATGAAATAGAGAACATCGAATTAATGGTTCGAAAAGTGTTTTCGTTATCTATGGATATTCATTTATTGGTCGTTGATGACAACTCTCCTGATGGAACAGCGGATAAGGTCAAAGAATTACAAAAAGAATTTTCAGGCAGATTGTTTATTGAAGAGCGTGCCGGAAAACTTGGATTAGGTACTGCATACATTCATGGTTTTAAATGGGCGTTAGCTCATGATTATGATTATGTATTTGAAATGGACGCCGATTTTTCTCATAATCCAGAAGATCTCCCTAGGTTGTTGCAAGCATGTAAAGATGGCGCAGATATGAGCGTAGGTTCCAGGTATGTGCCAGAAGGAAAAGTAAGTAACTGGCCTCTTAAAAGAAGGTTGATGTCTTATTTTGCATCCGTTTATGTACGTATCATCTTGTGGATAGGGATTAAAGACACGACGGCTGGATTTGTATGTTACAGCAAGAAATTACTATCTACCATTAATTTGGATGATATCAAATTTAAAGGATATGCATTCCAGATAGAAATGAAATATACCACCTTACGACTTGGTTTTAAAATTTCGGAAGTGCCTATTACTTTTATTGATAGGCAATTAGGGACATCCAAAATGGATATGAGTATTTTTAAAGAAGCAGTATTAGGAGTACTTAAAATGAGATTCAAAAAATATGAGCCAAACAACGCTTATTAAAAACGCTACCATAGTCAATCAAGGATTACAATTTCTTGGTTCAGTACTTATTGAAGGGGCATACATCAAAGCCATTTACAAAGATTCTGAAAATCCTATCCTACCAAGATCCGATCAAGAAATTGATGCGACAGGAAAGTTGTTAATTCCGGGAGTAATTGACGACCAAGTACATTTTAGAGAACCGGGGTTAACGCATAAAGCGACTATATTAACTGAATCGGCAGCTGCAGTTGCAGGAGGGATAACCAGTTTTATGGAAATGCCCAACACTGTGCCTAATACATTGACACAGGAGTTATTGCAAGACAAATACGATATTGCTGCTCAAGATTCTGTTGCGAACTATTCTTTTTTTATGGGGGCATCTAACGACAACTTGGATGAGGTGCTGAAAACAGATCCAACGCAGGTGTGTGGAATAAAAGTGTTTATGGGTTCATCTACAGGCAATATGTTGGTGGATAATAAAAAAACCTTAACAGGCTTGTTTCAAGAATGCCCTATGCTCATAGCTACTCATTGTGAAGATGAGCAAACCATACAAAACAATATTGCTATTTATAAAGCTAAGTATCAAGAAGACGTTCCTATGTCTGCTCATCATTTAATTAGAAGTGAAGAAGCTTGTTACAAATCAAGCTCTATGGCGGTTGAATTGGCTACAAAATACAATACACGTTTACATATTTTACACATTAGCACAGCCAAGGAAGTGTCGTTGTTTAGAAACGATATCCCCATGTCTGAAAAAAGAATAACGGCAGAAGCTTGTGTGCATCACCTTTGGTTTTCTGATGCTGATTATGAAAAAAAGGGAGCATTCATAAAGTGGAATCCTGCCGTAAAGACAGCCAATGACAGAGCTGAAATTCTTGCCGCAGTTATTAATAACAAGATTGATGTGATTGCAACCGATCACGCACCACATACATTGGCCGAAAAACAACAATCATATTTTAAGGCACCTTCTGGCGGACCTCTGGTGCAACATGCTTTATTAGCATTGCTAACCTTGGTAAATAAAGGAGCCATTACCTTGACCAAATTGGTGGAGAAGATGAGTCATGCACCTGCAGACATGTTTCAAATTAACAAAAGAGGATATATAAAAGAAGGGTATTTCGCTGATCTGGTATTGATCGACCTAACAAAGCAGTTGACGGTAAGCAAAGACAATCTTTTGTACCAATGTGGTTGGTCGCCTTTTGAAGGTGAAACATTTGCTCAAAGTGTTGACACTACGTTTGTTAATGGAAACATTGTTTATCAGCATGGTTTAATTAATAATCAGCAGAAGGGTATGCGATTAACTTTTGAAAGATGAGCATGAAAAAGATGTTGCTGCTTGTCAGTATTGTTTGTCTTGTTTCATGTGCGTCTGACGTGGTTGACCAAAAGCCTAGCAATATCATTGATAAAGAACTTTTTGTACAAGTTTTGGCAGAAATGCAAATTGCTGAAACAGCCTATCAAAAAAGTAAAGGCAAGCCTATGGACAAAAAAACACAGTTGATAGGCAATAACAAAGCAATATTAGAAGAGTTTCAAATTTCTAGGTCTACGTTTGATAGTAGTATGTTTTATTATAGAAAAGATCAAAAAGAAATGATGGCTATTTATGATAGTGTTATTGTGTTGCTCGAAAATAAACTAGCTGGTATGGAGGATAATAAAGCAAAAGTTAATTAATCAAATTCATCCATCTACCAACTCTTCCAATTTCTTTAGAAATAGCACTGTAATTGATATTAGTTAGTGCTACTACTTCTTGCCCATCATAGATAAAATCGTTTGTTATAGCATCTATGGTTGATGCAGAAAGCCTCTTCTTTTTTCCAGTAAATAAGCGGAAAACACTTTCTAACTTAGAAAGGAAGTGTAATTTCTTTTTACTTATCACAATCAACTTGGGTTCTATCCCCAAAGTTGCAGCTATTTCTTGCATTAACTTTTTAAAAGTCCAGCTATCGGAAACGAGTATAAATCGTTTTCCAATGGCCTCTTTAATCGTCATTAAAGCCAATGAATGATGAACTACATCTAATACAGACACAAGACCTACTAGTCCTAATGTAGTTTGTTTTTTTCCGCTTTGAACATAATTGAAAGGAGTTGAGCTAGGGGCAAGTTTTGGTGCAATTCCTAAAATGACACCAGGTAGCACAGAAATCACTTCTAAGCCTTCGTTTGCTCCTCTCCATGCTTCTAGTTCACTATAATGTTTGCTCACTGAATAAGGCGATTGTTTTTTATCAGATTTCCATTCGGTCGATATGGTAATGGTGTTTCCAGCTTCAGGTTTTCCCAAAGCAGAAATGCTACTTACGTGTAATAATCGTATTTGTTGAGGTAAATCAACTAATACGTCGATTAAATGCTGTGTGCCAATAACATTGTTATCAAGAATAATAGACTCCCGAGCATTCACAACATTAACCATGGCCGCACAATGGTATACCTCAGTAGCGTCAAACAACGCATCTTCCAAGGAGAAAATATCACTTAAATCAGCATTGCGCCATATGATTTTATCCCATAAATGTTTGTGAAAACGAGGTTCTTCAAATTTAAATAAACGTTTAACCCACTCAACATCACTGGTTTCACGCTTAATCCCAACTACTTGGTCATTCTGCTTAGAGAGTTCCAATAAAAAGTGAGCCCCCAACATTCCACTTGCTCCAGTAACTATCTTCATTTGTTTCTTTTGATAATGAACAAATATATTCAATTCATTGGTGGGCATAAACCTTTTATATTTGCCTAAATTTTTTTGAGACATGAACTTTATCGAAGAACTAAAATGGCGCGGCATGTTGCACGACATGATGCCAGGTATAGAAGAGCAATTACAAAAGGAATGTACAGCGGGGTATGTGGGCTTTGACCCAACGGCAGACTCTTTGCACATAGGCAATTTAGTTCCCATTATGATGTTAGTTCATTTTCAACGATGTGGGCACAAACCATTTGCATTGATTGGTGGTGCTACGGGTATGGTTGGCGATCCTTCTGGAAAATCGGAAGAAAGAAACTTGCTAGACGAAGAAACTTTGCAGAAAAATGTTGCTGGCGTAAAAAAGCAGCTGACTCATTTTTTAAATTTTAGTGAAGGCGACAATGCAGCTGAATTGGTGAACAATTACGACTGGTTCAAGCATTTTAATTTTCTAGATTTTATTAGAGATGCCGGAAAACATATCACAGTCAATTATATGTTGGCAAAAGATTCGGTAAAAAAACGCCTGGAAACAGGTTTGTCGTTTACGGAGTTTAGCTACCAATTGGTTCAAGGCTATGATTTTTTTCATTTAAATAAAAACAATCAGGTAAAAGTTCAAATGGGTGGCTCAGACCAATGGGGAAACATAACCACAGGCACTGAACTAGTTAGGAGAATGAAGGGAGGAGATGCATTTGCAGTTACATGTCCACTTATTACCAAAGCTGACGGTGGGAAATTCGGTAAATCAGAAAGTGGAAATATTTGGTTAGATAGAGACAAAACTTCGCCATACAAGTTTTACCAGTTTTGGTTAAACGCTGCTGATGAAGATTTGCCAAAATACTTGCGCATTTTTTCATTAAAAGAACAAGCAGAAATTGAAGCTATTGAGGCAGAGCACGCTTTAGCTCCTCACACGAGAATCATGCAACATGCTTTGGCCGATGAATTGACAGTACGTGTTCACTCAACGGAAGATTTGGAGACAGCTAAAAAAGCTTCCCAAATATTGTTTGGGAAATCAACTTCTGAAGATTTGAAATCGCTTTCAGAGCAAAACTTGCTCGATGTGTTTGAAGGAGTTCCTCAAGGGACAGTGGCAGTATCGGAACTGGCAAAGGGTATTTCAGTGATCGACTTTTTGTCGGATCACACTGAATTTCTAAAATCGAAAGGCGAAGCCAGAAGAGCATTGAAAGAAAATTCGATTGCTATCAATAAGGAAAAAGTGAATGAAGAGTCAATAATCACACAGGATAATTTGATTGCTGAGAAGTATATTCTTGCACAACGAGGAAAGAAAAATTATTTTTTGGTTAAGATTAATTAAAAGCTACTTTTACCAACTTACTACGGGGGATTAGCTCAGTTGGCTAGAGCGCTACGCTGGCAGTGTAGAGGCCATCGGTTCGAATCCGATATTCTCCACAAAAAGAGCTTATTTCATTCATTTGAAGTAAGCTCTTTTTTTGTATTAAGCTTTATGGCAGTCAATAGACGCATGTAATGACAATCATTTTTCAGCTTTCAATCACAATCAATAACCTCTTGCTGTAAAAACTCCAAAAACACCTTTCCTTTTTATGAGAGCTTACATTTTTTAGCTTCTGTTATCATTAAGGTGTTCGTAAAGCACTAGTTGAAGTATGATGGATCAAGATAATTGTTAGGGAATGATTTCAAGTAATCAAACAAAAGCCATAATTCATCCATTTCTTCAGAATAATAGGATCAATTTAAATTCTTGTAACCAAAAAAGGGTAGTTCCTACTTGAAATTCTTGTGACAAATTGATGTCGTCAAAAGTGCGGTTGACGCGAAAGAGAGATTCGTGTTTTTTTTCTTAAGCTCATAGTCATAAATAGGTTAAGAAAACATATGTTTTCTATGGGGTGAATACTTTCTATCGAATGGCGTTTGGTAAAATAAAATGGCAAAAAAACCAAAACCGCACTATTTGTTTTTAAAATAGTAATTATTTTCTAACAATAATTATCGTGAAATTATTTATGTAATAGCGCGCTATCACTTATCTCTTAGTAGAAAAAACAATCCTGATAGATGTCAGGGACATCAAGATTAGTCATTGTAAATATTTTCTGTCAACAGACTAATAAATATTTACAATGGCATTACATTTGAACATGGAAAAGAAAAGACTGTTTTTACTCGATGCGTTTGCCCTAATTTATAGAGCATATTTTGCTTTTAGCAAAAACCCTAGAATCAATTCCAAAGGTGAAAATACTTCTGCTGTTTTTGGATTTACCAATACTTTACAAGACTTGTTGCGCAAAGAAAACCCTACCCACATTGCTGTAGTGTTTGATGTTGCTGCGCCAACAGTAAGACACGAAGTGTTTTCAGACTACAAAGCCAATAGAGAAGCGATGCCTGAAGATATTAAGTGGGCTATTCCATGGATTCACAAAATCATCGCAGCGTTTAACATTCCATCCATAGGGGTGGCAGGATATGAGGCCGATGACGTGATCGGTACCTTGGCCAAAAAAGCTGAACAAGAGGGTTTTCAAACCTTCATGATGACACCTGATAAAGATTATGCGCAATTAGTTTCAGAAAATATTTTCATGTATAAACCTGCTCGTTTTGGAAAAGATGTGGAGATTTTGGGCATACCAGAAGTACAGGCTAAATTTGAAGTAGAACGACCAGAACAAGTAATAGACATACTGGGAATGTGGGGTGATGCGGTTGACAATATCCCAGGAATACCTGGGGTTGGTGAAAAGACAGCTAAAAAATTCATTAAACAATACGGTAGCCTTGAGAACTTATTGGAAAACACGCAAGACCTTAAAGGTAAAATGAAGGAGAATGTTGAGAATTTTAAAGAACAAGCTATTCTTTCAAAACACTTAGCTACCATAATTTTAGATGTACCCACTGATTTTGATGAAGCCTCACTATTAAGAGAAGAAA
>JBLIDJ010000007.1:0-46396 GCA_047634195.1 Flavobacteriales bacterium
GATATTATCAAGTGCTTCAACTATTAACACAACACTAAACAACCATGGGTAAGGATATGAAAAATGAATATTCCAATGGAGAAATCACCATTGTTTGGAAGCCCTCATCGTGTATACACTCTACCAAATGCTGGAAGGGTGAAGAAGGTTTGTTATCGGTGTTTAACCCTAATGAAAAACCTTGGATAAAACCCGGTGGGGCAAGTACCGAAGAAATCATTAACCAAGTAAATAAGTGCCCGAGTGGAGCACTTAGTTTTTATTACAATAACCAAAAAGAGGAGAAAAAAGAGATGTCAGAAAAAACAAAAGTAGTCATTGCAGCCAACGGCCCAATGTTAGTGCATGGACAAATTGCGGTAACACACAAAGATGGAACAGAAGAATTGAAAGAAAACGTAACTGCCTTTTGCCGTTGTGGAGAATCTAAAAACAAACCTTTTTGCGACGGAACACACAAAACAAGTGGGTTTAAGGATGAGTGATTAAGCTTGCCTAAAACGAGCCAAAATAATTGATTCGTTTTGGTTTGTTTTACATGAATTAAATCATTTCTCTTTGCTCTTTTTTCTGGTACGTAATCCATGCCATTGTTCCGTTAAACAGAAATAGATAAAGTGGAAATAGTGCAAATAATAAGCTTTTATCGAAACATGTAAACAAGGTCAATGACCAAGAAATTAGGGCAATGTTCCATGCTCTCGATTTTTCGGTATGTGGATTTTTAATGGCTTTTAATATCATGGGTATGCCTAAAATCAAATCAGCAATAACCGCAGAAATTGTTGTTAACCAAGGGTTGGTAAATAGCACATACCCTAAAACACACAACAGACCCGCTAACAGATAAGCCCAGTCTTTTTTAGCAATCACATAGTTTTTGGTGAGAAATGCTGAAACACAAATGGTGAAACATCCAATGGTTGAGAAAAGCAAGCCTGCAAGCACCCAATTCCAACCAAATTCTAGCATTTGAGACAGGAAACTAATACCCAACAGAAAAGCCCACCCTAGCCAAGGTAATAAACTAGGCGTGATTTCTTTTTTAAGTACCTGTTTTAGGTAAACTAGCTGGGCAGTGGTTAATAATATGCCTGCGCTAAAATCAATTAAAAACGCTATGGTAAAAGTCATTTATTTGCAGTAAAAAAAATGAATAAAATATAACATTGCCTTTTTAATATCGTGAAATAAATTTCATCAATTTTCATTTACGTTGTTAAATATTACAAGTTGAAATAATCTAAAAATAGAGCGTTTTTAAACTAAATAATTGATGCTTTAAATTCTGGATATATAAAACTGGAGGAGTCTCACCAGTTTTTTCACTAAACTTCCTCTGGCATATTTACTAATCTCTTTATTATTTCGTTCTTTAAGACTTAAGTCACCTGTTATACATTTCTCTATGTGTATCGATAGACTTTCGGAGTCATTAAACATTCTTCCAGTATTTGTTTTATTGAGGATTTTCGCAGCATCTCCCTCAGTTGGGCCAACACCTATTATTGTTGGGCGAGACCACTCCAACTATTTTCAAAACAAAATCTAATCCTTTATTTTTTATTGACACTAATGCTTCAATAATTCTTTCTGGAGAATAGCTTTCAGCCATGGTACTTGTATAGGTAATGGTGTATCTAGCATTCTTTGATTTTGTCAAATAGGTAAAATCTTCTGCGTCATAACCGTTGGAAATTACGCTGACTTTTGAAGTAGATATTTTATTACTTTTTTCACACAATAATTTTTTCAGGTCATCACTTACTGTGATAATCTTGTCTGCTATTATTAATATTTTTTTTTCAAAATATTGATCAATGGTTGCTGACAAATAAGAATGCTTTAAATTTTTATAATAATAAATATCTGTCCACGAGTCTCTAAAATCAGCTATCCATTGAATGTTTAAATTCTTTTTTAGTTTCAAGCCAATTAGCTGACTTGAGTGTGGTGGGCTAGTTGTAATAACGGTTTTTATGTTGTATTCACTTATTAATTTTTTTGCTTTTTTATAAGCATATTTATTCCATCCTCTTCTAGGGTCAGGTATAAATAAATTACTTCGGATAGTGGAAAGGACATTAATTTTCACAGAATTGACATCAACGCTAGCATACCCAGAATCTGGCATGTTTTTTTACCGAAAATTGAAGCATAAATGTTCAATGGCTCAAAAGAAGTTGTTGTATGTACTTCAACATCTTTTGCTACATCATTCAATAAACTTTGATCAATGGATGAATAACTTGCTTTATCGGGATTGACCGTTAATATCACAGGAGTGTATCCTTCTTTCATAAGATACTTAGTCATTTTTAGCCAACGCTGAACTCCCGCTCCACCGCTAGGTCGCCAATAATAGGTAATGATCAAAACTCTTTTCATTCTATGCTTCAGTAGTACTAGATTTCCATTCTTTAAACAGGCTAAATCCAAACAACAAAATCACACCAATATTACCAAGTATCGCAAGGTTTGATGATATTTCAAAACTTTTTGGTTCAAATTTGAAGAGTATGGTATGTTCGCCTGCAGGAATGGTTAATCCTCTTAATAGATAATTAACTCGTACATGAGGAACAAGTTGATTGTCGATATAAGCATTCCAGCCTTTGTCGTAATGAATTTCTGAAAACACAACAAATTGTTCTTTTTGAGTGCTCGATTGGTAAATTAATTCATTTGGTTTATAACTTGTCATTGCAATAGTAGCAGTAGTGTCCATAATCATCTCAGGTACAAGTGTTTTAAACCTTTCATCAATAACTACCACATTTTTTAAGTCCGTTTGATTCAATGACAAAATTTCTTCATTGGCATTAGCAGCCCATTTCACACTGTTCACAAACCATGCATTACCATAGCGCGCCATATTTTTTAAAGGAGCTGCATCTCTGTTATACACGTAATATTTAGTGTTTAACATATTTAAAACCTTTAAGTTGACAAACTGCTTTTGCATGCTATCAACACTAATTCCAGATTGAAGATAAGTCACCAATTGCTGCATTTCACTACTAATATGGAAATCGATGAGTTCTTGGTATCGTTTCATTTTTGCGCCATGATAACCACCAATGGACTTATGAAAATAAGATGTATTGGATTCATTAAACGGATTGCCCAAAGTAAGAACACGGTAATTAGAATTGAGGTTTAAGGCTTCAAAAGGAATATTAGCTTTGTTTTTTTGCTTTAATATTTCGCCTTCCTTTTTGGCTTCATTCTGCTTCCAAGTTAATCTCTCTTGAATTTGAGTGTTCAAAGATGGGTTTTCAATTAACTCATTTCTCAATATCCCCTGATCGGCTGCACCTGGCTGATAAGGAAGACTATAATCTATTTTTTTCTCCCATTTTTGATATTTACCGGCTGTTTTATCATTATTCAAGTAGCGTTTATCGACATTCCACATATCAATCAATACTAACAAACCTAAACTAACAATAAGGTAGATAGGTTTTAATTTTCCTCCTATAAAAAACCAAATTAATGCTCCAGAAACCACCACAAAACCAAGTGAACGGAAAGCATCAGACTTAAATAATGCCACTCTTACTTGCGCCAATTCAGCAAAAAACTGACTAGCACCTGCTCCTTGCCCTGACGCTGTGAGTTGATCCCACTGAGCTAATTCGGCATTACTTAAAAAATCGAAAAATGTGGCTGGTGCTAAGCTAATTACTAACAATACTCCTGAGAAACTCAACAAGGTATACAACACTTTCTTTTTATTGACCTGATAGAAAGCAGTCCTATCTATTAAGTCTTTTAGCCATAGTATACCTATCAATGGAACTATTAATTGCACCAAAATAAGGATGATCGTGACAGTTCTAAATTTATTGTATCCAGGCATGTAGTCCAAAAACATATCGGTCAGCCACATCAAGTTTTTACCCCAACCTAACAAAGTGGCAAGTACTCCAACTCCCAGTAAATACCATTTTAACTTCCCTGGCAATAGCACAAGTCCTAACACAAATAGCAAACAAATAATTGCTCCTAAATAAACAGGCCCTGAGGTAAATGTTTGATTTCCCCAATATTGATTGCTTTGAGCAATGTTTTTGCGAAACGCTGGAGATGCTTTTGTTAATGCTTTAGCATCTGCTCCTATTCTTCCGGTTGCACCACCTTTGGCGTTGGGGATAAGATAAGTAAAAGTTTCCTGCTGTCCATAACTCCAAGCGGTAACATAATCTCTGTTAAGTCCTTCTGTTTTGTTGGCTTCATTAGATTGACCGTTTGCATTGATCGTCAATTCAGATTTTCCTCTGGTCGTATACTCGCCATATTCAACAGTTCCAAAAAGATTTCCACTATTGGCTAACAAGGCAAATGATGCACCAACGATCAGTAAACTACTGGTAATTAAAAATCGATTGAGTTGTTTTTCTTTAATCGCGTTCATTAATTCATATATACAATAAACCCCTACCATAAATGCCAGATAATAAGTTACTTGTAAATGGTTACAATACAACTGTAAAGAAAGAAATAAGGCAAACAATCCTGCTCCTAGCCATCTTTTTTGTCGTTTAAAAGCATAAACCAAACTAGCAAATACAGGTGCCATATAAGCGCTTGCTGCTGCTTTAGACATATGACCTGCCTCAATGATAACTATGTAATAGCTAGAAAAAGCATAGGCAATAGCACCAACAATGGCTAACCAAGGGCTGACACCAAAGCTTATCAAAAGCAAATAAAACCCAGCCATGTATAAAAAGACATTGTCTATAGGTCTATTTAAACCTAGTTTGAAAAAAGTGTAAATCTTTGCGGTTAAGTTACTCGTGTATTTAACCGAAATTTGATAGGCCGGCATTCCACCAAACATTGAGTTAGTCCATAATGTAGGAGTATCGGCAGTTTCATTAAAATCAATGATTTCTTTTGACATCCCTTGCCAGTTTTTAATATCACCCTGTCTTAGTTTATATCCTTCTAATACGGGACTAAAATAGGCTGCCGACAATCCAATAAACACCAATATAGCCACAACATGTGGATAAACTTTTTTCAACAATTGATTCATAAATCCTTAATTACTAGTTCAATAAATATATAATTTCAACACCTACAAAAAGGCTGTAAAATACAAAAAGCGCATTCTAAAGGAATGCGCTTTTTGTTAGAAATGATTTTATTCTGGTTTAATCTCTTCAAAATCTACATACTCTCCACCAACGTTATCAGAAGATTTTTTGTTGGCATCCTTAGTGTATTCAATATGGACTTCTCCTTCAGGTCTTGTTTCTTTTGTTTCTTGATATGCTTTTCCTTTTTTTGCAGCTTTTTTGATAAAAGCCTTAAACAAAATAGGAAAAATAACTCGTCTCAAGAATCGAAACCCGTAATAGAAAAGTGCAATAATTGCTAATGTTCTAAGTAACTGCATTTTTTTATTTACTCAAATATAAGTTTCGTTCTGAATATATCTCTCTAAAAAATGGATCTTTTAAATCATCTATAAAACGAATTGCTTCGCCCGTTGATTTCATTTCAGGTCCTAATTCTTTATTTACATTCGGGAATTTCTCAAACGAAAAGACTGGGATTTTTATTGCATATCCTTTTTTACGAGGATTGAACGTAAAATCGGTTACCTTTTTTTCACCTAACATCACTTTAGTTGCATAATTTACATAAGGTTCATCGTATGCTTTTGCAATAAAAGGCACCGTACGCGATGCTCTTGGGTTTGCTTCAATGATGTAAACCTTATCGTCTTTAATCGCAAACTGAATGTTGATTAACCCAACAGTTTGTAAGGCCAGCGCTATTTTACGCGTATATTCTTCAATTTGCTGCAATACAAGATCACCCATATTAAATGGAGGCAACAATGCATACGAATCTCCTGAGTGTATACCCGCTGGCTCAATATGTTGCATCACGCCAATGATGTAAACATTTTCACCGTCACAAATAGCATCTGCTTCAGCTTCAACAGCACCACCTATGAAATGATCCAATAGTATTTGATTGTCAGGCATGTCGCGCAAAATATCCACCACATGGGTTTCTAATTCGTCTTCATTAATGACAATTTTCATTTTCTGACCACCAAGTACATACGAAGGACGCACTAACAATGGAAACCCTAAGGTTTTTGAAAGTCCTATTGCTTGTTCAGCATTTTCAACTACACCAAACTCTGGGTAAGGAATGTTATTCTCTTTCAATAAGTTAGAAAAGCTACCGCGGTCTTCCGCTAAATCTAGTGCTTTGTAACTAGTTCCCATGATTTTGATACCATAGCGTTCTAATTTCTCAGCTAATTTAAGCGCAGTTTGTCCACCCAACTGTACAATTACTCCTACTGGATTTTCGTGTAAGATAATGTCGTAAATATGCTCCCAAAAAACAGGCTCAAAATATAGTTTATCCGCTGTATCAAAATCGGTAGATACTGTTTCTGGGTTACAATTAATCATGATGGTTTCGTAGCCACATTCTTTTGCCGCTAAAACACCGTGAACACAACTGTAATCAAACTCAATTCCTTGTCCAATTCTGTTAGGACCAGAACCAAGAACTACAATTTTTTTCTTATCACTTCTTACTGACTCATTTTCATCTTCAAATGTTGAGTAGTAATATGGAGTTTGTGCTTCAAATTCAGCCGCGCATGTATCAACCAGTTTGTACACTCGTTTGATACCCATTTCGGTACGCTTATCATACACTTCACTCTCCAAACAACGCAATAGGTGCGCTACTTGTCTATCAGCATATCCTTTTTGCTTGGCTTCAAATAAAATAGCTCTTGGAATGGTATCCAAGGTCATTTTTTCAATGTCTTTCTCCAAATGAAGCATTTCTTCTATCTGGCGTAAAAACCAATCATCAATCTTGGTTTTTTCTTTGATTGTTTTGAATGGAATGCCTAGTTTAATAGCATCGTAAATATGAAACAACCTGTTCCAACTAGGTTTTTCAAGGCTTTTTAATATTTCTTCTTGGTTGGTCAATTCTCTTCCGTCGGCACCTAATCCGTTACGTTTTATTTCAAGTGATTGACATGCTTTTTGTAAGGCCTCTTGAAATGATCGGCCAATACCCATCACTTCTCCTACCGACTTCATTTGAAGTCCGAGTTCTCTATCGGCACCGGGGAATTTATCGAAATTCCAACGTGGAATTTTCACAATAACGTAATCCAGTGTAGGTTCAAAATACGCTGAAGTAGTTTTGGTGATTTGATTTTTAAGTTCATCTAGGTGATACCCAATAGCCAATTTAGCCGCAATTTTTGCAATAGGATAACCTGTTGCTTTAGATGCTAAGGCAGAAGAACGACTAACCCGTGGGTTAATTTCAATAGCAATAATATCTTCTTCGTTGTCAGGACTAACAGCAAACTGAACGTTACATCCACCGGCAAAATCACCAATAGCACGCATCATTTTGATAGCCATATCACGCATGCGTTGATAGGTTCTGTCTGAAAGTGTCATTGCGGGCGCAACCGTAATTGAATCGCCGGTATGGATGCCCATTGGATCCATGTTTTCGATAGAACATATAATGACAACATTGTCATTTTTATCGCGTAGCAATTCTAATTCAAATTCTTTCCAGCCTAAAAGGGCTTTATCAATCATCACCTCATGAATAGGTGATAATTTTAAACCTACTGTTAATGCGGTATCGAATTCGTTTTGTGAGTGCACAACTGCGGCTCCTGCACCACCCAAGGTGTATGAAGCTCGAATACACATAGGAAATCCAAATTTCTGTGCTATTTCTTTTCCTTCCAAAAATGATTTGGCAGTTTTTTGAGGTGCCATAGGCACATCAATTCGTTCCATCAATTGACGGAATGACTCTCTGTTTTCAGTTATTTCTATGGCAGCAATATCAACGCCAATAATCTTCACGTTGTATTCTTCCCAAATACCCAATTCATCACATTCAATGCACAAATTCAAAGCCGTTTGTCCACCCATAGTGGGTAAAACAGCATCAATTTTATGATTTTTAAGGATTTTCTCAATAGACTTAGACTCCAATGGCTCTAAGTACACATTGTCAGCAACGACCTTATCAGTCATAATTGTTGCTGGGTTGGAATTGATAAGTGTTACTTCAATTCCTTCTTCTCGTAACGAACGAGCGGCTTGAGAACCAGAATAATCAAACTCGCAGGCTTGACCAATTACAATAGGTCCACTTCCAATAATTAAAACTGATTTAATGCTGTTGTCTCTCGGCATAACGGATAATAAGTTTCAAATGGTTGACACACCATAATTGGGTGTACAGATTGTGTGCGAATTTAGGTAGAAAATTCTGAACAACACCCCTATTTTAGTACTTTATAAATCTGAGTTTTGAACAGAGATAAGTCTTAGGCATAGCTCTTAGGCTTATTCTGTTAATTTACTCTCTTTAATAGCAAACCTTTAACTCGCATTATACATCCGCTCATCTATTACATCTTTAATAGGCTGTAAACTATGCGAAGCTAAATCATAGTTTACCCCGTTTTACTGGGAGTTCATTTGATAACAGGCCTTTACACACTAAATAAGCAAAGCTTATCCATGAGTTCCAATAAATATAATACTCCGCTGTGTTTTCTAATTTAACCATAGCCATTCGGCTATGGTTAGGTTAAACTGCTGTGCGAAAATATAGTAAGACACTCTATTTTATTGCTTATTCAATCTTCATAACGAAGTTCTAATGCAAAATGCGGCTTTAACAAAATGACTTTATGAACCTTTTTTATTTTCAAACCTTTAAATTTCTTGCACAAAGCATAATCACGGTTTACTACCTTTACAAAGTTTCAATAATTAATAACTTTAAAAACCAGCTTTCGTTAGTTTATTATCATGCATACTTTAGAACCCTATTTTAACTGGAGACATTTATATACGGCAGAAGAAGATCCTCGCTCACCGTTTTACGAACGTGTTTATTCAGAATTTGAATTTACACATGCCATCTATGACCATGCAATTCACCCACAATGGGATGACATGGGTTCGCCTACGCTCTTTATCAAAATCATTTATACGGATTATGTAACAGGTGTCGCTGTTATAGAAATGATGGGTGAGTGGAATGATTGTATTAACAACGACATCATGACTCTAAAAAGAGACATTGTAGAATTGTTGCAATACGAAGGAATCAACAAATTTATTTTGATAGGCGAAAACGTGCTTAATTTTCATTCATCTGACGATTGTTATTACGAAGAATGGTTTGACGAAGTAGATGATGAAAACGGCTGGATAGCGTTAATCAATTTTAGAGATCATGTGCTGGAAGACTTTAAAGCAGCTAACATAGACTACTATTTTGTGTGGGGAGGTCAGCTCGAAGAACTAGCATGGCGTACGATGCTACCCGATGTGTTTTGTCTCAAAATTGCTAATCAGGTACAACGAAGATTAAACACTTCCAACTAGATTTTATTTCAAAAATAACTGTACTTTAAGAGGAGTGGAAATTACGTCACTTTTTCTTATACGCTATTCAAAGGAAATCCTATGCTGATAAAACTATATCCCGAAAATCCTGACCCAAGAAAAATTGAGCAAATAGTGAATTGTTTGCAACGAGGAGGTGTCATCATCTATCCTACCGATACTATTTACAGCATCGGTTGCGATTTAAATCACCACAAAGCGTTTGAGCGAGTAGCAAAACTGAAAGGCATTAAACCTGAAAAAGCACAGTTTTCTATTATTTGCAATGATTTGAGTATGTTGGCTTTTTACTCTAAAAATGTAAATACACCTGTTTACAAACTGATGAAGAGAGCGTTGCCTGGACCATACACTTTTATACTTAATGCTTCGAGTGAAGTGCCAAAACTGTTTAAAACAAATAAAAAAACGGTTGGTATTCGTGTTCCAGACTTGAGCATACCTCGCCTTTTAGCGAAGGAACTAACACGCGGATTAATTGCTACCTCTGTACACGATGACGATGAAGTAATAGAATACACCACAGATCCTGAATTAATTCATGAAAAATATGGTGATTTAGTTGATATCGTTATTGATGGTGGCTACGGCCACAACCTAGCTTCAACTATCATAGATTGTACAGAAGAAGAACCTACTATTCTACGAGAAGGTGCTGGAGATATAAACATACTACACTAATAGTACTTCCTTATTAAACAGTCATTAATAAGACAACATCCTCAACTTTTTCAAATTATTAGGCATAAAAAAAGGAAGTCGTTAGACCTCCTTTTTTAGTATTGTTAAGCTAATGCTTAGAAGTGAAACATCACTGAGATAGCACCACTCTTTACATCAGTATCTAAATTGAAAGTAGAGTTACTTCCTGATTCAGTCGTTACATCTTTAGATGCAGCACCGTCATACGTTTCAGTAACTGTTTCGCCAGCACCAGTGTTGTTGTACAATAAACCCCATCCGTATTCAGCAGCAATAGAAATTTTGGCAGCAACAAAGTACTCAACACCAACAAATCCACGAGCACCAATACCGAAAGTAGTTCCTTGTTTAGAACTAGAAATTCTAGACACCTCATCTGTACCATGTTGATCAGCAGCAGAATTACCAAAAGTATTCTCAGTACTATTGGTTCCCATAGTAATTATTGCCTCAGCACCGTAAAAACCTTGCAAACGTGTGTTACCACGACGAAATTCTTTACCTGCAGATAACAACAAGTTGAAGTCAGATACTTTTGCAATATCTTCAATAGTTTCACCTTCAACGGCAGCACCAGCTGTAAATTTATCGTTCAACGTTGTTGTTGAAGTAGAACCTAAACCTAAACGTACACCAAAACGATAGGCGTTGTTTGCGTCAGTAAACATTTTACCAGTAATGGCTTGAGCACCACTGTAACCAGCTGTAAAAGGTACGTTAGCTCCAGTGTTAAACATATTACCGAAGTAATTCAAAAATGGACTAGCATTAAATCCAATTGCGTAATCTCCTGCTTCAGGAAGGATAGTTTCACCCTTCTTTGAAGTTAAATCCTGTGCCATACCGAAAGTAGCGGTAAACAATGCAGCAACAAAAAATACATTCTTTTTCATAATTGTTTGTTTATTTATTTATTTATGGTTTACATAGTTAATGAAAGCGCTTATGGTATTTCTGATGTTTCTTATCCGATCAAATACACCATTTGTCAAATGCTTTCGTTAGCAAATTTATAATAATTTTCAAATCACCAACCTTTATTTCAATTTTCTTTCCTTATCAGATAGCATTGGAACAAATTTAAAAACACCTAACTCCGTTCTATCATACTCGGTATCAGATATTTTTTTTATCATTATCATTTCCTGTTCTTCTCCTTCGCCAACAGGAATAACCATTAATCCGCCAATTATCAGTTGTTTCAACAATTCTTGTGGTATAAATGGCGCACCACATGTAACCAAAATCTTGTTGAAAGGTGCAAACGAAGGTAGCCCATCATAACCATCGCCGTGCACTTGCCAAAGCTTATACCCCATTTTAGGCAGCAAACGTTTGGCTTTTACAAACAAACTTTTCTGACGTTCAATGGAGTACACTTTTGCTTTCATTTCACATAATACCGCACTTTGATAGCCAGATCCAGTACCTATCTCCAATATTTTATCTCCTTTTTTAATTTGAAGAAGTTCGGTTTGAAAAGCTACCGTGTAAGGATGAGATATTGTTTGGCTTGCACCAATAGGAAAAGCTCTGTTTTCGTATGCAATTTCTACAAAAACATTGTCTAGAAACAAATGCCTAGGCACTCGCTCCATGGCTTCTAATACCTGTTTATCTTTTATTCCTTTTTTGTGGAGTTCGCTTACTAAATTTCGACGGAGTCCTTTGTGTCTATATGTATCTTGCATGAGTTGGCTCAAAAATATAAAAACAGAATTCCTTACAGTGTAATGTTAATAACTAGTCCGTATTGTTAATAGTGGCAATAACAAAACGTCTATTTTTGCACAAACATCAAAAGAATTATGATAAAGATTGGCGTTCTAGGTGCAGGACATCTTGGCAAAATACATATTCGATTAATTAAAGAAATTGCTGATTTTGAATTAGTTGGTTTTTTTGACCCTAATGATGACAATGCCAAACAGGTAGAAGAACAACACGGAGTCAAACGTTTTACTGACTTAGATGAGCTCATAGACCAAGTAGATGCTGTAGATATTGTAACTCCTACCCTATCGCATTTTAATTGTGCTGAAAAAACGGTACGTAAATCTAAGCACCTTTTCATTGAAAAACCTGTTACCAATACAGTTGCTGAAGCCAATCAGTTGGTTATGTTAATCAACGAAGCTAACGTAAAAGCACAGGTAGGTCATGTAGAAAGATACAACCCTGCATTTATAGCTGCAAAACCTTACTTCAATGAACCTCGATTTATTGAAACGCACCGCTTGGCCGAGTTCAATCCTCGTGGCACAGATGTTTCAGTGGTATTGGATTTAATGATACATGACATTGATATCGTGTTAAATGTGGTTAAATCTAATGTGCGGAGAATTAGTGCTAGTGGTGTTGCTGTGTTAAGCGAAACACCTGATATTGCTAATGCCCGTATTGAATTTGACAATGGTTGCGTGGCAAATTTAACAGCCAGTAGAATTTCCCTGAAAAACATGCGTAAATCTCGATTTTTCCAGAAGGATGCTTACATAAGTGTCGATTTTCTAGAAAAAACAGCAGAAGTTGTGCAAATGCAAAATGCTCCAGAAAACCCAGGCCCGTTTGATTTAATCATTGAGACAGGTGAAAATCAACCAAAAAAACAAATCTTGTTTAACAAACCAGAAATAACCGCCAATAACGCTATTAAGGATGAATTAAGCCGTTTTGCGCATGCCATAAAAACAAACAGCCCAACAGATGTCACCATTGAAGATGGCCGTTATGCTTTAGATATAGCCTATCAAATTGTTGAGAAGTTAAAAATAAACGCTTCTTTATTACATAGCTAATACTACTTTCCAAATTTAGTCGTTAAACAGCAAATACTCGCTGTAACCACTCTTGTATGAAACAACATTTACTATTTTACTTTTTTGGATTCCTTTTTATGGCATCATGCGATGTTATTAATCCAAGCGAAGACATTCCCTTTTTTATAACTGTGCCTAGTATAGATTTTTGTGTTCACGATTCTTGTTATGATGAATCGTATGCTCGAGGATCTAATTCACATCAAATTGTAGATGCATGGGTGTTTGTTGATGATAATTTACTAGGAGCATTTGAATTACCTGCTACTGTGCCTGTGCTTAAAAGTGGGAATGTAAAAATAAGTGTTCAAGGAGGTATAAAAAGTAATGGCATTATTGGAGACTCAAAACAATACGATTTTTTTGAGCCATATAACCTATACGTAAATGGAGTCCCAGGCAGTTCTATAGCTTTATCTCCTACCGTTACTTACCGATCTAATTTGTTAATATGGAACGAGAATTTTGATCTTGAAGATTCAGGCATCAAAATGGAAAGTTATATAAATTCTGACACCAACATGTTTGTCACACAAGACTCAACCGAGGTTTTTGAAGGAGCTGGTTCAGGTAAAGTTGTGATTACCAACTACAAAGAACGATACCGTGGCATGAGTAGTACAAGGTTTAATTTCCCGAAAAACAGAGTCATTATTGCTGAAATAAATTATAAGTGTAACAATGATTTTGGTATTGGTATTAGAACTGATTTTGGAAGTACCGATAACATTTATCCGTTAGCCTTGATACTAAAACCTACTTACAACGAAACACTAGGTGAGTATGAATGGCGTAAAATATATGTAGATCTTTCATACGCTGTAGGCACACAACCAAATGGTTATCCACAACAACTGTTTTTTGAGATGATCAATAATGGCAATGAACCCGCTAAATTATATGTCGATAATGTTAAAATAATATTTGGCAAATGAATTACGTGAAACAAATAACCAAATATGTTTTTGCTGACATTATCAGCTCTTCATTGGCATGGGCGTTATTATTTGTTTATCGCAAAGAAGTTCTTGAACCTTCTAAATTTGGATATCGTATCGATTTAGATTTTGATACCAATTTTTGGCTTGGCTTGTTGCTTATCCCCATTTTCTGGATAATACTATATGCACTATCTGGTCAATACAATGACATATATAGAAGGCATCGTATAAAAGAGCTCGGGAACACCTTATTGTTATCTATAATTGGTAGTCTCATCGTCTTTTTTGTATTGTTATTGGACGATCAAATTGCTAATTATAAATCGTACTATCTCCTACTATTTTTCTATTTTACTGCTCACTTTGGTTTAAATTTCATCGTTCGAATTTACCTTACTTCAAAGACGGTGAAAAGAGTTCACCGAAAAATCATTGGCTTCAACACTATCATTATCGGTGGCAGTAACAACGGGGTGGATATTTTTAATGAAATAAACCTTATAAAAAATTCTCCAGGATACCGATTCTTAGGATTTGTATCCATGAATGGCGGAAAAAACGATCCTTTACTTAAACTAAATCTATCTTGTTTAGGTAACGTAAAAGACATTCAACAAATCATCAAAGAACATCAAATTGAAGAAGTAATCATCGCACTAGAATCTTCTGAGCACAAGCAATTGGAGCAAGTTATCACATTGCTTGATGAAACAGATGTTAGGGTAAAAATCATTCCTGATATGTACGACATCATGTCTGGATCGGTAAAGATGAATAGTATTTTTGGGGTTCCACTGATAGAAGTTAACACATCTATCATGCAGCCTTGGCAATTTTCATTGAAAAGAATTTTTGATGTTTTTATTTCTATTTTTGCAATCATCTTCTTATCCCCTGTTTTTATTATTGTTGGTGTATTAGTTAAGTACACTAGCAAAGGCCCTATGCTTTTCAAACAGGAACGCATTGGACTCTACAAAGCTCCATTCCTTATTTACAAATTCAGGTCTATGAGTGTCGATGCCGAAAAGAATGGCCCTCAATTGAGTAGTGACACAGACAATAGAATTACACCTATTGGTAAATTTTTGCGCAAAACTCGATTGGATGAGTTCCCCCAGTTTTTTAATGTACTCAAAGGTGACATGAGTATGGTGGGTCCACGACCAGAGAGGCAATTTTTTATTGACCAAATTGTAAAAGAAGCTCCTCATTATGCTCATTTGCACAAGGTAAAACCTGGTATTACTTCTTGGGGCCAAGTAAAGTATGGCTATGCCGAAAATGTAAAACAAATGGTACAACGCTTAAAATACGATGTATTGTATATTGAAAACATGTCGTTTGCCATGGATTTAAAAATATTATTTTACACGGTTTTAACAGTTCTAAAAGGAAGTGGTAAATAGTTCTTGCCACTCTTGTTCTAATCTTTATTTTTGTCTAAATTAAATATACTATCATGAAAAATATTTCTGTTATTGGTGCTGGTACCATGGGAAACGGTATCGCACATACATTCGCACAATTTGGTTACCAAGTTTCATTGGTCGATCTATCGCAAGAATCGCTAGATAAAGCGTTAAAAACGATCACCAAGAATCTTGACAGGATGGTAGCTAAGGAAAAAATATCTGAAAATGATAAAATAAACACCTTAGCTAACATAACAACATACACAGACATGAAGTCTGGTGTTGGTCATGCCGACTTGATTGTAGAGGCTGCTACTGAAAACGTAGCTTTAAAATTAAAGATTTTTAAACAACTTGATGAACTTGCTCCAGCGCACTGTATTCTTGGATCTAACACCTCTTCAATTTCTATTACTAAAATTGGCTCAGTAACCAACAGACCAGAAAAAGTAATAGGTATGCACTTTATGAACCCTGTTCCTGTCATGAAACTGGTAGAGGTAATAAGAGGATATGCAACCACCAGTGAGGTAACAAACACGGTGATGGAGTTGTCTAAGAAACTCAACAAAGTTCCTGTTGAAGTAAATGACTACCCAGGGTTTGTTGCCAATCGTATCTTAATGCCTATGATCAATGAAGCTATTCAAACTTTGTTTGAAGGTGTCGCTGGTGTTGAAGAAATTGATACAGTAATGAAATTAGGCATGGCTCATCCAATGGGTCCATTGCAATTAGCCGATTTTATTGGGTTGGATGTTTGTTTATCTATCCTAAATGTAATTCATGATGGTTTTGGAAACCCTAAATATGCCCCATGCCCACTATTAGTAAATATGGTTGCCGCAGGTAAATTAGGGGCTAAAAACGGAGAAGGATTTTACACCCATACTCCAGGCAGTAAAGAGCTAATTGTGAGTGATTATTTCAAAAAGTAAACAACGAATAGTTGATTAATAAAAGGAAGTTTGCACCAAGCGAAACCTCCTTTTTTTTGTTTTTGAGACAAGTCTTTTCAGTATCTTTTGAAGATATATTAAATCAGGAAGGATCTTATGAAAAAATTATTGTGGCAATTAGCCTTGGGATTAACTATTTTATCATGTAAAAATCAGCAATTAGCGGCATCTTCAATGTTTTATTAAACAACACACTTCAAATTGAATTAATTTCAAATCCAACCACTGGATATTTTTGGAAGTGGGTTAATTCGGGAGTAGTCGAAGTTGTTGATTCTTTAACCCATTATTTTATTTCCGACACAACAGCACTTATTGGCAGTGGAGGAAAGTAAATTTGGCAGTTTGTAGGAGCGGCAGGAGGATTGGATTCCTTAAAATTTGAGTATGATCGATCTTGGTAGCAAAACGCAACAATTGATAGCCAGGTTATTTCTGTGATGGTGAAATAATTTAGCTACATAATTTCAGTCAACAATACTAAACTAACCTTTTCTCATTTAGCTATTAAGACTCGGCTTCTTTTTATTGCTTGAGACACGAAAGATTTGCGCACTAAAAGTGATTATGTATGATCAAACTTAATTTTTCCTACCAAATCTTTGAAATATGCAGGGCTCCAAATAGCTAAAACATCATCATTTTGGATAAACCTTACAACATCTTCTTTTATACCACTAAAAGAAACGGATTTGATTTTGGCTTCTAATAAAGCGATAATCTGTTCATCAGAAATACTATCGTCTTGCCAGTCATTTGTGTCTTTGGCTCTAGTCAAGAAATGATTTACATCCAAAGGAATTCCTTTTTTGATGAACCACTCCAAGTCATACCAATCCCTTCCTTTAACTCTATTTTTCCACTTCCTGTATAGGAGGGCATGCATTTTACCAGCAAACAAACTGGGTTTGGTAAAACATTTTACGTAAAAAGAAAATGGGCGCAGCAGTAGCTTTTCTTCTGTATTGAAATGTAAGGGTGGCTGCCTATCAATTTCTATTTTTATCTTCAACGTCTTGTTAGAGCGCACCCCTGTTTCTTTGATAATGTCTTCGAGTACAATTTCTTGCCATATGGTTTCAGCTTTCAGAAAAGCAGAATCAATAGCTGTTTTTTTTGCTTTTTTATTAATACTAACAGTCAGTCCCAATGACTTAAATTCATCGAGAATGGTTTTGAAATATGGCTCGATTGAAAAATCAGGGTCAGACTTTCTTAACGAAAAGTCCAAATCTTCTGAATACCTATCCAAGCCATAAAAAATGCGGAGAGCGGTTCCTCCATAAAAAGCCGCCTTCTCAAAAAAATCAGTTCTTGACAAACCTGCCAAGATAATTTCTTGCATTATTTCTCGTAATGCCGATATTATCTCTTCTTCGTTTTGAGGATTATACTCCGCTATCCACTCTTTTATCATAGCGCTATCAGTGTTTTAATAAGCATTTTTAGGCTACTTTTTTTAGGCGCATGTTCAATCCATAATTCCATAAGTGCCGTATCTAATGTGCTTAGCATGTCACTATCTATGCGAAGATCTTCCATTAAAAATTCGCGCGTTTGTTTGATGCTTCTAAGATTAATTTTGGGCGTTAGCACAACTTTGTCGCACAACGCTTTTTCGGGCGAAGCAACTAACATGGTTTGCTTAGGCGAATGTGTTATGTTTTTTATACCGTAAGAATAATAAGGAGTCTTTAATTGTTGGTAGCTAAATCGTCCGACAGGAGTTTTATACACCTTTGATGTTTTAATGCTTACTGAGCTTATTTCATACGTTCTTTCTGGTATCATACCCCAATAAGACATTGCCGACTCTAACGACACATAACTAGGCCCTCTTAAATGATTGGCTATAAGAAATGGAGATGGTGCTGGCAAGTCCATGTTAGGCCCCGTGACATACAACCCTCTTCTAATAGCTATAAGCTCTTTGCTTTTTAGTAACTCACTAATTTTATCATTTGGCCGCTTATATTCACTAAGTGGCTCTGAAAGTAAATGTCTAGGTATAGGAGCTTCAGCGTATTTTTTAATCAGCTTTCTAAAATCCATCTTGTTATTATTACATACCTTAATCGGATTAATTCCGATTAACTAACACAAATATAACAATTATTTGCTGAAATTCTACCACATAATCGGATTTTTCCCGATTATGCCCTAATATTATTACAACAATTTTTAGTTGTTTATCAAAATCTTATTTGCCGCACATAAATGGACAAGAAGAATTCAGCATAAAGCAATTGCTAACAACTTTTTCAGCCCAAAGAGCTTGTTACAAGCGATACAGCCTGAGGCTAAGACGAACGGAGAAAAAACAGTTAATTTTAAAGTTTATAATAGAGTACCATTTACTTACTATCCATGATGAAACATTGTTTTGCCCTAATCCTAATTCTAATAATCGCTGAAATAAGAGCTCAATCTTCAATTGAGGAAATACGAATAGACATAATTGTTAACGATTTTGATTTTATAAAAGATACTATTATTCCAGCCAAACAATTTAGAAAGTTCGCAGGATTAATTCCTGGAACAAAAAATGACAGTCTTTCATTTGATGGATGGGAAAATATGAGTGTACTCAGTTACAATATGATCCGTTATCATAATAGCAAAGAAAGTAAGGTGTTTGTCCCTAAAAATACAAGCTCAGGAAATAAAGCAATAGAACTAGCTTCCTGGACCTATCCAAAAAACATGATTGTATTTGAGGATATTGTAATTGAAAGACGATAAGGCACATCTATCATTAAAAAGAATGACTATAAGACTGATACTTTGGTCATTGATAAGCATACTGTTTATCTCAAGCAGTTATCTTAGTTTCTTATAGTTACTGCTGAGTCGCGCCGAACTCCGTTCGGTGAGTTGCGCAGCAACGAATGTCACCTTTTAATCTCCAATTTTTAAACTACCTTTTTACTATTTAGCCTTCAAAACTAGGTTCTAATAACTAAACAGAATTCTGTGGAAGGTTTTGCTAACTTCATTACTGCTTAATTGTTGGCATTGGTGTTTATTATTTTTAAGTATTTCAGTAATTTTTCTTGGTTTGAAGGCTCTATCTCTGTTGTAAAATCATTTAATAGCTCAGGCATATCTTTTAGATGTTCTTGAATAAATTCTGGGGTAACAGTTATTATTTTATTAGTTTTCTTATCGATTACATAAATGAATCGAAGCAAAGCCATTTGAGCTCCTTGTATTGCCCCGCCTACGGCACCAAACATATATCCCATTTGGGCATTATTGGTTATTTGTTCCTTTTGAATTTTAGGGTCCATTGACAAACCTCCTTTTATAACCAAGAATTTACCATCGCTTAATATCGGAGTGTACCAAGGCTGAATTTTATAATGGAAACAGTTTATGAATAAAGTATCACCGTTAGAATAACCGATATATTTCTTTTTTATGATTTTCTTTTTAATTGACTTATCTTCTTTAATCAGTTTGTAATCGTTACCGCCACTCATTTTTATACTTCCTTTTGTTCTTTTAATCACGATTAAATCTGTATCCTGACTCGGCTTTCTTTCAATAACCTCATTAAATGACATATAAACACCTTTTGGGTATTTTAGAGATTGTCCAAATAGCATTGAGCTATACATGACAATAGCAATAAAAGTAAGTAGTACGTTTTTCATTTTTTTAAATTAAGGCTGAGGCTCGCTCCGAAATACGTTCGGTGTGCTGCGTAGCAATGAATATAACATTTTTATCTCCAACTTTCTAAACGAACCATTTTCTATTTGGCTTCTACTGAGCGCAGCCAAAGTGAAGAAACCGAAGCGCAAGGAGACTATACTTAAGGTGCACACCTCAACCATGGAAAAGGTGATTGCTGTTTTTGTAATTTTTTTAGCAGCTTATTGGTGATAGGCTTGTACATCCAATCAAAATCAGTGAAATCTGTAGCTACATGGTGAAAGTAATTGTGTTTCATGTCGCTGGCTTGCATAGTGTCGTAGTAGGCGTTAGATCTGTTTTTGGCGTTTAGTGCTTCTTGGGTGTTGACATAAATGGGTGTATCCAGAATATGTATTTCTCCTGCTGGGTTAAGAGCTTTCTGACACAAATGTATGATATCAGCAACGTGCTCAAAGTATTGAAAACTAGCATTAAAAACGATCATATCAACTGACAAAGTAGGCAGCCAGGTGACTAGGTCGTGAGCATACACAAAGGTTAAGGCTTCTTGCGGAAACACCTGCGCCGCTTGTTCCAGCTCTTCCAAGTTGATGTCCTGCCCTATTACTTCTTTGGCAAAAGGCCGCATGGCATTGCTAAACCAGCCATTACCACAGCCAATTTCTAAGATTACTTTGTTGGGGTGTTTTTCCAAATAGCTTTGAAACCTAACCAAGGTATCTTGCCTGCACTTCCATTCTTTTTGCTGCTGTTTATTACCTTTAAATTGAGGTAATTGTGTTACTTGTTCGTTACTGAGAATACGCTGCTCTTTGGTTCTAAGTGTGAGATACGCCTGGCTTAGCACAGTTTGAGGTTCTTGTATCAACACCACACCATCTTTAACACCAAAGACTTTGTCCTTATCGAGTATGCTCATTGCGTATGCCTTTGTGTAAATGCATTAAAAAACATGCAAAAACAGATTTTAGTTTAAACTTCGCATAGCGCACAAGGTTTTGTTTGTGCTGTTCGGCATAGTATCCATTCATGATAAATCGGATGGCATAATCGTACACTCTGGGTATGTAATTTCGCTTGAAATCAATTTCTCTATCGGTACTGGTCGCCCAATTGGGCTGCACCATAATATCGTTTTCTATTTGGCTGTAAAGCCCTGTGCCTTTTATCGGGTATGCTTTGGTGACCGTTGCTTCGTTGGGTGTCGATATTTTCAGGTGCCTATATGTAGCGTAAATATCTTGTATGGTCTCTCCTGGGTAACCGACCATGACAAAGGTACCGGCTTCAATGCCCATGCTTTTTGTTTTAATAATCATTTCTTGCACATGGACTATGTCTACCCTCCTATCCATGGCGTCAATAATTTTTTGAGAACCGCTCTCCGCTCCTATCCATATCCTAAAACAACCCATTTCTTTTAGTTGTTGTAGCACTCTATCATTGAGTCTTTCGGCGCGGGTAATTATTTCAAACGGCATCACCAATCCTTGATCCATAAAGGCTTCATACAATTCGTCTAGCCACTTATGGCTAACTGTAAACACATCGTCAACAAACCACAAAGCTTCTACTTGGTGGGTGTTTTTTAAATACCAAATTTCATCCACAACATCCAAGGCGGGTCTGCGTCTATAGCTTTGCCCGTATACGGCGGTACTGCACCATTTGCAGGTGTATGGACAACCTCGCTGTGTGCTAATATTGGTTGTACGTTTGCCGTGTTGATCGCGCCAAACGGCCAAATATTTTTCTAAGGGAATGGATGCTCTATCGGGCCATGCAATTTGGCCTAAGTCTTTTAGTTTTATCCTAGCTTTTGTGATCACACTTTCACCATCTACTTGGTATGCTATTCCTGGGATATTTTCAAAACTGGTTTCCTTTTTATCAATAGCGTGAACCAATTCCAACATGGTTTCTTCGCCTTCTCCCAATACCAAAAAATGAGCCCCATTGTTTAAGTAATTATCAACATTGTATGTAAGATCTGGCCCACCAAGTGCAATGCGTGTGTGTTGTAATTGCTCTGTGTTTCTAATCCATTTAATTAATGCGAGTACATTAATTTTAGTCATCAGGTTGGTATAGATCGCAACCACATCTGGCAATTCTTTCAACAACTGCTCCTGCTGTGTTTTGTAATCTTCAAAGGTTGTGTCAAACACAACGGTATTTACTTCGTTTTTTTTCAAAAAAGCAGAAACATACAGCAATCCCAAAGGCGGATAAGGCCTCACAATCTGCTGCTCTTTTTCATCTTCCAAGATAAAATAACTATGTGTTAAAAATACGTTCACAGATTCCTATTTAAGCAAAATTATTTGTTTTAACCATTCTCTTTTCAGCTGAATCATTCATATTTCATAAACATACGAATCAATAATTCAGGTCTTTATTAATTATTAGATTATTTTTTCTCGAACTCTAAATACACATGGTCTGCGCTGTTGGCAAACCAACTCAAACGAGTAAGATAAACATCCAACAATAACATTAGTTTTCCTAGTACACCCAACTTCACCATAAGTTTATTGAGGTAAGACGGGGGCGTTAAAAGCCCAATAGGTTTAACCTTAACACAATGAAAGTGCGACTCAAAAAACTGTTTTATTTGATTCGTACTATAAAAATAAGTAGGAACCACTGTACCATCCACTGTAATCAACAAAGGTTCTTTTGTAAGACGTTGGTTGAGTTTCTGCCACTTTCCTTTCAACAAAAAATAGGCTTTTTCCCACAAACAATTGTTGGTCATCAGCACCACTATGAGCCTACCACCTGCCACTAATCTATTTGCCAATGGCGCTGATAGGTTTGTTAATTGCGTTGCACTCAAGCAATTTAAACCACCAAAATTGGAAAAAACGACATCAAACGCTTCGGCAGGAAGTGTTTCGGGTTGCGAAAAATCGACAGTTAAAAATTGAGCTTTGCTGTTATCTCCTATTTTATGTTTGGCAACTTGCAGCATACCTTCAGAAACATCGGTAACAACAACCTCACAGCCTTGCTCCAGCATAAACACCGCGTCTTCTCCTGTACCAGCATTCAACTCCAATACTTTTACCTTTGGCCTGCTTACTTTCTTTAACCAGTGCCACACTTGCTTCCTTTGTGCTTTACCTACCAAGGAATTGGTAAATACCTCATCGTACACCAAAGATGAATTGTCAAACAGTGCTTGTTTATTCATGGGTATTGCCCATTAGCGACAGTCGTATCTTAAACAGAGTCATGAGTATCAATTGATAAGGAAGTAGGATAATACTCCGTATGGTTTTTGCTTCAAGCCCTTGGTTAAATCGAAACATGCGATGCACGTAGCGGTGCAAAGTTTTGTAATACGAGGTATTAAACGTGCCTTGAAACATCATGGCCAATTCATCAGAATCTACCCAATTGGCTTTGCTACTCAACTGACTTTTCACTTTGTCATAAAACGGGGTTCCTGGCAAGGGATACGAAACAGAAACACCAATATCGAAAGGTTTGTTTTTCCGAATCATGTGTAAGGTTTTAGCAATATCCTCTTTAGACTCTCCTATGTAACCAAACTGCAAGAAAAAGCACACTTTGACTCCATACTTTTTTAATTGCTGCGTAGCTGTTTCAATCTGTTCCACAGTGATGCCTTTGTCCATGGCATCTAGTATTTTTTGCGAACCACTTTCGGCTCCTATCCATACTTCAGACAGTCCGCTTTCGGCTAAGTCTTGAATTTGCTCGTCTTGCAACAACAAGTCTGCCCTACTTTGTATTTTGTAGGATATCTTCAATTGTTTTGCTTGCAACAACTCTTTGAATTTCCTAACCCATCCGGGTTTCAGTCCAAAAATATCGTCGCACATCCAAAACTTGCTTGCGCCAAATTGCTGGTTTAAAAACGCTATTTCTTCCACTACTTTTTCTGGAGACCGGGTATTGTATCTATTGCCATAAATAGGTTTGGCACACCAGTTACATTTAAACGGGCAGCCTCGTGTTGTGGCAATGTTAAGAGTGAAATTATGTTTTCCTTGTTTCCAAACAGCCTTGTATTGAGGCATGTCTACCAAATCCCAGGCGGGTGATGGCAACAAGTCTAATTCCTTAAGTACAGGTCTCGCTTTGGTGACTACTATCTCCCCATTTTCTGGGTAGGCAATTCCTTTTATGTCGTCGGTAATGTTTGTTCTGTTTTCAATCACTTCATTCAGTGTGATTTCTCCTTCGCCTATCACCACTGCATTTGCTCCAGCCTCTATGTATTTTTCGTAATGATCGGCCGCATCAGAGCTAGATACCACCACGAATATGCCTTGCTTTTTAGCTTGTTTTATCATGCTAAAAGCCATTTCGCGCATGGTGGTCAAGCACATTTTGGTGAGGTAATTAAAACCATCGTCGTAGACCACAAAAATATCAGGCTTGTTGTGTTGTAATATTTCATTCAAGTCATCAACATTGTCACGCAAATTGGTATCGTACAAACTTACATCACAGCCTTTTTCTTTCATATAAGATGCTGCCCATATGGTTCCCAGTGGCGGATATGGTGTTTTATTATCCCACTGTTTTTGATCGAGTGGATAAAAGTATGAATGAGAGAATAATATCTTTAATGCTGACATACAACGAAATTAGTATTTGTCATGCAATAAATCATACATATGGCTGGAAAATAGGTTTTTATTTCTACCTCAATTAGCTATGTTTCATTTTTCATGGTAAGTTTTAATCTGTTTTGTTTCATTAATGCTCAATATTTAAACGTTATTGACGTATATTACTCATAATGACATATTTCAAAATGAAAAAAATAATTCTTAGCCTTTTTTTTATCTCAGTGAACTTTCTCAGCTTCGCTCAAATAAAAACCATCAACCCGCTTGACACCAAAATAATAGCGGAAAGTAAAGTTCATTTCAGTCATTATTCAGGAATAATTGAAGCTACGGTTTTAAGCACCAACCTTGAGAATATAGATGGCGAATTCATCAATCGAATTCAGTTAAAAATTCATCGTATTTATAAAGGAGATTTTTCGGAAGAGATTATTGTTGTTAATATGACACCTAAATCTAAGCTTATTCTTGAAAAAACTGGAATAAACCAAGCTGAAATGGAGGTTTCTCATGGTGACGGTATTATGTTAAATCCTATAAAAGATCTTACAGGTTTTTTCTTCTTGACAAAAGGACATTTTTCATCCTCCAATTCATGGTTCGTAAGACGGTGGAATGCTTATCCAAATAAAGAAAGATATGATTTTTTCTTTAAGCAACTTGGGGACATTGTAAATCATCCGCAATGGTACAATCGGGGGTCATTTTATAAATTCAGTTTTTATGCAGAGATTGGAGGATTTGAATCCCTAATTGAATTATACAATTACATTGAAAACATTTTTGGAGGTCCATCAACAACATTTTCCAACGCAGAAATTGAATTTTATACCTCTCCAAATATGAGAGTACTTCCTTCTTCTATCCCACGAAATACTCAGCTAGATAATGAGAATAGGGCAAAAGGATTATTAAAACAAAAAGAAAGTGAAGAAAAACTAAAAGAATTAGAGGAATTAAATAAAGCGCGTTTAAAAAAAATGCTCAAAATAAAAAAACAGCTAAAGACACTGATTAAAATGCAACACATGAAGCAACCCCATGGGGTCGCTCACGATCAGATTATTTATTATGGTAGACATCAATTCCTTTCAGAATTAAACATTCGATTTAATAAGTACGCTTACATCCTATTCACTTCATACAAATCGGTTCTTCTATCTCTTAGATTTCGTACGCTTCCTTTTGCATTAAGTTCTCTTAATAAATCGAGGTCCACATCAGCAATTAAAATCATTTCAGAGTTAGGAGTAGCTTCTGCCTTTACGCCATTGGTTGGGAAAGAAAAGTCGCACGGCGTAAACACCATTGACTGAGCAAACTGTATGTCCATGTTATGAACTTTAGGCAAATTGCCCACACTGCCTGCAATGGCTACATAACACTCATTTTCTATGGCTCTTGCTTGTGAACAATGCCTTACACGAGAATATCCGTTTTGTGTATCTGTAAGAAAGGGAACAAAAAGGATGTCCATGCCTTCATCAGCTAGTATTCTACTCAACTCAGGGAATTCAGAATCGTAACAAATAAGCACACCTATTTTCCCACAATCGGTATCAAAGGTTTTAATAGTATTTCCTCCTTGCATTCCCCAAACCTTAGCTTCGTCGGGTGTAACATGAATTTTTTCGTAACGATCTGTTGATCCATCTCGCTTACACAAATACCCAACATTGTACAATGTTTCATCAACAATTTCGGGCATAGACCCTGTGATAATGTTGATGTTGTAGGCAATGGCCAGTTCATTAAATTTTTGCAAAATAGTAGCCGTATGTTTTGCTAATTCTCTAATAGCCTCTGGTTCACTCAAATGATTGTTTTCAGCCATTAAGGGCGCATTAAAAAACTCAGGAAACAAGGCGAAATCACAGCGGTACCCAGAAACAGCATCCACAAAAAACTCCACTTGTTGCATCAACTCATCCAAATTCTTGTAAGGTCTCATTTGCCATTGTACCAAGCCCAATCTCACAATTTTTTTAATGGTTGTCGGTTTAGTCGACGGAACTTCGTAATAAATATTATCCCATTCCAACAGCACCGCATAATCATTAGATGCTTCATCACCCTCCAAATATCCTTTCAACACTTTTACCGGGTGAAAATCATTGGATAGCTGAAAATTCAGCACAGGATCATGTATTTCTTTGTGTTTTACTTTTTCCAAGTATGCCTTTGGAGACAGCTCTTCAGCATGTTTGTGGTAATTGGGTATTCTTCCACCAAAAGCAACACTTTTAAGGTTTAGTTTTTCACACAATTCTTTTCTGTAATCGTACAAACGACGACCTAATCGCAACCCTCTAAATTCAGGTTTTATAAACACGTCTATGCCATACAACACATTGCCTTCATTGCTGTGTGTACTGAACGTGTAATCACCTGTCACTTCTTTGTAGGTGTGGTGTTTTTCGAATTGTGTGTAGTCGACAATAATAGAAAGCGCGCAACCTGCTAGTTGGCCATTTACCTTAAGCACTACTTGACCGTCGCCAAACTTTTTGATCAATGCTTTTATCTGTGGCTCTTTCCAGTAAGCATCTGGCATGGTTGAGTATGACTCAATCATTGCTTCTTTTAGCTCTTTATAATCCGCTATGGTTAAAAAAGAAAGCTCAATGTTTTCAATTTCTTGCATCTGACGATTCTATTAATTGTTTGTTTTTCTAGGGTTTTATATTCTTTAACCCGCATTATGCATTAGAACTTTGTCGTGAGTATTGAAAACGCAATAAAATATGGTCTTTCGAAACGAAAGCATAGCCTTGGCTATGGTGAGGCTTCGAAAGGGCGTGTAACCCATATTTTGAAGCAGTTTCAATACGTAATAGATTTTCTAATGCATAATGCGGGTTTAGATATTATAAGCAAAAAAAGCCACTTATTTGCAAAAAATAAGTGGCTAAAATTTCATGTTGAAATCAATGATTAACGATTGTCTATTTCTTCTACGGCTGGGTAGTTGTCTTTGTTGAATTTGAAGTCAACTGCAGTAACAGCGCTATTAGGGGTGAATGTTTTTAAGGCATAGGTGTAATTATTGCCCGATTTACCAATAACCTCAATATTTACTAGTTCTAACTTTATTTTATCGATGTACAATTTTATCGTGTGAAAGTTCTTTTTAGCAGCATCTGTAGGGTATAAATGAATGATGTCGCAGTTTTTACTTCCCACAGCTTGCTCTCCTTTGTACTGAAACTTAAATCCCGATTCCCATATCGTAAACAACTCAGATGGTTTGATCATGTCTTCATCATCAATATCAACATTGTTGTCTATAAACACTTCATTGTCTTCTTTTGAGTATGTCCACGTAGTAGTTCCATCAGAAATAATCAAGTGATTACCGAGGTTAAGACGATACTTTTCACCCTGCATTTTTAATTTACCTTCTTGCTTTACATTCAAATCTGCCGCCTTATTGACAAGCGTAGATCTAAACTCCGCTGAAATAGATGAAAACGTTTTCGTTTTAGCACTCAACTGATCTAAGATCAATTTTGCTTGCGGATCTTTCTCACTCGTGTCTTGCGCCGTAACAGCCAATCCTGAAAGCATGATTAATCCTAAAAGTATTTTTTTCATGGGTTATATTTTATTAAACAATGTTATTTTTCACTACTGGCATTCAAAAACTGTTCCAAAGCGTATTCGTCTGGCATCAGTACTTCTCTGGCTTTACTTCCTTTAAACGGCCCAACTATTCCAGCTGATTCTAATTGATCGACAATTCGACCAGCTCGGTTATATCCTAACTTCAATTTTCGTTGAATAAGGGAGGTAGATCCTTGTTGGTGCAGTACTATGACACGAGCCGCATCTTCAAACATTACATCTCGCTCAGAAGCAACATCCATGGCAGCGGATCCGCCTTCGTCGTCACCCTCGTATTCAGGCAATTCAAATGCAGTTGGATAGGCTCTCTGGTTGCCAATAAATTCTGTAATTTTGTCTACTTCGTGTGTATCAACAAATCCACATTGCAGACGCAACAAGTCGCTACCTGTTGAGTAGAGCATGTCACCACGGCCTATCAATTGATCGGCTCCACCGGCATCAAGTATCGTTCTTGAATCAATTTTAGAGGTTACCCTAAAAGCTATTCTACTTGGGAAGTTGGCTTTAATGGTACCCGTAATAATATTGACAGATGGCCGCTGCGTAGCAATGATTAGGTGTATTCCAATAGCTCTCGCCAATTGTGCTAGTCGAGCAATAGGTAACTCCACTTCTTTACCAGCAGTCATGATTAAATCGGCAAACTCATCTACGACCAAAATGATGTATGGCAAATATTTATGTCCTTTTTCAGGATTCAATTTTCGCTGAATAAACTTGGTGTTGTATTCTTTTAGGTTTCTTACTTCAGCTTGTTTCAGCATCTCGTAGCGATTGTCCATTTCCACACAAAGTGAATTAAGGGTAGTCACTACCTTTTGGGTATCGGTAATAATAGCCTCTTCGCTATCAGGTAATTTCGCTAAAAAATGTCGTTCTATTTTATTGAACAGTGTAAGCTCCACCTTTTTAGGATCGACCAATACAAATTTAATTTGTGAAGGGTGTTTTTTGTACAGTAAAGACACCAAAATAGCATTTAGCCCAACCGACTTACCTTGCCCTGTAGCACCTGCCATCAATAAGTGAGGCATTTTTGCTAAATCAGCGACAAACGTTTCGTTCTGAATGGTTTTCCCTAAAGCAACAGGCAATTCCATGTCTGAATTCTGGAAACGCTTAGAACTCAAGAGCGAACGCATGGCAACAATCTCTGGTTTAGAATTTGGTACTTCAATACCAATGGTTCCTTTACCTGGCATAGGAGCAATAATTCTAATACCAAGGGCAGCCAAACTCAAGGCAATATCGTCTTCCAAGTTTTTAATTTTGGAAATACGCACTCCTGGAGCTGGAATAAGTTCGTATAAAGTTACTGTTGGGCCTATGGTGGCTTTTATTTTAGATATCTCAATCTTGTAATGCCCTAAGGTTTCTACAATTTTATTTTTATTCTCTTCAAGCTCTTCTTTGCTTACATTAATAATTCCAGAGCCGTATGGTTCTAGCAAATCAATGTGAGGTAGCTCGTACGACGATAAATCAAGTTTAGGGTCGAACTCTCCAAATTCTTTCAATTTATCGTTCATCTCCGACTTGCTCAAAGTCGATTCTTGGTTTTTGGTTACTTCAAGCTTAGACGATTCATCTTTTGCTGCTTCCTCTCCAACCGCTACTTCTTCCTCTTTCGGTATTTCTATTTCAAAATCATCTTCATCGGAGTTTTCAACCGTGACAGGTTCAATGACTTCACTTTCCTGCTCTTCTTCTTTTGAAGCATCGTCAAATTCAATTTCATTTTCAAATGTTGCCAGCGCGTCGTCGTCTTCAGCCGATGCTGCTTCTTCTGCAATTCTAATAATGTCGTTAAGGCTGTCTTCTTTTTCAGTATTCAGGTTCGTTTCGCTCCCCACTATACTCATTATTTTCTGTTTCCATTGCAACAACTTATGATCGAAAACATACAACAAATAGGCACTTCCTGTGATAAGGATAAGTAAAGCAGTACCCACCGAACCAATAGCAGCTATGAGCACCTCGTTTAATTCAAATCCTAATCCGCCACCAAAAAAGTAAACAGGAGCTGGAAAGAAATACCCGAAAAACAAGGAAAACCAAAGCATGCCATAAAGGCTGTGTCTTATGGTTTTCCCAAGTGGTAATAACTCCAAATTGAACCCAATTTTAAAACCAAGGATAATAGAATCGAAAATGACAAAGAAGGCCGCTAAACCAAACCATTGGTAAATTAATTTATTGGAAATGAGTGCACCAAACTTTCCTAGATAGTTTTCAACCCTAATAGAGGGATCAAACAACAAAGACAGCCAAGATTTGTTGCGAATCAGACTTTGATCTTCTTGCCAAGAAAAAGCAAAAGATATAAAAGCGATTGTCAGATAACAGGCAAACAAAAGCACAAACAAGCCTATCACTCTTTTGGCTTTGGGTTGCTTGAGCGCCTTAATGCATTTGGCAATCATCCCTGCTTTCGCTGGCTTCTTGCTTTTCGCACCTGTCTTATTAAAAGTATTTTTATTGGTTTTAGCCACGCTCAAATATAAACATTAGGAAAGGTGACAAAATGATAATGTTATGTCAATTATCAACAGTCGGATATTGGTAACTATTTAAGGGCCTATTTACCACCAAATCCACCAAACATGCTTCGCAGTTCTTCCGGTGTTTTTTTTGAGAAGCCAACTAATTCGTCAAACATGTCGTCCGCAATATCCATAGCAGTTATAAGAGTTGCTTTTTTAGTAAACACAAATCGTTCTTGAATTAAACTAAAGGTAAGAGGAAGACCGCTTAGACCGGTAAACATAGGGTAAGCACTGTTCACTACATTAGGTAAGTAATAAACTTCGGCTGCTGGTAACGAATCATCGTATGTCATTAAAGCTCTTTTGCAAATACGTTTGTCAATCATTTTTTTGCCAGAAGCGTATTCAATTTTTTTGGCTTTAAACACATTAAATTGTTTTTCAATTTGATCTTGTGACAACAGCAATTGTATTTTTTGCCCCATCATTTCAAGGTAAACGAAGGTGGTGTCTTTATCAATGTCTTTAATAAACGTGTTTTTGCCCATGGTACTTTCTTGAACAATTTTGGCCCTATTACCTTTTATATATAAGGTCTCCGTTTTTGGCAACATCATGGTCATCATACCTAGTTCTTCTTCTCCTTTTGCTTCGTAGGTCATTTCATACGACACTTTACCAGAAAATTCTTGTGCAACAGCGTTAACTCCGCTCAGCAACAATACTGCTAATACTACATATATCTTCATTACCACATTATTTTTTCTTTGTTCAAAAATGCACTTATTCCTCTTTGGCAATCATCAGACCCTCTTGCTTCGGCATTCATTTCTGCAGCCACAATCAAAAACTCTTGCAATTGTAAATTGAAGGCGTTGCCAATCAGGTTTTTGGTTAATGCCAGAGATGTTCCCGAAGCGTCAGAGCAAATGTGTTTTGCGTATTGCAAGACCTCGCGTTGAATTTCTTTTGCTTCGTACACAAAATTAATCATGCGCATTTCTTTTGCTTCTAGCGCATGCACAAGACGACCACTTAACAATAAATCTTTGGTATGTGCCTCTCCTACTTTACGTGCTAAAAATATGCTGACAATGGCAGGAATAAAACCTATCCTAACTTCGGTATATCCAAACTTTGCTTCTGGAACACTAAACACAATATCACAAACAGTTGCGAGTCCCGCACCACCTGCAATAGCATGACCTTCTACTTGCGCAATCACCACTTTTGGCAAATCGTGAATAAGCTTAAAAAGGCTCATCAAGTGTTTAGAGTCTGTTAAGTTTTCTTCGAAATTGTTTTCTTGCAACTTTTTCAAATAGGCTAAATCGGCTCCTGCGCAAAAAACATCGCCATTGGCGTGAAGGATAATCACCTTACAACTTTCATCATTTTCTGCTTGCTTAAACGCATTTTTCAATGCTGTGACCATCTCGTCATTCAATGCGTTTCTCTTTTCAGGCCTATTTAAGGTAATGTATCCTATTCGGTCTGCGACGTGGTAGTTTACCATCATGATTTGTTGTGTTTTTACATTTGGTGGCTAAATGTAATAAAATGAACTCGCATTCTGTATTAGAACTTTGTAATGAGGGTTGAAGTAGCAAAAAAATATGATGTTTTGCAATTTTAAGCATAGCTGTTTACCCTGAGCTATGTCGATGGGCTATAGTTAACATTGACAACATTACAAAGTACTATATTTAGTTCGTGATAAAAAATTTAATCTAATGAACTCATGAATTACGCACGAAACAATTGAATAGATAGTGTTCATGAATCTTACAGATTTCGCTTCGCTCATTTTAAAGCTAGTTCAAATCGTAATAAATTTTCTAATGCATAATGCGAGTTGAAGCATGATAGATAGATTTGATTGGTTATTTTTGCAGCAAATCCCAAGAACTATGGAAAACATAAAGTATCTGGAAATTACTTCTGAACTTGGAGCTGGCACCAGGGGTGCAAGCCTTGGTATTGATGCCATGCGAGTGGCTTCTTGGAAAACGGGTTCGTCTATTCTTACCAAATATCCATTGGAAATAGTAGCAAATCACAACGAACTTTTATGGACTCCTGTCACTACCAAAAACGGGAAATACATTGCAGGTATCGCAAAAGTGTATCAAAACATTGCCGATGCTACCGAAAAAACATTAAAAAAAGGTGACTTTCCTGTTATTTTAGCAGGCGATCATTCTACTGCTGGTGGAACTATTGCTGGAATCAAGGCCGCTTATCCAAACAAACGATTAGGTATTGTTTGGGTTGATGCACATGCCGACCTGCATACACCTCACACGACTCCTTCGGGAAATGTACATGGCATGCCTTTGGCAACTGCACTAGGAACTGACAATATAGAAAAGGCGATAAACGAAATAAAAGATGAAACCAAAGTAGCATGGGAAACCATGAAAAACTTAGGTGGCATTTGCCCAAAGATTTTGCCAGAAGATTTAGTTTTTGTAGCTGTTCGTGATACGGAAGATCCCGAAAATTATTTGATGGATAAACTTCAAATAAGAAACTTTACAGTTGCTGAAGTAAACAACAAAGGCCCAAAAGAAATTGGAGAACAAGTACTTAAATTACTAGAGCCATGCGACATGATTTATATCTCTTTTGATGTAGACAGCATGGACTGTGATTTGGTTTCAAATGGAACAGGTACACCTGTTAAAAATGGTTTGTCTCCTGAACAAACAGGAGAATTGTTGGAAACATTAGTGGCCGACGAAAAAATCATTGCTTTTGAGATTGTTGAAGTCAACCCTTGTTTAGACAATAAATGCAATACCATGGCAGAAGTAGCTTTGGAAAGATTGATACAAGTAGTGCACATATTAGAAAACAAATAAGAAGAACGAAATTGAATCAGATAGCCGAATTAAATATTGACCAAATTGTAGCCACAGAAACTGTTAAAGCCATTGCTTTATTGTTTGATGTGGATATTCCTATTGCAAACGTACAAGTGCAAAAAACACGTAAAGAGTTTGATGGAGACAGGACTATTGTCGTTTTTCCGTTTGTAAAAATGGCGAAGTCTAAGCCTGAAGAATTAGGTGCAAAATTGGGTGAAGCCATCGTAGCTGCATCTGAAACATTTATTGGATTTAATGTTGTTAAAGGATTTTTAAACTTAGAAGTATCTCCTGATTTTTGGATGTCTACTTTTACGTATGCTGCCATGGTCGACAATTATGGTTTTCAACCACAAGGTACTGGCAAAAGTATTATGGTCGAATATTCATCGCCAAACACCAACAAACCCTTACACTTAGGACACCTTAGAAATAACTTTTTGGGATATTCCGTTGCCGAGATTCTAAAAGCAAATGGCAACAAGGTATCCAAAGTTCAAATTATCAACGATAGAGGTATACACATTTGTAAATCGATGATTGCTTGGCAACGTTTTGGCAATGGAGAAACGCCTGAGTCTTCTGGACTAAAAGGAGACAAGCTTGTTGGTAAATACTACGTTGCTTTTGACAAGGCTTACAAAGAAGAAATAGCACAACTGCTTGCCAATGGCTTGGATCAAGAAACGGCCGAGAAGCAAGCTCCTATTTATACGGCAGCACAAGAAATGTTACGTCAATGGGAAGCCAAAGATCCTGAAGTCTATGAATTATGGCAAACCATGAATTCGTGGGTGTACCAAGGATTTGAGGTAACGTACAAAACCATGGGCGTTGATTTCGACAAACTGTATTACGAATCTGAAACTTACTTGTACGGAAAAGAAGTTGTGATGAAAGGTGTTGAGTCTGGTGCTTTTTACCAAAAAGAAGATGGCTCTATTTGGGTTGACCTTACTGCCGATGGACTTGATCAAAAATTACTGTTAAGAGCCGACGGTACTGCTGTGTACATGACACAAGATATTGGTACGGCCATTTTACGATACGAAGACCAACAAGATCTTTCTCAGCTTATCTACACAGTTGGGAATGAGCAAGAATACCATTTTAAAGTGCTTTTCTTAATCTTAGAAAAACTAGGGTATAGTTGGGCAAAAGAATGCTACCACCTTTCATACGGGATGGTTGATTTGCCTTCTGGAAAAATGAAATCGAGAGAAGGTACGGTAGTCGATGCAGACGACTTGATGGCCGACATGAGTGGCACCGCAAAAGAAATAACGGAAGAACTTGGTAAACTTGAAGGTTCAACCGAAGAGGAAAAAGAATTGCTTTATCATCAACTGGGTAACGGAGCATTGAAATACTACTTGTTAAAAGTAGATCCTGTAAAACAGATGATGTTTGACCCTCTTGAATCTATTGATTTTAACGGAAACACTGGCCCGTTTATTCAATATGCTTATGCACGTATCTGTTCATTGTTGAGAAGAGGCAAGATTGATGCGCAGATTAGCTTTGATGAACTTGACCCTAATGACGAAGAATTAGGTTTGATACACCGCATCTACGATTTCCCGGCTACTATTAAGGAATCGGCAGAAAACTACAGCCCTGCCCTACTGGCAAATTATTTGTTTGATTTGGTGAAAACATTTAATCACTTTTATCAAACACAACCCATCTTTAAAGAAGAGGATGAATTGATAAAACAATTTAGATTAAGCCTTTCCAAAACTACTGGAGATATTATTAAAAGAGGAATGAAATTGTTGGGCGTTAGCTGTCCTGACAGAATGTAATAGAAAACAAGATAACATTATGTTTGAAAATTTATCAGAGAAAATAGAAGGCGCCTTTAAATTATTAAAAGGGCAAGGAAAAATTACGGAGATTAATGTTGCAGAAACATTAAAGGAAGTAAGGCGTGCATTACTCGATGCCGATGTTAACTTTAAAACCGCCAAAACATTTACCGAAGAAATAAAAACGGAGGCTCTTGGAAAGCAAGTGCTTACGGCTGTTTCTCCGGGACAATTGCTTATAAAAATTACCCATGACAAGCTTGCCGAATATATGGGTGGCACCATGCAAGAGATTAATTACCAGGGTAGTCCGGGTGTTATTCTTATGTCTGGTTTGCAAGGTTCTGGTAAAACTACTTTTTCTGGAAAACTGGCTAATTTTCTTAAAACTAAAAAAGGAAAAAAACCTTTATTAGTAGCCTGTGATGTGTATCGTCCTGCAGCAATTGACCAATTGCATGTGCTGGGTGAGCAGCTCGGTATTGAAGTTTTCTCAAGCAGAGATGAAAAAAATCCGATAAAAATTGCAGAAGCAGCTATCAAGCATGCTAAGAGCAACGGCAACAATGTAGTGATTATTGATACCGCTGGTCGATTGGCTATTGATGAAACTATGATGGCTGAAATTGAAGCAGTCAAAAAAGCAATCAACCCTAACGAGATTTTGTTTGTGGTTGATGCCATGACTGGTCAAGATGCTGTGAATACGGCAAAAGCCTTTAACGACCGATTAAATTTTGATGGTGTTGTATTGACCAAATTAGATGGTGATACCCGTGGTGGTGCTGCTATTTCTATCAAGTCGGTAGTAAACAAACCAATCAAGTTTATTGGTACAGGTGAAAAGATGGATGCTTTGGATGTTTTTCATCCAGAACGTATGGCAGATCGTATCCTTGGGATGGGTGATGTTGTTTCCTTGGTTGAAAAAGCACAAGAACAATTTGATGTTGATGAGGCTAGAAAATTGCAAAAGAAGATTGCTAAAAACCAATTTGGTTTCGACGATTTCTTAAACCAATTGCAGCAAATAAAGAAAATGGGTAACATCAAAGACTTGATGGGTATGATTCCAGGAATGGGAAAAGCCATGAAAGGTGTTGACATTGATGACGATGCTTTTAAAGGTGTGGAAGCTATTATTCATAGTATGACAAAGCTTGAGCGTGACGAGCCTGCTTTACTTAATGGCAACAGACGAAAACGTATTGCCGACGGAAGTGGAACTACTATTCAAGAAGTAAACAAGTTGATAAAACAGTTTGAAGAAACAAGAAAAATGATGCGCATGATGTCTGACAAGAAAAACATGCTAAACATGGCCAAGCAGATGAAAGGAATGCGCGGCGGAATGGGAATGCCTCAATAATATAAAAATCAACTATGCAGTTAATAGACGGGAAAAAAACATCCAGCGAAATAAAAAGTGAAATTGCCATAGAAGTTGCTCAATTGGTAGCTTCGGGTAAGAAAAAGCCTCATTTAGCAGCTATTTTAGTTGGAAGCAATGGTGCGTCTATCACATACGTCAATGCCAAAGTAAAAGATTGTGAAGAGGTTGGTTTTGACTCTACTTTAATTCGCCTTTCCGATATTGTTTCAGAACAAGAATTACTCAACGAGGTAGATAAATTAAACAATGACCCTTCTGTAGATGGTTTTATTGTTCAACTACCCTTGCCTAAACACATTAACGAACAATCTGTCATTACTGCTATTGACCCTAGAAAAGATGTGGATGGTTTTCATCCTCAAAACTTAGGGAAAATGGCCTTGAACTTACCTACCTTCTTACCAGCTACCCCCATGGGTATCATGGATTTATTGAATAGGTACAACATTGAAACAGGCGGAAAACACTGTGTGGTAATAGGTAGAAGCCACATTGTAGGTTTGCCTGCTAGTATATTAATGGGTAGAAACTCTTACCCCGGAAACAGCACTGTAACCTTAACACACAGCCGTACTGCCAACTTAAAAGAATTACTGAGAGGAGCAGACATTATCATAGCTGCTATTGGCAAACCTAATTTCGTAACCGGTGATATGGTCAAAGACGGTGTCGTTATTATTGATGTAGGAACAACCAGAATAGTTGATAAAACAAAAAAGTCTGGTTACCGTTTAGTTGGCGATGTGAATTTTGAAGAAGTAAGCAAGAAAGCTGCTTTTATCACTCCTGTACCTGGTGGTGTGGGGCCAATGACGAGAGTTTCTTTATTGAAAAACACATTATTAGCAACAAAACTGTATAAATAATTGACCATGAAACATTGCCTTATTTTTCTTGCAATCCTATGCATAGGGTTGTTGTTTGGATGTAAAAAAGGTCCAGGTGAAGGTGGTAGAGCTTCTATTTCAGGAAAAGTTTACCTACACGATTACAACAATAGTGGAATACCGGTCGATTCTTTTTATGTAGGAGAACATCGCGTATACCTTATCTATGGTGATGATATTTCGTTTAGTAAAGAAGTGAGAACAAACTACGATGGAACCTACCTTTTTAACTATTTGCTACCTGGTAACTACACGGTATTTACCTATTCTGAATGCTTGAACTGTCCAGGGAAATCGGTGCATGTGAAAAAAAACACAGAAATTAATGGTAGCAGACAAGATAAGGTACTAGAAGATTTTATTATTGACAACTACTAAAAAACCATGCTAAAAAAAATAGCATTAGCACTCATGGTTTTAAGTCTTGGTCAGGTCATGGCGCAGGACAAATCACCCATTATTAGAGATGGTCAATTTTGGACTTCTATTAGCACCAAAACAGATATTTCGAAACGCTGGCAACTGAGTAGCGAATTAGCTTTTAGGGCTAATAACAACTGGCAATCGGCCAACAGCCTGTTTATGGAATTTGGGGCAAAATGGAGTAAAAAAGATTGGTCAGCCAGTGCCAATTTTCGCACCGTAGAAAGCTATAACCGAAAAGAAAACCGCTGGTTTACCGACATATCCTACGACATAAAATCGTCGAAGCGTTTGGATATTAGCACCCGGGTTAGAGTTCAGCATGCTTTTTACTCCGATGATAGAGTAGCACAAACCTACATTCGAAATAAATTCAAGGCTTCTTACAACATCAAAAAAAGTCCTTTGAACCCTGTTGCTGATGTAGAGTTATACTGCAATGCAGGAGCGTATCAACCCGTATTTGAAGTAATCCGTTGGAGTCTAGGACTTGAGTTTGAGTTAATCAAAAAACTCGATTTGACTATCATGTATCGTAACGAACGTGAGTTTAACATTGTGGCTCCAAAACAGAGCAACATACTCATCGTAGCTTTCAGCCACGATTTTGGTAAACTCTACAAAAAGAATAAAAAAGGTAAGAAAGATTAATACCCCAAGATCTTCAACATAGCCTTGTAAGATTGCTCTTTGGCAAATAGCTTTGTTTTTATCTCACCATTTTCATCTAAGTCAATCACCACATGTTTAGGGCTTGGCACCAAACAATGCTGTATTCCTCCAAAACCTCCTACCGATTCTTGATAAGCCCCCGTATTAAAGAATCCTACGTATTGAGGTCTGTCTTTATGCAATTTGGGTAAGTATATCGCATTGGAGTGCTGTTCTGAGTTGTAATAGTCATCGCTGTCGCACGTTAAACCACCTAAAAACACACGCTCATACTCTACATCCCAGTTGTTGATGGAAAGCATGATAAACCGTTTGTTAATAGCCCATGTGTCAGGCAGTGTGGTCATAAACGAGCTATCAATCATATTCCATTTCTCTCTGTCGTTCTGCTTTTTTTGATCCACCAAGGAATACAAAGTAGCTCCACTCTCTCCTACGGTGAAGGAACCAAACTCAGTGAAAATATCAGGTTCGGGTATGTTATTTTCGGTACACGTGCTTTTTATGTGCTCTATGATCGATTCGGCCATGTATTCGTAGTCATAGTCAAATGATAAGGATGTCTTTATTGGAAATCCTCCGCCAATGTTCAACGAATCCAAGGATGGGCAAATGGCTTTTAATTCGCAGTACAACTTAATACATTTGGTCAGCTCATTCCAATAGTAGGCATTGTCGTTTATCCCAGTATTGATAAAGAAATGAAGCATTTTGAGATCAAACAGGTCGTTGTCCATAATCTCTTTTTTGTAAAAAGGAACAATATCTTGGTACCCAATACCCAAACGAGAAGTATAAAACTCAAACTTCGGCTCTTCTTCCGAAGCAATTCGAATTCCAATCTGTGTTTTGTGTTTAATTAAAGGCGTAAGCCTATCTAATTCTTTGGTGTTATCGATGATGGGGATCAAGTTGTGAAATCCATCATTGATAAATTTGGCAATATTCTCTAAATACTGTGGCCTTTTATATCCATTACATATGATGAAAATATCTTTTGTAATCTGATTACTTTCATGTAAAGTTTCCAGAATATTTAAATCAAATGCACTGCTAGTTTCAATATGAATGTTGTTTTTTAAGGCTTCTTCCAGTACAAATGAAAAATGTGAGCTCTTGGTACAGTAACAATAATTGTACGTTCCTTGATAGTCAACTTTCGCCATAGCAACGTTGAACAGGCGGTTTGCACGCTCAATGTTTTCAGATATTTTTGGCAAATAGCTAATCTTCAATGGCGTTCCGTATTGTTTAATAACATCCATCAAAGGGATATTATGGAAATACAATTCGTGATCAATAAGCTTAAACTCTTCTGTTGGAAAATCAAAAGTTTGTTCAATTAAATCAATATACTTGTTTCTCATCAGTTTAAAATATCACATGTAACTAACTTACATCTCCCAAAAATACTTGATTTAAACGAGTTACTTATCATAATCGAAAAGTTAAATCAACATTTTTACAATTAAGCTACACATTGAATTTAATGGAGTCTATATTTAGGTTTTAACTGTAGAATGCATGCTAAACAAAGGAATAAGAAAAGAAATTTGAAATTTATTTTCACAGAATAAGCTGATAATGTGATGATTGAAAAATTAGTGAAAGAAATATGATTATTATTGTCTAAAGTTATTGTGTGGTTGGTTAAAAGTTTCTACTTTTGCACCGCTTCAGCAATGAAGTACTAGAGTCTTAAGAGGCTCGGGGTGTAGCGTAGCCCGGTCATCGCGCCTGCTTTGGGAGCAGGAGGTCGCAGGTTCGAATCCTGCCACCCCGACAAAAGCCAACTTAGAAATTTGTTTTTTTAAGTTGGCTTTGTTTTTTGAAATATTAATTGTCTTGCTCTTCCGATTCCTATCGGAATGATAGAGCACCCCGTGAAAACGGGACGGACATAGGTTCTTAACATCCTATCTAAAAAAGTTAAAGAGTATTGGTCGCGTAGCTCTTCCGACTCCTATCGGAATGGATAGAGCACCCCGTGAAAACGGGACGGACATAGGTTCTTAACATCCTATCTAAAAAAGTTAAAGAGTATTGGTCGCGTAGCTCAGTTGGATAGAGCATCTGCCTTCTAAGCAGACGGTCATAGGTTCGAATCCTATCGCGATCACAAGAACTACAAAGCCTTACAGGAAACTGTGAGGTTTTTTTTGTTTATGACCGTCAAGTCAAAGTACACATACCCAACCTACTATGTCGTTATTTTCCTAGGAATATCTTGTGGCAAACGCGTAAGCAGTTCGTAGTTTATCAAATCACTGTAATCACTGAAAGACGAAACTGAGATCTCAGCATTTTCTTGATTGCCAATCAACACTACTTCATCTCCTTTTTTAATGGTATTGTCTCGGGTGATATCCACGGCTAGCATACTCATATTTACACTTCCTACCACGTTGTATCGAGCACCATTGATCAATACTTTTCCTTGATTACTCAACGAACGGCTGTAACCAAAAGAGTAACCAACAGGAATTAGGGCTATTCGCGTAGATGCGTTGGTTAAATAAGAAGTTCCATACCCTACAAACTCTCCCACCTTCACGGTTTTTACATCCATTACTTTGGTTTTCCAACTCAAAATACGTTCTAGAGGGTTAATGCTTGCTTTATGTTTAGCGTTGTAGTGCACAAATATTTCTTGTGTAGGAAAAAATCCGAATTGCAGAATACCTATGCGCACCAAATCGAGCTGCATATTAGGATAACGTATGGTTGCCGAAGAGCTAGCGACATGCCGTTTAGCTTTTAACCAAGGGAAAGCACTCAGTTTTGTGAGTGTTCTTTTAAAACGATTAAACTGATCCTTGACGCGTTTGTAGTTGGCAATATTTTCTGCTCCCGCCAAATGAGTGCAAATACCAACAACTTCCACATATTCAATATTAGCTTCAATCTTATTGAATATCGACGTGATTTCAGCCAGGTTAAACCCTGTTCTATTCATGCCTGTTTCCAACTCTACATGTATGCGTGCTTTTTCGCCTATTCTTTTTGCTACAGCAATAGCTTCGTCCAAGCGGTTTTGCTCAAAAACATAAAACTCAATTCCCTGCTCAATGGCCCACTCCAATTCTTCATTGTCAACATTACCCATAATCATTAAGGTAAATTCGCAGTTTTCCAGTGCTTTTGTTACACTGAAAGCTTCTTGCGCACTAAACACACTGAAGTGCCTTATACCGCACTCATAAGCCATAGGACAGTAATTGGCAATACCATGCCCATAAGCATTTCCTTTTACGACTGAAGACATGGTCACCCCTTCTTTTAAAAAGCCTTGTATGAAGTCAATGTTTTTTTTAACAGCCGATTTTGAGAGTTCTATGAATGAGGTTTGAAACATGTATTATAATATTTGTTGGATGATGGAGGCAAACATAGTAACTCCTGTTTTAGTAATTTCGTCAGGGTAATCGTAATCAGGATTGTGCAATGCTGGCGCATCAACTCCTGAGCCTAAACCAAACATAGCCCCTTTGTATTTTTGGGTAAATAAGCCATAATCTTCACCCCAAGGAAATGGATACTCCTTTTCAGTAATGCTTAGCTTATTTTTCAAACCTGCCTTTCTAATAAAATCAACCGTATCTGGATGATTAATACTCGCATGAAAAACTTCTGTCCACGAAACATCAGGTGTTAACTGGTGCCTTTCGCACGTTTCTTTCATGAACGCCACTATTTCCTCACTGCGCTGTTTCATTAAATCTGTTGACCAACTTCTTATCGTGAAATGTACTTCACCATACCCTGCTGAAATACCATACGACATCTCGTCTCCCAATACACTATAGACAGGAGTCATAAGAAAAAAGCCTTTTTCCGAAGGGTTGTTGAATGTGATATGATTGGCATATGCCAATATTTCTGACATAGCCATACTCGGATTAAATCCTTTGTGAGGTTCTGCAGCATGAGCTGTTTTTCCTGTCAGTTTTAAGATAATGCTTTTTACATTTGCCGTAAACTCTTGTTCTTTCACCACAATTTCATGTAACGGATACCCTGGCAAATTGTGCAAAGCAAAGGTATAATCGATTTTTTCTTGATTGAATACTTCATCAGCCAATACGGCCTCTGCTCCCATTCCATTTTCTTCGGCAGGCTGGAAAAGCAAGAGTAGTTTCCCTTTTTGTATTGACTGCTCTGAAAACAACTTGGCTAACCCTAACAAAATAGTGGTATGCCCATCGTGCCCACATTTGTGAGAAACTCCCTCAAACGTAGATACATGATCAAAAGTGTTGATTTCAGTAATAGGCAATGCATCAATATCACCTCGAATCATTACTGTAGGTCCAGGAATCTCACTTTCAAAACTTGCAAGCACACCTGTATTTGCAACAGGTATTACATTGCACTGGCATTCATTTTCTAAAAATTGGAAAATCGTTTTTTGCGTTTCATATTCCTCTCCCGAAACTTCCGGGTGTGCATGCAGCATTTTACGAATACGGGTAAGGTTCTCTAACTGTAAAGTATTTAGCATAGACTCATTGACATCAAGTTAAGGTCAAAAGATAATGATAAGCCTGTATTTTACTATTGATTTTAAGTTTAAAAAATGGAATTACACCAACTTCTTGTGTTTCTCTATTTTTCCACAACAATTTTGTGAGTTTGAACCAAAGAACCACTCTGAATACGCAGGGAATAAATGCCGTTTGTTAATTCAGAAAAGTCATATACATTAAGCTCCCCTTGTATTAATGAAAATTGATCAACAATTCTTCCTTGAGCATCATAGACAACCCCTTTACTTTCTTGTGAAAAAGGATTATCAGAAAGTTCAATATTCAACAGCCCTTTTGTTGGATTTGGGTATAGATTTATTCGATTTATCTTTCCTGCTTCTACAATAGTACTGCTGCTGTAATAAAGGGTAACATCCTCATCAATTTCTACAAAACCCGAACCTGGCCCAGTGTTACCATCGGCAGGGTATACCCTTCCATAATAAGTTGTACCAATCACAAATGGAAATATGGGTTTTATGCTGTAATCAAAAGTATCTGCCACCCAAGCAAGTGTGGTGAAGTATGCATAAATGCCTTGCGGGTAATCTTTGGTGATGGCAAACCGACCATTGTGCTCATCCAAATCACCGAACCCTTCCACGTACTCGTAGTCTTCCATATATGCTCCTAATGGTCTTTCAGTGATGGAAGGCCCATAATATTCAGTTGATAAGATGGTACCGTCAGGCAAAGAAGTTCTGGTTGTCATATCTCTGAGTCTGTAACTGCTTTTTAGTCTAACAATCTCGGAAGTTGTATCCAAAGGATTGGCATGTCCATATCCCCCATAAATAGGATAACTATCAAACGCATACCCAACCAATGGAGATGCATGCGTACTGTCGTTTTTATCGTACAGACACACAGGGCTTGCATGAGTATGATATTCACCGGATCCATTGGGGTGACCTATGCAAGAGTCGAAAGATTCTCCTATCAAATGCTCCCAATACCAAGCATTTTGAAACCAAACATTAGAATCTTGATAGGTCTTAGCGTCTTTCGGGTTGTAAATGGAGCATCCATTTTTCCACAAGCCTATGTGTCCAAACCCTGTTTTTCGATCAGGCCCCATGTTTGGTGTTGGGTCTAATCTCAACTTGAATTGATAATTCATAGGCACAGCTAACCAAGGATTGTTTGGCCAATCATATTCTTCTGGGATCCAAGACGGAATATCCTCCGTTTTCACATACACAAAAGTGTTGGAGTAATTTACTTCCTGCACATTGGTCAGTGCACCAGCAAATCCCGTATCTGTTTTGTTTTGCACCCAACTGGTTATAAGGGGTGAAAGCTGAGCATTACTGACCTCGGACCATACTAAGACAAATACGAAAGGAATAATGAATTTCTTCATGATCTTTGTTTGAAATTACAAAGACACAAGTTATAAATTTAATTCTAATGCTGCGTTTTTGTTAATTGAGCTTATTTTTCAAAAGGAAAAATTAATATTTTCTGAATGACAATTCATGCGCGTATTTTCAGATTCAAGTATGAGAGTGTTACCTGATAACTTTACGTGGTAATACCCATTATAAACAAAGCCAAAGGTGTCTACTTTATTGATGTACAATGTGTCTCCTTCTAAAATCCACTTACCCTTGGCACTAAAACTATTAAACCCTGGTAAATTAATGATCCCGTTAATATTAACACCAATACTTTCTTGGCAAAACCCCATGCCGCTAGGTTGAATAAAGGAATGCGTATTAGTCGCATATTTTTTCCCTTTGAACATAATTTGATCCACGCACCAATATTGTTCTGTCAGTTGCTCAAAAGTTGAAGGCAAAGTAACAACATAGGTAATTCCACTAATCAATGAAACTACAAAACCTATTAAAATCATAAGCCTTAACTCTAATCGTAATTTGTTAAGAAAGGGTATGCGAGAAGTAGTATTCTCTAATTGAATAACAATCTGCGATGGCTGTGTAACTTCATCATTGAGATAACCATTTTCTTTTAAAATTTCTATGGTTCTAGCAACGTAACTTTCTTTTACTTGTAGTTTTACGCCACCAATTGCATCAGCGTAAAACGGATTCACTTGTGCTGTCAATTCATCTAATACCCTACACTCGATACCTTCTGCTTCTAGCCGTGACCGAAGAATAGCTAGTTCAGATGGGTACGTAAATGTCTTGATGGTTATAAAATTGTCCAAATACACTTTGTTAATTAGTAATTATTGATGATTTCAGTATTGTAAGGTTTCCTTATTAATCCACATTGGCAATCATAACATCTACCAACGAATCTTCAAGTAAATATAAAACAATGTAAGATCCAATGACCTAGGTTCTGCATTTCCTAAACAATACTGAAGATTGATTGCTTTATCTGCCGTTTGCCAATGACCATTCATTAGAATAGAACTATTTGTTACTTCTTCTCTCTTGAAAGGCTTTCCTAATATATCAACAATTTCAGATTCACTTTTTCCATGAGTAGCCTCATAGAATATGTCGTTTGACCGTAAAATCAAATCATACCTATAATTACCATTATTACTCCATTTTTCTTCATCAAAAGGACCTGCAACCACTGATTGACAAAACGAAACAGTAATAGGAAACAATAGTCCTATAAATATTATTGCCTTTTTCATCATTTTAGTTTTAACATCTTCTTCTTACACACGATTCCACCATCTTTCATTCTAGCTTTCCGTGATATTCATCTGTTCCAGCGAGTCTCCCGACTCGTTGGCTTGCTCCTGTCTAATTCGCATTCTTACTTTAACAAATTCCTACCTCTTCTTTGATTCCTCTTCATTAGTTTCTCGTTGCCAGTAATCGCATAATATTTTGACAATCCTAAAAAAATACCTGGATTATATTTCCATTTTGCCTTTGCCCTATTGAAAAATGAAAAGGCTTGTTCGTGTTTTTCTTTTGAAAGAGCAATATTTCCTTTTGTCACATAATATTCACACCAATCTTCATTGGAAAGTGCCGTCATCTTAAAAGTAATGGGTAATATATATTTTTTGTTTACGTAATATATACCTTTCCATGGAGGCATGGTTTTAACAATCTTTATCGCTTCAACATCTAACCCATACCCTACGCCTTCTTTAACCCTTATTGAATCATGAATCACATTTCCTTCGCTATTGAGATAAAATTGAACAG
>JBLIDJ010000008.1:0-45267 GCA_047634195.1 Flavobacteriales bacterium
CAATTGGGTGTTGTCATCACAAATCCATTGATCGTTTCCGGCATTAGCAACAATAGGTTTAGCTAATCGGGTTATTACTACCTCATCGGTTTCATCAACACATGGTCCGTTTTCTACCACCCATGTTAAGGTATTGTCGCCAATACTCAGATTAGTCACTTTTGTATCTCTATCAAAAATATTATCAAACGCTTCTCCTCCTGTAGTTTCCCAATGCCCTATGCCCTGCGTTAAGGCTGTAGCATTAAGTATTACGGTATCTACACAAACAGTTTGATCGTTGCCAGCAAATACGGTTAACGTTCTTGGTTGTACTTTTATTTCTACGGTATCGGAACTTGCTGGACAAACTCCTTTTGTTAATGTCCAAGCCAATCGGTGCGTACCGTCTGTAAGACCTGTAATAGTTGTATTGTACAAGCTAGCATTGGTAAACGTACCTGCTGCAAAACCAGGCACCAATGTCCACTGGCCTATAGCTGTTGGGTCATCGTTTCCTGCCAATTGGGTGTTGTCATCACAAATCCATTGATCGTTTCCGGCATTAGCAACAATAGGTTTAGCTAATCGGGTTATTACTACCTCATCGGTTTCATCAACACATGGTCCATTTTCTACCACCCATGTAAAGGTATTGTCGCCAATACTCAGATTAGTCACTTTTGTATTTCTATCAAAAATATTATCAAACGCTTCTCCTCCTGCAGTCTCCCAATGCCCTATGCCCTGTGTTAAGACTGTTGCATTAAGTATTACGGTATCTACACAAATGGTTTGGTCGTTGCCAGCAAATACGGTAGAGGTTGGTTCTTGTACCGTAACATAAACGGTATCTCTTTTAGGATTACACACTCCTTTGCTTAATGTCCATACTAATTTATTGACTCCATAGCCTAATCCCGTGACAGTGGTATTATATAAATTAGCATTGGTAAAGGCTCCTGTTCCCTGACCTGGAACCAATGTCCATGTTCCGGTAGCATTAGGGTCGTTATTCGCATCCAATTGTGTGTTGTCAACACATAACCATTGATCTGTTCCTGAATTGGCATCTATTGGAGGTACTAATCGTGTTATAATTACCTCATCGGTGCTATCTTGACACGGTTCGTTGACGACAACCCATGTAAAGGTATTGTCTCCAAAATCTAAGTTTGTAATGGCTGTATTTCTATCGTTCAGGTTGATAATATTGGCAATACTTGTGGTCGTCCAATATCCTGTTCCTATTACAGGCGCAGTGGCATTTAAAAACACATTGGCATTACAAGTCGTTTCGTCATCTCCTGCATTTACTGGGTTTGCTTTGGGTTGCACCGAAATATTCACGGTGTCGGTTGTAAACCCACATGTAGGTGTGCTGATTTTCCATACCAAGCGATTTAATCCTTCCGACAATCCTCTAACTTTAGCGAGCGGGTCATTAACGTTTCCAAATGTGCCTGTTCCTGTAAATGCTGACCAAGTGCCTGTACCAACCGCACTGGTATTGGCAGACAATACAATTGAATCCGCACAAATCAATTGGTTTGTTCCTGCATCGGCTTGTTCTGGTAATGGTTTTCTAGTAATGGTTTGAACGGCTTTACTTGACGCACACGCCCCGTTGCTTACTGTCCATTCAAATTGGTTTGCTCCAACACCCAGGTTATTAACTAAGGTTGTTTTACTTAATGGATTCACTATTGTTCCTTGACCTGAAATTAATGACCACATTCCTGTTCCTACACTAACATTTCCTGCACTAAGGCTGTAGGTAGTACCACACGTCGATCCATCTGCACCAACAGTAGCTGCACTTGGTGCTTCGTATAAGGTAATAACGATGGTATCTTTTGTAAAACAGGTTCCGTTATCTACTGTCCAAACAAATTCATTTGCTCCTACACTTAGGTTAGTCACGGTCGTGTTAGGGTCGTCAGTCGCTCCTAATGTGCCTGAACCTATGCTTTTTGTCCAAGTACCTAACTGCCCTGCTGCAACTGTGTTTGCATAAAGGGTAATACTGGTTGTTACGGTATTACATAAGCTTGTATCAATTCCTGCGTTTGAAATAGGGATGTCGAGTACTTCCACATCGACCGTATCTGAACTACTCGGACACACGCCATTGGTGGTTGTCCATCGGTATTCGTAAACACCGGGCTGTAGTGGATTAACTTTTGCAGAAGCACTGGTTACATCATCAATATTTCCTCCTGCTGGACCCGATAGTTTTTGCCACATTCCTTGTCCGTACACTACAAAATCTGCATTGAACTGATATGTGGTATCACAGGTAGTTAAGTTATTTACGTTAATATCTGCTGGTGTTGGGTTACGGTAATTGGTCACCCAAACGGTATCTTCCACTTCACATTGTCCATTATTTAATGACCATCCTAAAAGGGTTAATCCATAATCAAGACCAGAAGCAATTGCATCATATTTACTATCGTCATCGAATGTAATGGTATTTGCTAGTGGTGAAATAACTCGCCACTTTGCTGAAAAATTTGGGTCTGGTATGACCGCATCTAATTGTAATACGGTTGTTTCACATAACTCAACTTCGTTGTCGGCTGGCCCCACCATAGCATCAGGCTCTGGATAAGGATTGACATTCATGGAAACTTGTTGCACATATGGACCACAGGCTTCGTTAGTTACTGTCCAGTTAAATACAGTTATTCCAAGATCTAAATTGGATAAAAATGAGGTAGGACTTGCTGGTGTTGCAATTGTTCCGTTGCTCAATCCATCATCTTTTGTCCAAACTCCTTCTCCAACTCCTGGATCTGTTGCGGCAAAATTGGTTTCATCATAACATAAGTCTTGATCTATCCCAGCGTTAACGATAGGCTCGGCACTTCTTCTTATGTTTACAGTGTCTCTTAGCACACCACATGTTACCGTGGTCACTTCCCAAATCAAGTGATGATTTCCAACGCCAATGTCGGTCAAATCAGTTGCCCGTGTATTTGGACTTGTAATGGTTACCACATCCAAATCTTCTGTTGCTTGCACCCATTTTGCTGGAAATGCTCCTGGATCGCTTGCATTTAATATGCCTATGTAGCTATCCACACAAATAGTATCGTTTACACCTGCAAAGGGTGTTACTGGAATTGGGTTTACTGTTATGTCAATAAAATCTGAGCTTGGTGTACATGCTCCATTACTAATGGTCCATGTTAAGCGATAGACTTTATCTGTGTTAAATGTTACGGTGGTGTTAGGATCGGTATCGTCTGCAAAATTGGTGTTTGCTGCATCGTCAGACGTCCATAGTCCTGTACCTTTATTTAGGGCTGGTGTATTGGCATCTAACTGTAATTCATCACTGGCACAAATTTCGGTGTCTGTTGTTCCTCCTTCATCGGCATTGGCGGCGGTTGGTGTATCCGATACTGTTAAGATTAATGAGTCTCCAGTGGCAGGACATACCTGGTTATTGACTGTCCATATCAAGGTATCTATTCCTATGCTCCATGATTGTACATATGCATTCGGGTTGTTTTCGTCTGGTGTTGTTCCACCAATATCAGAAGTGAAACCTATGCTTCCTGAAGCAGAAGTCCATGTTCCTTCATAAGGTGAAGGATCAGCGCCTATTAATTGTGGGTTGGCATCTCCAACACATAAATCAATATCTATTCCTGCGTTTCCAATAGCAGGTGTTTCAAAATAATCTACGACAATTTCATCAGATTTTGCCGTACAATATCCTCCGTTATCAATGGTCCAAGTAAATTCATATTGACCATACAATAACCCTCTTGCTACTGCACTCGCATCATTTTCATTAGGGTCGTAACTAAAGCCAGTAACATTGTTAGTCGTGTTTACACTCCATGTTCCTGTTTCGTTGGCACTAATTACGGTGCCATTCAATTCCACTGTGTCCACACATATTTGCATGTCTAAACCAAGTGTTACATCGGTAATTACAGGCAATGTTCTTACTATTACAGTGTCTGGCTGTGAGCTACACACATCGTTGGTTAATGTCCAAACTAAGGTGTCTATCCTTACAACAAAAGGTGAATTGATGGCGCTTATTGGTGAATTTACATCATCAAAAGCTACTCCATTAGGGCTAGACCATTGTCCTTGTCCTATGATGGCTGCAGTAGCGTTTAAGGTAATACTAGTGTAGTCTTCACAGGCAAATAAGGTGTCTCTACCAAAGTCATCTGCTTTTGCGTTTTCTGGTGTTTCATAGTAAGATACTTGTGTGCTGGTTGTAGCATCTGCACATACGCCATTACCAATGGTCCATGTAAATTCGTAGACACCATATTCCAATCCTGATACTGTTGGGTCGTATGAAAATTCGTCTGGGGTAAATCCAGGTGTTGCTGCTCCAGCAGGCTTTTGTGTCACAGTCCACTCGCCTGTTTCGCCCGGCTTAAGTACTGGATTAGTTACTTCTAAGACAGCGAAATTGGTGCATATTTCTTGATTCCCTCCTGTGGTAGGATCGGTTAAACTTCCTGATTTAGAAATGGTTACTTCTGACGAGTCTGCTGCACAAGTTCCTGGCCTTAATATCCATCGTACAGTGGTTGCTTGAGTTTCGTTTAGTCCTTCTAAGGTTGCATTTGGCAGGTTTGCTTCTCCTGCTTTAATGTTTCCAGGTCCGCTCAGCCATTCCCAAACTCCGTTGCCTTGACTTGGCGTGTTTCCTTGAAGTGTATAACTCGTAGTACACACAATCACTGGTGAGCCTGCGTCAGATGGATTAGTAGCGTTTATGTTGTCGTATCGTTGAATAGTTACCTCATCTCTGATCGTATCACATGCTCCTTGTACCGACCATTGCAATATGTACTCTCCTCCTATTTGACAAGCAACTGCAGTGTTTTTTGAGGCATCATCAATAAATTTGATGGCTCCTACGCTTGGTTCAGATATAACTGTCCAAATTCCATTTTCAGAATTGCTCGCATTCGGTGTTGTCCCATCTAAATAGGTTGTGTCTTGACAAATATGTTGGTCGTCTCCAGCAGAAACCGTTCCAGCAACTGGGTTGGCGAAATAAATATCCACATCATCGGAAACGGTTCCACAAGATGGTGCGTTGGTGTTATTAATTGTCCATCGAAAAGTAACCCCGATACCTTGCACTAAGTCTGACACTAAGGCTGTTGGGTTGTTTATGTCTGCTGGTGCAATATCTCCGTTTCCTGCTCCAACTTTACTCCACGTTCCTTGCTCTCCAGGGTTGGTTGCTGGTGTAGCGGTCATGGATGTGCTGTTGGCACAAATGTTTTTATCGGCTCCTGCACTGAGTATTGTCAGTGCCTCGTATTTGGTAATGGTAAATGTTTGTGTATCGCTTCCACAGGCATTTGTCACTGTCCAAACACATGTGTACACTCCTGTGTTGGTAGTGTTAATGGTTGGGTTGTAATCGTTTTTTGTGAGGGTGATAAATGTTGCTGGGTTCGCTGTAATATTCACATCTCCAGAACCACTATCATAGTTGATTACCCATTCGCCTGTTTCACTATTATCGGCTAAAGGAGATTTTCCATTCAGGTCATACGAATCGTCACACATATTGTCCGAACCACCGGCTTCGTCGGCAGGTAATTCGTTGATATAAAGTAAGGTGGTGTCTGATTCTGCTGTACAAACTCCATTTGAAACTGTCCAAATCAAGGTGTCTACTCCAGCAACGGCTCCCTGCACATAGGCATTTTGGTTGTTCGTATTTACCGTAAGACCAGGTTGATCATCGGTGAATATTAATGCTCCGTTTGGAGAAGTCCATGTTCCTGTAAAAAGATTGGCATCTACAGCACCCAATTGTGGAGCCGCATCTGTGTCACATGTTGTAACATCGTTTCCGGCATCGCTACTAGCAGGCGTTTCGTAATAGGTAACTTGCACAAATGCTGTGTCGTCATCACAAACGCCATTGCCAACTATCCATCCAAATTCGTACACACCGTATTCCAAAGCAGATACTTTTGGGTTAAAGTCAAGCGTGTTAGGACTGAAGGTTGGAACCCCTGATCCACCTGGCTGAATGGTTACTACCCATTGCCCTGTTTCTCCAGGGTTAAGTGGGTCATTGGTTACTTCTAAAAATGTATTGTCTTCACAAATATCTTGATTGTCTGCAACTGCTGGAGTGGTTAAGGTCCCTGTTTTTTCTATGGTTATGGAATTCGAAGAATCTTCAGCACATGTTCCGTCTCTTAGCACCCAGCTCAATTCCAATGGGTCGCCATTGACTAATCCTTCGGCTACTGGATTTGGTAAATTTTCATCCCCTACGCGTATATTTCCTGTTCCGCTTACTTTTTTCCAAACACCTATTCCTTGGGTTGCTGCATCAGCATTTAGGTTAGCTGTTGACCCACAAACGGTGTTGTCTACTCCAGCGTTTGCAGGGTTCGTGGTGTTTATGTCATCGTTGAAGCGGAGTACTTCGACTGTATCTCTGATAGTATCGCAAGCACTAAATATGTTCCATACCAATTTGTAATCCCCGCCAACAAATACCATGGCTTGTGTATTAAACAAACTAGAGTCAACAAACATTGCTGCTCCTAACGCTGGTTCTGTATCTACTGTCCAAATTCCTTTTTCCCTATTTGTTCCATCTGGATTAGATCCATTGAGTGTAATGTTGTCAATACAGGTAAAGATATCATCTCCCGCATTAATGATTCCTGCAACTGGGGTACCGACATAAATAGTTACTAAATCGTCTAGGTCGGGACAAACTCCGTTGCTTATTGTCCACTTGTAAACACTTTCTCCTAGGGCTAAATTTTCAACTTTTGCATTAGGTGTGTTTTCATCTCCAACAAAAATATTTCCTGAACCACTCACAAATAACCAAGTACCTATTTCAGTATTACTAACAACTGGCACACTTACAAAAGTCATATTGGTTGTGTCAATACAAATGTTTTGATCTGGTCCTGCTTCGGCAGGTGTTAAATCTCCGAATTTGTTGATGGAGAATATTTGCACAGCATTGTTGCAATCATTGCTGACATTCCATTGACACGTGTAAACGCCATCTCCTAATGTTCTGATAGTAGCATCAAAATCATTTTTTGTTTTATTAATGAATATCGAATTAGTGCTATCTACATCTCCTGATCCACCGTTGTACAAAATAGTCCATTCGCCTGTTTCACCATTTGCTAGATCAAGCAAAGTTCCGTTCAAGCTGTACGAAGTAGCACAAATACTATCTGTGTCATTGGCATCTACTTCAGGTGTTGCGTAGTAGGCATAAAATAAACTGTCGGCTACCGAATCACATTCGTTTTCGACTATCCAGTACAAATAATGAGATCCTGTATCAGAAGCAGAAACTGTGGTGTTGAAGTTTGTTGCATTGTTGAAAGAAATTTCAACACTTGCTGGTATTACTTTCCAAATTCCTGCTTCACCATTTACGGCATCGATATCGATGGCTGCGGTAATAGAATCAGCAGCACCTGTACAACTTATCAGTGTGTCGTCCGTAATGGCTGGTAATGTAATGACATCTCTTAAGGTAATAGCAACAGTATCGTCTCTGGTACAAGACCCTTCAATAACTGTCCAAACAAAATGGGTTGGTGTGTTAACAGTCAATCCACTTATTTCTGCATCTATGTTGTTCAATTCAGATCCCGCAATAGTACCAACATCTCCCGAAGCAACAGACCAAGTTCCAACCCCTGGTATTGGATCAATTGCAAACATGTCGAATGGTTGAGTACACAATATGCTGTCGTTACCCGTATTTGTCACTCCATTGGTTGAATCGACCTGTACGGTAATAATGCTGGTTGTTTTGTCTGGGCAACCACCATTGGTTGAAGTCCATTGGTAAGTATGCGTTCCTTGTGTAAGTCCAGACAAGTAATAATTAATATTCAAAGTATCTATTCCTAATGGGCTTAAGCCTATCGGTGTCCAGTATCCTCCAACGCCTTCTACTCCAAAAACATCGGTTGCTAAATTGGCACTTAGCATGACGGTGTTATTGCCGTCTGCGTTACAAATTGCGGCTGGATCGGTAGCCGAAGGATCACTTAATTCTGGTCTAATGTTGAAGGTGTATTCGGTGGTGTCAGCATTTGGACAATCTACAATAGTTCCATCTCCTGTGATAAATCTAATGGTCACTTCACCTTTAGCGGCAAGGTTATAAACAATGGTTGAATCATTAGGCTGATTATTAAAACTTACTAAACTGTTTCCAGCAATAACAACAAAAGAACTTATTTCTGGTTCCTTCAATTCGTTTGCTCGAATGGTAATGGTAGCATCTGAAAGACACACATCTGCAGCAGTGTTTTGAATTAAGGCTTGTGTTAAACCTTCTTCAATAGTTACTGTTCGGGTATCGGATGCTGTACAACCTCCATTGTCAATTTCCCAGGTTAATAGATAGGTGTTTGGGCTAAGGTTGGTGAGGTTTGTCGTCGCGACATTATCATCATCAAAATTAGTACCACCAATTCCATTGTCACCTGTCCAAGTACCCGTTCCAGCATTAGCAGCAGTTGCGTCAAGTGTTAATGGTAGTTCCGATTCACAAATGGTGATGTCGGTTGTTCCTGCATCTGAAACGGGTTGTATGTATCGTGTTCCAGAGATGGGAAAAGCGTTTATTCCACATGTAGCACTACTAATGGTATAAGTAATGGTGAAGTTTCCTTCTTCGCTTGCTAAAAAATTGATGATCGTATCTTGTTGACTACTTGTATAAATGACGGCATCAGAATCATCTTTTATTTCCCAAGCTACGGTTTCAAATCCATTGATAAAATTTGAACCTTCAAGAAATAATGAATCTCCACAAATAGCAAAGTTATCAGCAGGTAAATCGATTCCAACATCAGAAGCTTCGGCTACGTGAACTGTTTTATCCACAGAATCTCTTTCCGTACAATTAGCTGTATTTCGGTCCACTGTCCATCTCAACACATATTCTCCAACAGCATCAAAGCCTGTTGCTACAAAATTGTAATTGTTGGATAGTGTCGCAGGTATATTTCCGCCAGGAGGTTGATTAACCAAGGTCCATTGCCCTGATTCTAATTCGGTTGTGTTTGGTTGATTTCCGTCCAACACCAAGGTGCTACTTTTACAAATGGTGGTATCGTTGTTACGGGTAAGACTGGCGTTGCTAAAATCTTCCAATCTGCGGATAGTTGTTTCCACCGTATCGGCACAATTGGTATTGAGTGTACTGGTTATTATCCATCCTAAGTCATAATCTCCTGGAGTGGAAAGATTAATAATATTTGCTGGATTGGTATTGGGATTGTCAATGTTGACACCTGTAATATCTGTACCTAGATCATTTTTTAAAATCCACTTTCCTACTTCGTCTGTTCCAGCAAGGTTTGCCAATATGGATAGGTTATCGGCACAAATTGCTTCATAAGTTCCCGGATCAGCTGTTGTTAAGGGTTCAATGGTGCTAATCACTACATTTTCAACACTGTCTGCACATGCACCATCTACAATTACCCAATTTAATATTAATGGATTCGCTTTTGTTAATCCAGTCACTCCAGATACTGGACTAGTAGGTGTTGTTACATTTCCATCTCCACTGATTTTTCTCCAAAATCCCGTGTCATCACCTACAAAAGCTGATGCATTAAGCGTTCCACTTGTTTCACAAAATTCATCGTAAGGTTGACCAGCATTAAGTGGAGATAAAATTTGATCGAAGGTTACTGCTATTGTTTTGGTAGGTTGCAGACCTTCACAACCTACTACTTCATCAGGTGTCCAAGTGTAATGGTACGTTATAGATTCATCTTTGCCTGTAAAATCTAATGTACTTTGCGCTGTAACATTAGGTGTGGCTGTTAATGGTGCACCACCATTGTCAACAGTCCAGCTTCCTGCAAAACCATCATTAACAACAATAATGTCAGCTGTTGTTTCGTCATTTAAGCAAAATACTGCTGGATCGGTTCCAGTTGGTTGAGTAGGTGGGGCGTTTACGGTAATTGTTTTTGTTTCGGAAGCGGAACAATCTAATCCATCTATTGAAATAAGACAAGATAAAACATAATCATTAGCTACCAGGTTGGTTGGTAAATTATAATCATCTCCAGCAATAGGTCCTTCTATTAAAGTAGTTCCATCTGACTCGTATAAATACCATGCTGTACTTTCACCAACTACTTTAGTTCTTCCATTATACAAAACGTTTGCACCCTCACACACATCATCATCGCCCGTTATTGTGGCAGGATCTATATTGACATATCTGAAAGTGCGCTGTGCATCAACTGATTCGCATACTCCAGCATTAGATGTTGTGTAAGTAAGTGTATATGTTTTGCCTTGTTGCAAATTAATTGCCTCTGTTGAAAACGATGGGTTATTGTTAAAAGTTTCTCCATCATCAAATGGAGTAACCGACCATGTCCCAGTAGATGGAGTTGGATTTACTGCTGTTACATCTACAATATTATCACAAAATTCATCTCCATCATTAATAGGAAATGTAATGATTGCGTCCTTTGGCTTAGCATCACCAATCAATGTGATTTGCTCAGTTTTTGGTTGGTTAAGACACTTTCCATATGGTGTTGTAACAGACCATGTATAAGTCTGATCTCCAACAATAATTGCTGGACTGATGAAGTTAGGTTTTGAGCCAGTAAAAGTTCCGCCAGAGGTCCAGGCGCCAATATTAACACCTGTAGGCTTTACCTCAATGTCAACATTCGCTCCTTCACAATAATGTGTTCCGGTTGCTGGACTAATAATTCCCACTTCATTAACCTCATCAATAGGAACATCTCGAGTAACTGTAACCAACTCTTCATACGGATCATCAGAGGCATCCAATGTGCAACCCGTATTTGTAGCTGTAAATGTAAATTCATTTTCACCTTGCACTAAATTTTCAAAAGTGGTGCTTACCGTATTATTAGGGTTAGCAATAGCCGTATTATTATTAGATTCCCAAGTACCACTACCATTTTGAACATTCCCAACAATATTTTTTGTCTCGGCACAAATTATGGTATTGGCAATTGGATTAATATTTATGACAGGTTCAGCGTATATACCAATAGCAATAGTCACCTGTTCAGCTGAGCAACCGTTTGGTAGTCCGCCTGTTTTATCTCTTGAATATTCACTATAAATGTTCCATGTGAAATTTTTTGTGCCAGCCGTCGTAAAAGCAGCTTCTGCAGTTGGACTTGTATTACCATTTGGAGCTGCTGCATCCAAGGTTAATCCTCCACTAACAGCTGTCCATTTAGCCGTTTCGTTTAAACTCGTTTCAGGTGATGTTGCATTAAAATTAAATGATTCATAAATACAAACATTCAAATCCGTAATTCCTGTGGATATGGGGGAATTTGGAGCTTGGTCACTGGTGATAACAATTGATGTCGCAAAAGGGTTGCCAATATTATCTACTGTACAAACCCCATTTTCTACTGTCCAAATAAAGGCATTAGGTCCTTTTGACATCCCCGTAATATCAGTAGAAGTAGCACTTATTGGCGTTAATATTCCAATACCAGTTGTACTCCATATTCCCGTACTCTTTGCTGGTGTAAGTACACCTGTTAAATTTGCAAAATCTGCGCTACAAACGGCTTGAGCTACGGTTGTTATTCCAGGGTTTGGTCTTTCGTCAACAACCATGGTAATAACATTACTAAACTGATCCTCAAGATCTCCACCTAAATCAATAAAGCTTGTTCTAAATCTATAGCTGAATCCGTTATTTAACGAAAAATCACCTGTTCTGGTTAATGTTAACTGCTCTTCATCTGTTATGTCCGCCCATGTGTTCCCCCCACTAACTCTAACTTGCCAGCTTCGGTCACTTGTTGCGAGTGGTTCATTTTGGGCAGTAAATATCACGTCAAAATCATGACAAATAGTTGCTGTATCCAAAACAGCACTGGGATTAGAAGTAATAGTAGCCTGCCCCGCTGCATTCTGTGCAAAAAGACCTATAAGAATAATTAAAATGGTTTGAGGGAAGTAAAACTTTCTAATCATGCAATGGTTTTTAATAAGATCAACCCTGTTAGTGGTTACGTGTGTGCATACAAATATACTATCTCGATTAAGTTATTAACAATTTACGAACAAAATATACTAAAAGTTACTAGAACTATTCGTTTAACCTACATATCCTTTCGATAACAGTCTTTAAATCGGTCATCACAGGGATAAAATTAAGCTGAAAATACCCATACAATTGATCTATTAGCAAGATTTGCATCAATTTAGGCATGAAATAATCATACATTTAAGTAAAATCTTACTTTTGGCTTACCAAAAAAAAATGTCATGGCATCAGAGAAAATAAACAGCAGCAAAGCACCCGAACCTGTAGGAATGTACCCACACGCAAGAAAAGTGGGTAACTTATTGTTTTTGTCGGGTGTAGGTCCTCGCGAAAGAGGAACGAAAGTTATACCGGGCGTTACTCTTAATGAAGATGGAACTATTGCCAGTTATGATATTGCCAAACAATGCCACTCGGTGTTTAACAATGTTAGAACGATTGTGGAAGAGGCGGGTTCTAGCTGGGACAACATTATTGATGTTACCGTGTTTTTAACCAACATGGATGATGATTTTAAAATCTACAATGCTATTTATGCGGAGTACTTTAAGGATAATTTACCGTGTCGTACTACTATTGAAATAAACAAACTTCCTACACCTATTGGTATTGAGTTGAAGGTGATGGCTACTATTTAAGGTGTCAGGTATCAGGTATCAGGTATCAGGTGTCAGAGCTTGTCCCGTTTTCTCGGGATTGTAGGTGTAAGGTGTCAGAGCTTGTCCCGTTCTGATAGCTATCGGAATTCGTGATTACAGGTATCAGGTGTAAAGTGTCAAGTTTAAGGTGACAGTAAGCCAGTTGTACCTCTGATTATTTATTCCTTGTAGGGTTTTACAGGTAAGTTTAATCATTCCTTTTGCAACGCAGCGGAAGAAAGGAATACATGTTTTTAGTAGGCTTCAGGGCTTAGGTTTTAGGGAACAGGTAAAAAAACTTCAGCTACTTCGGCATCGCTCAGTACAGGTTAGCTCTGGTGTAATTAATCAAACCCTAGTCTTGGGCATTTGCTGCAATTCACCCCTTTTTTCTTGTACTTTTTACAGCATTTAGATTTTACTTTTTTGTCTTTTTTTGACAAGTCAAATGGTTTCTTGGTTAACAATGTTAACTTATACGTTTCTACACAACCTATACTTGGCATTTCCATCTGAATCCTTATTTAGAACAATTATAGATTGCAAAGGAACGCAAAAAACTAATCCATCGTACAAGTTGTTGAAACTTTTTATGTGTCATTGTTTTGATTGAAAAGGACTTACTTGAGTATCTACAGTAACTAAATACTTTTATGCATTCATAAAAATTAAAGCTAGCTTAATGCTGTTGTAGTCTATTTCTCCATTCAATTTGCTGAAGATGTTTTTTAATCCTGGCCCTGTGCTTTTTCCAGACGCTAGTTCTTCTTGAAGCTGTTTAAACGCTTGTGATACTATGTTTATCACATGTTCATTGGGTTTGCAGGAGCTAATGTTTACCTCTGGCATGAGTTCACTTATTTTTACCACATGGTTTAAAATGGTGCTTTCTCCCAATCCTCTTTTTTCAGCTATTTCACTCAAGCTGCAACCGTTTTGAACCAATAATGCCGTTTTTTCGTGCGTGGCCATCTTCGTGTTTTGCTTGTCTTTTTGTTTGTTAGCGTATTTCTCCAATTCTTTTTTATCGCTTATTCCACCACATTTTTTAATAAATGCCGTGTGCTTTTTTTCAAGCTCTTCTTCGTTCATCCCTTGCTCAATGAGTTGCGAAAGCTCTTGAAAACGAACGTCAGCTTTTTTTGCCAACTGATCTACTTGCAGTGCTGTTTCATTGAACCCAAGTAGCGACAAACTTGAAATGTCTTTTAACCTCGACAAGGCCACATATCCTTGTCCACGTTCAAATGTTTTACTTAAATCTATTTGTGCAGCATCAAGTGTCATTCCCTGACTTTTGTGAATGGTAATGGCCCAAGCCAGACGTAAGGGTATTTGAGTAAACTCCGCCAATGCTTTGCCTTTCTCATCATTGACCGACCATGTTTCGGGCTCAACTTTCACTTTTTCACCCGTCAAAAGCCGGATGATAGGTTGATCTTCTTCTGTGAATTTTTCAACGATGCCTAAACTTCCATTAACCACGTTTTTCTCAGGGTTGTTGCGTACAAACATTACTTTGGCATTCACTTTAAGTTTGAATACTTCGGAAGCTAATACCGTGTTTTTGAGCATGTCAACCAACTTCTCATTTCCTTTAGTGGTGGCATTAAACAGCATGCTTTTGCCCGGTAATTTCGCTAATTCCTGCGTGTTTATTTGATCTACATCAGCATTGTGCGTAAACAATTTGGTGACATCCTTAGGGCTATTTTGTGTTTTCGCGTTTTCTAATAAATGAATGCTACTTAACGAAACGCTATCGGCCCTTATTTCATTAAGTATCTGTGTTAAGCTGTTGTTTTGCTGTCTAAATTGTTCGGTTAAATAACAAATGTTGATAGACGCTTGCAGCCAAGCATCAGACATAAAAGCAAATTTATCGCGTGACAATTCTCCATGATTTCCAATAGGTGGAAGCTGAAAAAAATCTCCTGCAAACACCACTTGAATACCACCAAATGGTAGCATGTTGTTTTTAAAATGCTTGAGCACGGTATCCACCAAGTCTAATTGTTGTTTGTGCAACATAGATATTTCATCAATGATGAGTACTTGCACTGCCTCCAACTTGTCTTTCATGTACTTTCTAGCACTCAAGGTTTTCAAATCTTTAGGGGTAAGGGCTTGTTTTATTCCTATTCCTGCCCAAGAGTGAATGGTCATGCCATTCATATGAGTGGATGCTATTCCTGTTGAGGCGGTAACGGCAACGGCTATTTTTCGTGCTTTTAAATATTTGATGTACTGATTGAGAACATATGTTTTTCCAGAACCTGCTGAGCCTGTTAAAAATATGTTTACGCCTGATTTTAATAAGGATAGTGCCTTTGATTGCTGCATAATACGTATCTAATTCTACTTCGTATGAATCTTCTGAAAGATTAGCAATTTACGCGTTTTTAAAACGAATGTGAAACAACTATCATTGAAACTCACATATAACAACTGGTTCAGTTCAATTAGTAAAGTTCTCGTAAATAATTTGAGTTAAATGCAACAGCTTTTGTAGCTTTATCCTATGAGACGAAAGCACATGCTTATTGTAATAGTTTTGGCCACTATTACCCTTTTTGGTTTATTTGCTGTGCAAGCATTTTGGGTAAAGAAAGCCATCAACATGGCTGACAAACAGTTTAACGACAGAGCGGTTATTGCCCTGAGTACTGTTGCACAAGAGTTAAAAACGATTAACAACGACTCCAGTTATATCCCCGACCCCGTAGTACAAGTATCATCGAACTACTTTGTAGTGAAAATGAATGATACGCTTCATCCTTATTTATTGGAATCGATACTAATAAGGGAATTTGAAGCCATTCATTTTAAAGAAGACTTTGAATATGGTATCTATGATTGTTTTACAGATTCTATTGTGTACGGCAACGTGGTTAGTTTTAATGAAAATGAAAACAGAAAGAACAGTAGTAACTTGCCAATAAGGTGGGATAGAGACGGTCATTATTTTGGTGTTTATTTCCCTCAAAAAACAGGATCTATTATTAATGAGCTCGATTTTTGGCTGTTTTCAACACTCCTAATTTTATTTGTAGCGGTGTTTTTTGTTTACAGTATTTACGTGATGCTGAGGCAGAAAAAACTATCTGAAATTAAAACAGACTTCATTAACAACCTTACGCACGAATTAAAAACACCGATTGCAACCATAGGATTATCGAGTGAAATGCTAAAAAACGAACATATTTTAGCTGACAAATCACGTTTCAATAATTATGTCAATATTATTACTTCAGAAAGTAATCGCTTAAAACTTCAGGTGGAGCGAGTGCTACAATTGGCCACCTTGGACAGTGGTCACATTCAACTAAAAAAAGAAAAAATAAACCTTCATGACTTATTGGAGAAAACCAGAACTAGTTGTGATCTTAGGTTATTAGAACTTAAAGGTGAATTAACACTAGATTGTATTGCTACTCATTATTCAGTGTGGGGCGACCCTGTTCATCTTAGCAATATCTTTTACAACCTGATTGACAACGCCATTAAATATTGTCAAAAAGCACCTAAAATAACCATCACAAGCAAATCAGACAAAAAACATGTTTTTGTTACTGTAAAAGACAATGGCATTGGCATTGCCGAAGAACACCAAAAACATTTGTTCGAGAAATTTTATCGAGTGCCTACAGGCAACGTTCACAAAGTAAAGGGGTTTGGTTTAGGTCTTTATTATGTACACACCATTTTACTAGCTCATCAAGGAACAATAACAATAAAAAGCAACCTTATACACGGAACGGAGTTTACTTTAAAAATGATAAAAGCATGAGTAATATTTTATTAGTTGAAGACGATATAAACCTTGGTTTTGTTATTCAGGATAGCCTGAAAATGGAAGGGCACAAAGTAACGCTGAGTACTGATGGGAAGCAGGGTTTAATGAGTTTTGCCGACAATACCTTTGATATGTGTTTACTCGATGTTATGCTTCCTGAAATGGATGGTTTTACCTTAGCTAGATCCATTCGGAAAATAAACGAGCATATTCCCATTGTTTTTTTAACGGCCAAATCTATGCTTGAAGACAAAATTAAAGGGTTTGAGCTGGGCGCCGATGATTATATCACTAAACCATTTAGTCAACAAGAATTCATACTAAGAATTAAGGCCGTTTTAAAGCGTTCGAAACACGATAAAACAACTAAAACTCCTTCCAAAAATTTAATCTTTGGGCAATGTAAGCTCAATCCATCTGAACTCAGTTTAATGTTTGAAAAGAACGAGATTAAACTCACCAAAAAAGAATGTAAGGTGCTTGAAATATTAGCACAACAAAAAAACGAAGTGGTGGAACGTGAGCTGCTGTTAAAGCTTATTTGGGGTAACGACAATTATTTTAATGGTCGTAGCTTGGATGTGTTTATCACGAAACTACGAAAGCATTTAAAAATTGATCCTTCCCTACAAATTGAAAACCTTCATGGCGTTGGATTCAAGCTTAGTGAAATTAAATTGTAAGCTTATTGTTTTATAATTTTTTGTGTTTGTTTTACACCCGCTTTATTAACCCACGAAAAAAGGTACAATCCTTTAGGCAATTGCTCCATATTTATTGCTAATTCGGCACTCATAAAATTCATCTCAACAGCTATTTTTGCGCCTAGGAGTGTTGAGATTTCTGGGTGGTTTTCTTTTCCTATTCCAGAAATTGACAGCGTTCCAACAACAGGATTTGGAAAAACCTGAACCCTTTCCAATTCATTACTATTAATGTTAGTTGCCGTGCCTAAATGTTCATTTCTAGCAATGACCATGACCACATCTCTCTCAAACGCGATAGCATTTCCTGCTGCGTCGTATTGAATACTACTATTATTTTCCGTACTAGGATGTTGGACGGACATAAACATAAATTTCTCATCTGGAGACAAAGTCATTCCAGTACACTCACCGCCCAAAGGGCTTTGACTAAACAAACTAACTTTTGGATTGGTTTGGCTATGGCCAAACTCAACATACCATACGTAATTATCATCACCGTCTTGTAATACAAATAAATTCCCAGCGTTGTCTAGCGTAAGGTTATCATTGCCATATCCCCAATCAACCGTGTAGTTGATTTCACCATCATTTATAGTATAACTTTGATTTCCAACATAGGTCTCCATTTCAGGCACTATCAAACCATACAATGAATCACTGTCTTTAAATCGATATACTTGTCGCTCATTTTTTACAGCAAAATATACCCATCCGTTTGGCCCAACTTCCACGTCTTCTATGGCACTAAATACTGTCGCGTCTACGATTTGACTTTGGCTAAGAGTGGTGTTACGTTCTGGTTTACTTGTATTGTTTAATTTAATCCATTGTCCACTTCCGCTTTTCAATCCTTTGTAAACAAACAATTGTCCAGCACTTAAATCTTCGGCTACATCGGCTACAAATTTGTATAAATACCCAGGATTAGAATCGGCGCCTTCATATACCGTTCTCAGGTTACTGTGTACGGTGATGTTTTCGTGCTTAAATTTTCCTAATGCCCAGAGCTTATCAATCACTTGTTTCGTTGCTGGGTCAATTTCTACACACCATCCTACGTCATCATAACCATCAAAATTTTCATCAGCATTAGTAATAGTTTCTTCACATGTTACGATGGTATTCCATGGTGTAACTGTACCAGAACAATTCCGAGCAGTAGTTACCACAGGGCTAAAATCAACTTGTTGGGAAGCTGAAGTTTGCCACAATTGAGTAGTATTATTAAAGTTGATATCTAATATACTAACCCCGCCAGGTGTGGTTTCTGAGTTTACGCTTAAATAACCATTAATGCTGCTATTATTGATAGGCACATACCCCGTAAAGTCAGTATTTGGGCCTAATACGCCTCCTTCAGTTAAAGAGTCTCCTTTCAAAATAATAGCTTGAAACGTATGAGAACTTGGCAACCTAAACTTTGACCCTTGACTTTGCGGCTTTATTGATACAAAATCTGTGATAGCTGTTTGCCCAAAATTTAGTAATGGCCAACAAAATGCTAGGGTGACAATAATTTTTTGAAAAGTTTTATCTATCATCTTGCAGTGTATTTTACTAAGATACACGAACGCAGAAAGAATGTGATGGAAATGAATAGAAAAAAATTTAATCTCTAGGGATGTAATAGTATTCTTCACTAACACCTTGCGAGTAGGTCTTTAACACTAAGGATGTAGCGGTAAGCGCTTGAATTTCTGCCGTTGTTGTTTCATTGTTGATTGTTAAATTCAACATTTGTTCGTTGTTAGAAAAACTCCATCGGCCTATTTCTAATTGATCGTTTATGGTGTCACATAAAAATTCATTTGGGTTTTCATGATATCGGGTATCAACAAAAAATGTTTTAAGATCATCGACTTCACACAGTGGAATGGTGTTCGTTTTGTCTCTTCCGCCTGATATGAATTTATTTATCTGCCAATTTTTGCTAGTTTGCCCTGCAAGAAATAATTTTTTATCAACTTTAGCAATGTACACTGCTTTCTCTTCTTCTTTTTTACAAGATGATAGCACCGCTAGCACAAATACTGTGGTTAATACAAGTGTCAGGTTTGTAAATTTTCCCATTGCTATTTTTTGAGTTTAGACTGGAAAGATATGTGTTTTTTGAGGAATTGTTAAAACCAAAAATCCACCGTGCACTCGCATGGTGGATTTTAAAAAGAAATTATGTAACTGAGTAATAATAATAAGCAAATTAATTTGAGGGAATAAAATGTACTTCCATTGTTAATGAGTCATTAGACTGAATGATTTGTAACGAAGATTCTGTTAAAGCTTTTATTTTTGTTGTGTCCATTTCATTTTCAAATGCCAAGATTAACTCCGTTTCATTGTTGGAAAAAGACCATGTTGCTGTTTCAACTCGAGTTTCGGTAGAATCACATTTTAATTCTCCTCCATCATTAATAGCTCTTTTGTCTACATAAAAAGTAATCCTATCATCATTGACACATGTGTCTGTAAATTGCGTTAAATCCGCGCCGTTGACAAACGTTTTATCAACTTTCCAAGTCTTACTGTAAGTTCCAGCAAGCAAGATAGTATTAGAATTCGATGGGCCAGAACTGGTGTTATCATCTTTTTTACAAGAGGATGTTAATGCAAAAACTGAAAGAACACCCATCACAAGTGTTGATTTAAAGATTCTATTCATAGCTTGATATTTTTTAATTTTATTGACGGAAAGGTAAAATAAAATTTACTTATTTACAAAACAAACTTTCTAGATTGTTGAAGGCCTTAAACTCTAACGCATTCCCAGAAGGATCTTTAAAAAACATGGTTGCTTGTTCACCGACTTCGCCTTCAAACCTAATATGTGGTGGTATGATGAAATCGATGGTCGCTTGTTGCAGTTTTTCTGCCATTGCTTTCCATTGGCTTATGGTGAGTACTACGCCAAAATGCGGCACTGGCACTTCGTGCCCATCTACAGGGTTTATTTTGCTGTCAACCAAATTATCTACTAGGTGAATAACCAACTGATGCCCAAAGAAATTAAAATCGACCCATCGGTCAGAACTTCTACCTTCTTCAAAACCTAAGGTATCACGGTAAAATGCTCTTGTTTCAACAATTTCTTTTACTGGAATCGCTAGGTGAAATGGTCGTAATTCAGTCATTAAAACAAGCCATTGATTTCAGCGTCAATAGAGGTAATGATGCTTCCTAAATCTTCTTTGTTGTTTGGGAATTGATTGTTGTCAAGGTCTACAATCAAAATTTTTCCTTTGTCATACGTGCTAATCCAAGCTTCGTAACGCTCGTTTAATCGTTTTAGGTAATCAATACTGATAGATCCTTCGTATTCTCTACCTCGCTGCAAAATATGTTCAAACAAGGTACTGGTACTTGCTCTCAAATAAATCAGCAAATCCGGTGGGGTAATTAAATTATCCATGGACTGAAACAAGCTGTAATAATTTTCAAAATCACGTGTTGTCATCAAACCCATGGCGTGTAGGTTGGGGGCAAAAATATAAGCATCTTCATAAATCGTTCGGTCTTGAACAACATTTTTACCAGCCGTATGAATCTCATTCAAGTTATTTAAACGCGTATTCAAAAAATAGATTTGTAAGTTAAACGACCAACGCTGCATGTCATTATAAAAATCATTGATGTAGGGGTTATCTTCCACATTTTCGTAGTGTGGGTCCCATTTATAGTGTTGAGAAAGTAATTTTGTTAGTGTGGTTTTTCCTGAACCAATGTTTCCAGCAATTGCAACATGCATAAGGTTTATCTTTTGCACGAAAATAGGTATTTATCAGCATTTCACAATGCTGACATGCATAATCACTATTTATGGTGTTTTGAGAATAAATTTTTGACGAATAGGCTAATTGCCCTGAATGGCCAGCCAAGCCATTAATCCAACACCTGTTTCATAGGCTTTTTCATCCACATCAAATTGTGCATGATGTACCGGATGAACAATGCCTTTTTCTTCGTTTCGAACACCTAAGCGATAAAAACACCCAGGAACTTGATGGGTGTAAAAAGCAAAATCTTCCCCTGTCATTCTTATGGGTAAATCAATTACCATTTCTTCTCCTAAGTACGTTTGCGCATGGCTTTTTAAAGTATTTGTTAGCGCAACATCATTTTCCAAATAGGGGTATCCTTTTATAATATTTAAATCAATTTTTGCTCCCGATGATAGGGCTATTCCATCAACCAATTGTTTTATTTTGGTATGAATTTTATCTCGCCACTCTTCATTCAGCATTCTGAAAGTACCTGCCATTTCAACTTTTGAAGGGATAACGTTTGTGGCTCCTTCTGCAATGAATTTCCCGAAAGTGATGACTCCCGGTATTGTGGGATCCAAAAATCGACTCATGATGTGTTGAATTTCAACCACCAATTGACTCCCTACATAAACTGGATCTATGCATTGATGAGGCATGGCACCATGCCCCCCTTTTCCATGAATGGTAATATAAATTTCGTCGCAGGAAGCCATGTACATCCCTGGGCGAAAGCCCACTTTCCCAGCTTCCAATTCTGGAAAAACATGTTGCGCAACAATCTTATCAACTACAGGATTAGACAATACACCTTCTTTGATCATGAGTGAAGCGCCTCCAGGTAGTTTTTCTTCCGCAGGTTGAAAAATGGCTTTCACAGTTCCTGTCCAAGAGTCTTTTGTTTCGTTCAATATTCCCAATGCTCCTAACAAACACGCCGAGTGCATGTCATGTCCACAAGCATGCATTACACCTTTGTTTTTACTTGCGTATTGTTTGGTCGATATTTCTGTTATTGGCAAAGCGTCTAAATCGGATCTCAAAGCGATACACTTTGAAGCAGGCTCTTTGCCTTCAATTATGGCTACAAGTCCATTTCCCGCAATATTTTTTTGGTAAGAAACGCCTATTTCATTCAATTTAGAGGCAACAAATGCTGCCGTTTCGTTTTCTTCAAATGAAAGTTCCGGGTACTGGTGCAAGTGCTCTCGAACCTCTTGACTGAAAGAAGCCCATTTTTGAGCTAATATTTTAATATCGCTTACTGAAACCACTATTTAGAAATTAACATTTTTAAAGCTACGACTAACATAATAAAACCAAAAACTCGCTTGACTACCTCAGCGGGTAACTGAAGACTAATTTTGGAGCCAATATAGCCACCAATAATAAACGTGGCGGCAACAACTAGGGCGTATTTAATATTCAGAGTTCCTGCCTTGTAGTAATTCATAGCGGCCAATATACCTATGGGAGGAAGCATTAAGGCTATGGATGTTCCTTGCGCCTCATGCTGCGACATACTCAAAAAGTAAATCAACGCTGGAACAATTACGACTCCTCCGCCTATTCCTATAAATCCGCTTAACACACCCGCTGTAATGCCAATGCTTGCTAATACTATGATGGTGTATAAACTCATATTTGTTGTTAAAAATCAGTGCTTAAAGATAGGTAAAACACACGAGGAAGGATAATGCCATCATCGATGCCCCATGCCCAGTCTGCTCGGACAAAATAGCCCAATAGTTTGCTGCGTAATCCAAACCCATAACCAAAAACGATGGGTTCTCTATTGTTATCAATTTGCACAATGATTGGGTTTTGTTCGAAGGTGTTTCTAGTAAATGATTCATTATTAGAGTATGGGTTAGCTCCCGTCCACGCAGAGCCCATATCTCCAAAAGCAACAAATTGGAAATTCTGAACAAAATCATTTTTTATGGGCGTTTTTGCTAGGTATTTAAAAACAGGCACTCTTATTTCGGCATTAACAACCATAAAGCTTGTTCCATTTCTACTATTATTGAAAAACCCTCTCATGGGTGAAGCTAAGGTTTGAAAGCCATAACTTTGATCGGTAGCAACCGGTGCATTGTCTTGTTTGGCAAACAACCAATTGTCGACTCCTCCTAAATAATAAACCAATCGTTCGCTACCGAAAGAAGTACTTCCTGCCACACGAAAAGCAGCTATAATGGTTTTATGAATTCTTTCGTAATGTCTAAAGTCGAACCCTACAACACTAAAATCACTATTTTCTTTTTTAGGGGTTAAATATGTTTCTCCAAAAACTTTATACCTGGTGCCTAGCCTAATATTCAACCCTCGTTCTATGGTATTGTCAAAAACATACTCCAATTTAAAACCCGTTTTGTTGTCCGTGAAATCAGGCTGCCTTAGGTTAAATCCATCTGTTGATAACACTACTGCTCTGTCATATCGATAGCTAGCGGTTCCTCTAAAACTAGTAACTTCTGACAATGGCCAAGACAATTGATACCTGAAATTGTGTGTTTGTATTTTGAATAATGAAAACCCTATTAAAGCCCTAGCACTTTGGCGTTGAAAGGAGTAGCTCTTATCTAATCGTTTGGACAAATCATGGTAGGTAAATAAGTAATTGTTGTTATCCAAACTACCTGACAACCTAAATCCTCCCATTATTTTATAATCATCAAACAAATCGCTAGTCCCTAACTTAATTAAACCACCGATACCTGGGTTTACTGTTTCTGGCCCTGAATAAATCTGATAAAAATCATTGGTATAACTATTGTCTACTTGAGAGGTTACATAGTCAGTCGTATAATTAACATGATATATACGAGGAGGCTTCAATTTTTTAAAAACGGGAACGCTTGAGCCCTTCGTAGTAGAAATAGTTGAAGAATCTTTGAGTTTTTCTTCATTTTTGAACTGGTAATTATTGATATCGACTTCCTTATTTTCTTCTATTGGTTTCACCTTAATAATCTCAAAGCTCGATTCAGATGTTGCCTTAGGACTCGTGGGTTCATCTGGGTCATCGTTTTCACCATCATCATCATCTGTTGAAGGTGGGCTGCCTATTTCATCAAAATTAAACGTCCTTACATTTCGTGCACCTTTTAGTTTTAGGTTTTGAATAGAGATAACTTCATCATTAGAAATATTATCCACATAGAAACGGTACTTACCATCTTGCAACATCATCATGGTATAATCACCATCGCTGTTTGCTACATCATATTCCAACACATTTCTAGCATAGTTAGTCAGCGCATTACTTTTTACAAAATAGCGATAGTTGATAACCGTATCTACCGAAGCAATTGTGCTATCGAATTTGCTTGTAAAACGATTCAACAATCCTGTTTGGTCACTTAGGTATGAATAGGTTAGTTCACTCGTTGGATTGGCGTGTGTTTCATTGTACCTAGGCGTATTGGTAATTCGCTGTAATACGCCTGTTTTATCTTTAGTTAGTGGCAATCGAAACAAGTCGGTATAGTCTTGCATAAACGAAAAGCTATTATACATACCCAAGGTGTCGTTACTTCTGTTCGATGAAAAAAGGATCGCCTTTCCATTGTCAACTACTCTTGGATATAAATCATCAAAAATGTCGTTAGTTAACTGTTCTTGCCTATTGCCCAGCACGTAGTACCAAAACAAATCGGACTGTCCTGAGCGAACGGCAGAAAAAACCAAGTTTTTGCCATCCTCCGAATAATCGATAAACATTACTTTTTGCAGGCCAAAAATTTCCTTCGTCGTTGTTTTTTTATCAGCAATAGAATATCTATTAAACCATATTTTCCCTTTATCTTCCGTAATAAAAGCTAGCTCATTGCTTTCTGGGTGCCAATCTAAAATGGGGTATGACAAATCTTGTATTCGCTCAATGCGAAAACCTCCACGGTGTATGACTCTTTTTTTGTCTTTCAATACATCGTACAAATGAATTTTATAACGGCCTATTTCATTGGTGGTAAAAGAATAAAAACGTCGATCTGGTGACATTTTAAATTGACCATAAATTCGCTCCTTTTTACTTTTTATTTCCAATGCAGGAAATGTAGGTTCGGACCTATTAATTTTGTCTGTTTCAAATTTGTTTTGATAGTATGTCAGGTAATCTTCAGACAAGCTTTTTAATGAAACCCCTATGACAAACAAAAATCCATTTTCCACATTTTTACTAATTCTTGTTAAATAAAGAATATTGGGGATCACTGCATCGCCATAAACTTCGCCTATGTAATTCCATATGGCATGTCCTGCGTATTGGGCTTCGGTTCCGTATAGTTGATTAAACTTTTGAAAAGATCCGCTTTCAATGCCATCTTTTATTCTAGAACTAGCCAAGGCATTCCATTTAAAAGACACGTAAGAAATAAGCCCATTCACATACCATTCTGGCAAGGATAATAATGTGGTATTTTTTATGACTTCTTTCCAATCTTTGCCAAACATCATTTTTTGAATAATGAGTTCTGCTACTCCGGCACGAATTTGTTTTTCTAAAGCTACATAACTGCCTTCGTAATACAAGAATATTTTGGTGCCAATAATTCTGGTAGACCCTCCAACATTTTGTTCTTCGTCAACATTTATTCCAATATTACTTTGTTTAAAATCAGACTGGGTGGAGTACAGCATAAACTGTACTTTGTCGTCAATAGGATAATCGAAGAATTTTTCCAACTCTTCTAATATCTCTTTTGCTTTGTCAATCGTATATTCAGCCATGGGTTTGCCTCCCGGATAGAAATACACGTCAAATTTTTCTTGTTCATAATACTGCCACAAAAAGGTTTTGTATTGCACCCTGTTTTTCCCAAACGACTGGTGAGAGCCATTATAAAATTGAGAAAATGCTACATGGTGTAGGCAAAAAAATCCAAGAAATAATATGTAGCAAAAGGCTTTATTCATGAGTTGGGTAAATATAACTAATTTCGAACCTTATTATTTCAGTCTTAAAACTAAATAGTTTGTAAAATTTCATTCCTCACTCACATTCCTTTTATCCATGTTACAAATCCACACATTTACGTTCAATCCTTTTCAAGAAAACACCTTCCTTATTATTGCTCCAAACAAGGAATGCATTATTATTGATCCAGGGTGCTATGGTAGTGATGAAGAAAATGAATTAAAAACATTCATTGAAAACGAAGGCCTTAAACCTGTGCGATTGATAAACACGCATGCTCACATAGATCATGTATTGGGAAATGATTTTGTATGTCGCACCTACAATTTGCTGCCAGAAATGCACGAAAAGGATTTACCTACTTTAACGAGTATCCCAAACTACGCTAGTGTCTATGGCATTAATTACACAGAAGGACCCATGCCTCAGACTTTTTTAACCGAAAAAGATGTGGTTGAGCTTGGAGGCGAAAAGTTAGAAATTCGTTTTACACCGGGGCATGCTCCTGGACACATCATTCTTATCAACCACACCGATAAATGGATAGTCGGTGGCGATGTCTTGTTTCAACGAAGCATAGGTAGAACTGACTTACCTGGTGGAGATCATGAAACATTATTGAACGCAATAAGAACCCAATGTTTTACCCTCCCCGATGAAATGACAATCTATTGTGGGCACGGCCCAACGACAACGATTGGTGACGAAAAAAAATACAACCCTTTTTTGAATTAAACGCTGACAACTCTTTTCTCTTTTAATTAACTTATTATAATCAGCTTGATTAGAAACTTTTCTATATCACTTTTCTCTTGCTTTACAGGCTACTAGGTTCATAATGCTACCGTTTTGTATTTCGATAAAGAAAATAATAGCGTGGACAAAGCAACCCACAACAGTACATTACGTTTTAGATACACTATAAACCTGAAAAGATATTATCACACACTTACCACCTCTTGTTATGAAAATTCAAAAAATCTTTAGAAGTTTCTTACTATTCCTTTTTTTAAGCAGTAGCTCATTGTTCGCGCAACAATCATTTTCTGGCACCGATTTTTGGTTTGCTTTTATGATGAACTACCCTACCTCAGACGATTCTACTGAATTTGTGGTAGACATTATTTCTGAGTATGAAACGGAGGCAACTGTCTCCGTGCCATTAGCAGGATGGTCTACTACCATAACCATAAATGCCAATACGGTTAATACCGTTAAAGTTCCTTGGGGTATTGCCAATCATAAAGATATAAGTGACGCCATTCGACAACGAGGAGTGCATGTGGTGGCCGATGACGACGTTATTGTTTACCCTGGAAATATGTTAACCGCCTCTTCTGATGCTGCTACCGCTATTCCAACTCCATCTCTAGGAACTGAATACCACGTGATTTGTGAAGGTCATTCAAATACAACCAATTTGCAAAGTGAGTTTATTATCATTGGTACCAAAGACAATACATCGGTTACCTATAATCTTAGTACTCTATCTAAGGCAAATAGTGGTTTTAACGTGGATAAAACAATCATCCTTAACAAAGGTGAAACGTTTCAAGTACAGTCTTTTCAAGGCGTTTCAACGGTTCCTCCCACTTCTCATTTCAATTTAACTGGATCAATTATCAACTCTGATAAACCTGTTGCTGTTTATGGAGGAAATGTGTGTGGTACTCCTGGCACGTGTATAGCCTGCGATCACTTGTTTGAACAAATACGTCCACTTAGTACTTTTGGGAAAGAATACTATTTCGCATTTACAGACAAAACTTCGGCTACTCCAGACGACATTAGAGTTTATGCTCCATATGGCGGCACCAATTATACTTATAATGGTGTTAACTTTACGCTTAATGCAAGAGAATTTAGAGACCATCCTATTGTTAATGGTGGGTACATTAATAGTAATCTGGCTATTCATGTTTCCCAGTTTTTAAGAGGGTCAAGCTGTTCGGCTCCGCCAGCAATAATTGACCCTTTAATGTTGGATGTTCTACCCGCAGAACAATATGCCAATCAATATATGTTTGCAACAAGCAGTTATGTGCGTTTTTCGTCTCATTTAGCTACTGTGATTATTGAAACAGGGCAAGAAGGGACTCTTGAACTTAATGGACTACCAGTAGTCGCTGGATTTAACCCAATTTTAGGGACCACCTATTCTTATGGTTACCTCAAATTGACAGCCAATACCTACTACGAGATTTCATCCAACAACGCCTCAAGATTTGGTTTGTATATCTACGGATATGGTGCTGACGAATCGTATGGATATGTTGCAGGAGGAAACTTAATTGATTTAAACGGTTGCCCAACCGCCGATTTCGCAGCCTTTGATTATTGTTTTAGCAGTAATGATTCAGCTAAATTCTTTGATGCTTCTGTAGACCCAAAATACACTATTACAAATTTCACTTGGGATTTTGGAGACGGTAGCCCTCTATTGAATTATAACACTCAAAGAACGCTTGTCAATCACAAATATGCTGCTCCTGGTGTTTACACTGTAGAGTTGACAATAACTAACAATTCCCCAACTCCTTGTCTAGACGTTTTAACTAAAACGATAGAAGTTCATCCAGAAGTTACTTTTGAAGCCGGCTCAGATTTAGAATTTTGCGCAAACGATACTGCCGTCCTCGATCAAGGGGATGCTGCTATTGGTGGAGGAACAGCGCCTTTTACCATTTTATGGAATGCCAATAATGGTTCATTTCTAGACAATTCAATTCTACAGCCTGGATTTCATTCAGACCAATCTTTATCCAATCTTGATGTTTTAATCACGGACGATAATGGCTGTGAAGCGATTGATGCTTTAACCATTGATTGGCTGCCAGCCGATGTATTAACATTAATCCCTTCAGACCCCGTTTGTGAGGGAGAGCAATCCTATTTTACAGTTTCGTTGTTAACAGCAGAATCATACGACATCGTGATTTCTGATGGAACAATCAGCTATCCTTTTTCTAGTAAAAAAGACGGCGACGTTTTATTTGTAGGACCCTTACCTGTCACAACTAGTTTTACGATAGAATCTATTATCCTTAGTAGTAACCTTCCTGCTTGTATCGATTTTTCAACAGATCCTATGGAAGTAAAAGTAAGACCACTACCTAGCATTGATTTAGTTCAAGACATGAATTTTTGTGCAGGTTCTAGTGTTGACATTACCGCTGAATTATTAGGAAATGCTGGCCCTTGGAATTTTGAATATACTGATGGAACATTGGTTTTTAACCAAAACAATATTTCAAATACTAGCTTAGTATTAACGCACAACCCTATTGGGACAACTACTTATACTACTCGTTTTGTTGAGTACGCTGTTGCTCCAGCATGTAGGCAACTTATTTCTGAAAGTGTTACCATCACTGAATCCCCAATTCCAACAGCAACATTAACTGGTGGAGACACTATTTGTGAAGGTTCATCTATTAATTTGACTATTACATTGACTGGTCAAGGTCCATGGGAAGTAGATATGGTAGATGATGGCAATGCTTCAAGTTTTGTTATTGCTGCCAATCAAAATCCTTTTACCTATTCTGTCACTCCTACAGAGAACACAGAATATGAATTATTGGCCGTAAGGATGGTCAATGACCCTTTTTGCGAAATGATCTTAACTGAAAAGCAAACAGTTGCTGTTAATCGACACTTAATGGCAGGATCAAATACCATGCTTGATTGGTGTGCTGAAAGCCAAATTAATTTATTAGACAACTTAACTGGTTCACCTGACTCCCTAGGTGTTTGGGTAGACGTAAATGGATCTGGTGGAGTTTTAGATGCCAATACTGGCGACTACAACCCATCAGGTGTAGCAACAGGTAGTTATAATTTTGATTATTTTCAATATAACGATGCTCCATGTCCTACAGAATCTGCTCGTTTAACATTAAATATTACAGCTAACCCAACTGGTAGCATGAGTGCTCCATCGGAAATATGTGAAGGAGACAACGCTTTGTTGACTTTCAACTTAAGTGGCAGTGGTCCATTTGATTTAATGGTATTGGAAAATGGTACTCCTATTACTCCACCTATTACTAGTGCAAGTACCGGGCACACTTACGCTGTTACTCCATCAGTTACAACAACATACAAGTTGGTTTCTATTACAGACAATAGCCCCACAGGATGTGTAACAACTATTGACCAAGATGCTATCATAATTGTAAATGAAGCGCCAAAATGGGAAATCATGGATAGCCCATGTGACTCTACCGATTTGTTTTACAAATGGAAACTTAAAATAACGGGTGGTGATGCTGCTACTTATTATGTAGCCGCTGGCTCTACAGTAAATGGAACTTTCACAGAAGAAACACCAGGCAACTGGGTTTTCACCAGTGACTGGATCCCTACTGGACTAAAGGTAACCATCATCATTAAAGATGCCAAAGGTTGTACGCCTATCTCGTTTGTTCGAAAAGCTAAATGTGATTGCAAATCCGATTCAGGAGATTTAGATGTAAGCCCACAAACTGTTTGTGGAAACGATTCAACATGGTTAATTGAACTTCGCGCTCCTTTGATAGGTGCTGGAGATGTAATGGAGTATGTATTATGCGACGATGTTTTTAACGGTGCTATTCTTGGTAAAAAAGCTAGAAATAAAACTGGCTATTTTCATATTGATTCAAATCCAGGGCTTGTTACTGGCCAATTGTACCATGTAGTGCGTATTGTTGGTGATGACGATGGCAATGGAAACGTTAATCAATTGGACGTGTGTATGAGTATTTCGCAAAAAGTACCTGTTACTTTTAGGCCACTGCCTCTAGCAATTTTTACTACTCCTGCTGAAGTATGTGCAGAAGACAGCATCAATTTGAACTTCTATTTTACAGCTGGTTCGCCCTATTTTGATGTTACTTATAACTCACCAAGCGGTATGCGATCTGTTCGTGTAACAGACACCATTGGCGATTTTTATGACATGCAAAATACTGCTGATTTATATAACTATACTTTAATAAGTATTGAGGATGTTTATGGATGTACTTCTGCACCAAACACTACCAATCAAGTAAAAGTAAACGCACTACCTACAGCCAGTTTCATAGACGATGTAAACGGCTTTGTGTGTAGCAATAACAATTTGGTTAATCTGAGTTTTAACTTAACAGGATTGCCTGACTACAGCATCACTTATACAGCGAATGCTGGATTACCTACTACGCTGGACAGCATCAATAACGGGGCAGCTGCCTTGCCGTTCAACCCGACTGTTACGACCGATTATTTAATTACAAACGTAACAGATGCTAACGGATGTTCGAACGAAGGTTTAAATACACAAATTGTTGTTGGGTCATACCCTCAAGTAACGCTTAGTATAGCGCAAGACACCATTTGTCTTGGAGACCTTGCCGTTTTGCAAGGAACCATCAATGGTGGTCAACCAACATACACCGCAGATTATGCTTGGAATACTAACAATGGTTCTTTTAGTGCAGGCAATGCCAGCGCAAATTGGGCGTTTGCACCTTCTGCAATAGGAACATTTCCTATCAGTTTCACCAACTTTGTAGATAATTCACAAACTGCCTGCGATGGCAACATAACCAACGTGATGTTAACAGTTGTTGAAACGCCTACTGTACAACTTACAAGTCCTACGCTAGATGTTTGTGAAGCCGACAGCTTTACCTACATGAATGTTAATTTCCCAACAGGTGTCGCTCCATTTACGATTACGTATGAAGAAAATGGAAATGCTGTTACTTTAGAAAATTTAGCGAATCCTAGTAGCATTAAAGTTATTCCTAACGTCGGTCAAAACATGTATGAGATTCGCAGCGTATCTGACGCTAACAACAAATGTGTAGGTCCTGGTTATTATGTTGAAACTGTATTCAAATACAGCACTCCTACTATGACCACCACTTCAGATAAATGGATATGTGAAGGAGCTTACGATAATATCGGATTAACCGCAACTGGTGACAGTGCCATGGTGGTAGATATGAACGATGGTGTTTCTACGATAACTATCGATTTAGTTCCTGGAGCGAATTCTATTAGCACTAGCATCCTTTACGAAACCACCACTTTTACATTTAGCAATTTGAGGTATAAAACCAATGATAGATGTGTTACGTCAGATGTACAAGAAGTTAATTATTATGTTAGGCCGCAAGCAACTGCATCTATTAGTTCAAACAGTGTCATTTGTGATGGTCAGACACTTGATTTAGTGTTTAATGTGAATATATCTAACACAGATTTTCTGGTGGAGTATACGGATGGAGATATCACCTTCTTTGTTACCAAACAAAACGGCGATGTAATTCCTGTGTCGCCTTCTGAAACGACTACCTATAAATTACTATCTGTTACTTATACCACAAACCCAAAGTGTCCAGCGACTATTTCAACGTCTTCGGCAACAGTAGTTGTAAACCCTATTCCTTCAGCTGATTTAATTGCTCCTGTTGGTATCTGTTTAAACGACAGTGCATTAATAGAGGTTAAAAACATTGTTGGTAATGGTAGTTTTAAAATTGAGATTACCGATAATGATAGTGCTGTCTACCAATTTAATAATATTGTTGATTATGCTGCTATCTACCACATACCTACTGGTGAGTCTGCTACATATTGGATAAGCAGGCTTATTGACAATACATTAAGTAGTGTTGATGGTAAGCCTTGCGAAGCAGATCTATCTAACATAAAATTAACTTCTGTTGTTAATCCATTACCAACTGGAGTATTTGAGCTCATGGATGATAATATTTGTGAAGATGAATTAAGCGCATACAGAGTTAACATTGAAGAAGGGCAAGCACCATTTACCCTTTACTACACCATTGACAACGGAACACAAATACAAGTGAATAACTATTTATCAGGAACCCAAAATGGGTTAAATCCTACAGGTTTTGGAGACCAAAAATATACCTTGGTAAAAATTATGGATAGCTCTTCACCTTATGGTTGTAGCTCATTACAGAGTTTCAATAGCGTTGACACCTTACATATTCATCCTACACCTATTGTAGCTTTTGATGGGGAAGAGGGGGTAGCTTTGGAAGATTGCGGGCCGTTTTTCCCGAAATTTATCAATGAAACAGACTCTAGCTACTATGGGCCTGTTACTTGGTTCTTTGGTCGTCAAAATTCAACAAACGTAAGTTGGTCTGGATCTACTAATAAATTCGAAGCGGAAGGCCGTTATGACATCGCTTTAATGGTGAGAACACTACATGGCTGTCATAACACGGAAGAAAAAAGAGATTTTGTGAGAGTATACCCTAAACCAGTAGTTGATTTTAGCTACCAGCCAAACCCAATCAATTTGTCTAATACTACGGTTAATTTTTATAACGAAACAACAAATGGTGAAACCTATATTTGGTCAATAGATACAGTAACTGGTCCTGAAACCTTAGAAATTCATACGTCTACTGAAACTGATCCTACCTACAAATTTGATGATGAAGAGGAGGGTGATTATAACGTAAGGCTGGAAAGCTATAGCGAACATGGCTGTTATAGTGATTTCAGTAAAATTTTACACATCACTGGCGAATTGTTAGTTAACATTCCAAATAGTTTTACCCCTAATGGAGATGCTGTCAACGATTACTTTAGACCTTACTTGTTTGGTCATGGTCCAGGTGGGTACCGATTTACAGTATCTGACAGATGGGGAGATGTTAAATACCGTGAAGTATTATACCCAAGAGAAAATCAAGACTGGCCAGATTATGGCTGGGACGGGACTGACTTATCAGGCAATGAACTTCCTGCTGGTGTTTATATCTACCAATTGACGGTACAAAACAAATACACCAAAAGGTTTGAAGAATTTAGCGGAAACGTAAATCTGCTTAGATAATTTAAAAAATAGCTTGTTCGAAATGTTCGAACAAGCTATTTTTATTTTAAAGCAACTAGCTAAAAAAGTATTATAGTGTTTTTGTAAAAAAGTCTTTTTTCCTTGATACGACAACATTTTCAAGCTCTCAAAAACTTCTCATTTTTTACATTCTTGATTTTCATCTACAAAAATCATCTTGATTTTAACATATTCGAACGCAGTCGATAAGTGTTTAACTCACTGGTTTAAGGAATAAACCAATTTGTTATGTTAAATTTGCACTCGCTTAAAACAGGCAAAAAAAATTACTAGCATGGCTAAATACGCGGAGCAAAAACAACTCGATTTACCTCAAATAAGTAAAACCGTTCTTGACCAATGGGACAAGAACGATATATTTAACAGAAGTATTACCAGCAAAGAAGGTGCGCCTTCTTATGTGTTTTACGAAGGGCCTCCTTCTGCAAACGGAATGCCTGGTATTCATCACGTAATGTCTCGTGCCATTAAAGATATTTTTTGCCGCTACAAAACACTAAAAGGTTTTCAAGTAAACCGTAAAGCTGGATGGGATACGCATGGCTTGCCTGTTGAGTTGGGTGTAGAAAAAGAATTAGGGATTACCAAAGAAGATATTGGTAAAAAAATATCGGTAGAAGATTACAACAAAGCGTGTCGTGAAGCAGTAATGCGTTACACGGATGTTTGGAATAGTTTGACCAAGCAAATGGGATATTGGGTTGACATGAATGACCCGTATATTACTTATACTCCAAAATACATGGAATCGGTGTGGTTCTTGTTAAAGAAACTGTACACCAAAAACTTCATGTACAAAGGCTATACTATTCAACCATATAGTCCAGCTGCTGGAACCGGATTAAGCTCTCATGAAATAAACCAACCGGGTTGTTACCGAGATGTAAAAGACACCACCATTGTTGCTCAGTTTAAAGCTGTTGAGTCGGCTCAGAAAAAAGCCCTTTTTGGTGAAGATGCCATTGATTTTATTGCTTGGACAACTACTCCTTGGACTTTGCCCTCGAATACTGCTTTGGCTGTTGGGAAAAACATTGATTATATTTTGGTGAAATCATACAATCAATACACTTACCAAGCTATGAGGGTATTGTTGGCTAAAGATTTACTTGCGAAATCGTTTAACGGAAAGTATGCTCCTGCAAACGATGAATTGCCTTTGGATGGATATTCAGAAGGAGATAAAAAAATCCCTTACGCTGTTATTTCAGAACATAAAGGAGCTGATTTAGTCGGATTGACCTACGAACAATTATTGCCTTACACCTTGCCTTTTGAAGATGCCGACAAAGCGTTTCAAGTAATTGCAGGTGATTTTGTTACTACGTCTGATGGTACTGGTATTGTACACATAGCCCCAACTTTTGGAGCAGACGATGCCAAAGTGGCTAAAGATGCTGGCATACCTCCTATGTTAGTGCTTAACGATGAAGAAAACCCAGTTCCATTAGTTGACTTACAAGGAAAATTTGTCAAACAAATGGGAGAAGAGTTTGGTGGCATGTATGTCAAAAATGAATATTTTGCTGAAGGAGAAGTCCCTGAAAAATCGGCAGATGTTTTGATAGCCATCAAACTAAAAGAAGAAAACAAAGCCTTTAAGGTTGAAAAATACGAACACAGTTACCCGCATTGTTGGAGAACTGACAAACCTATTTTGTACTATCCATTAGATAGTTGGTTTATAAAAACTACGGCTGTAAAGGATCGTTTAATAGCCTTGAACAATACCATTAACTGGAAACCTGAAAGCACCGGAACTGGGCGTTTTGGCAACTGGTTGGAAAACCTGAACGATTGGAATTTATCACGTTCTCGCTATTGGGGTGTTCCTATCCCAATATGGCGCACCGAAGACGGCAATGAAGCTATCTGCATTGGCTCTGTGGAAGAGCTAATGACTGAAATAAACAAAGCTGTTGCCGCAGGTGTTATGGATAAAAATCCGTTTGCTGATTTTGTGGTTGGTGACATGAGCGAATCGAACTATTCGATTCTAGATTTACACAAAAACATTGTTGATCAAATCACCTTAGTTTCTTCAAAAGGTGAAGCTATGTCACGTGAAAGCGATTTGATTGATGTTTGGTTTGATTCGGGAGCTATGCCTTATGCACAGTTGCATTATCCGTTTGAAAACAAAGAATTAATAGACAATAACAAAAGTTTCCCTGCCGATTTTATCGCCGAAGGGGTTGACCAAACCAGGGGTTGGTTTTTTACTCTTCATGCTATTGCTACCATGTGTTTTGACCAGGTAGCTTATAAAAATGTGGTGTCTAACGGATTGGTGCTCGACAAAAAAGGTCAAAAAATGTCGAAAAGATTGGGCAATGCGGCCGACCCTTTCGAGACCTTAGATAAATATGGTGCCGATGCTACACGCTGGTACATGATTTCGAATGCGCAACCTTGGGATAACTTAAAGTTTGATTTTGATGGGATTACCGAGGTGCAACGTAAGTTTTTCCGTGCTTTGCACAACACCTACTCATTTATGGTATTGTATGCCAATATCGACAACTTTACATACAGCGAAGCTGACATTCCATTAACAGAACGACCAGAAATTGATCAATGGATCATCTCTAAATTGAATAGTTTGGTTGCTAAAGTTGATGAGTGTTATGATACATACGAGCCCACAAAAGCAGCTAGAGAAATACAAGAATTTGCGGTAGATCATTTAAGCAACTGGTACGTGCGTTTGTGTCGTCGTAGATTTTGGAAAGGTGATTACAGCTCAGACAAGATTGCTGCTTATCAAACGCTTTATACCTGTTTGAGTACTATTGCTAAATTGGCTGCGCCTATCGCTCCTTTTTACAGTGATTATTTGTTCAACAACCTAAATCAGACAAGCCAATTAGAAGAGGTTGATTCGGTTCATTTAAGTTCTTTCCCTGTGGTGAACGAATCTTTTATTAACAAAGAGTTGGAAGAACAAATGCAAATTGCTCAGCAAGTTTCTAGCATGGTTTTGGCCTTGCGTAAAAAAGAAAACATTCGTGTGCGTCAGCCACTGCAAAAAATAATGATTCCTGCAATAGATGCGAATTTCAAAAAAAGAATTACGACTGTTCAGGAATTAATTCTTTCGGAAGTTAATGTGAAAGAGCTAATTCTAATTGAAGACACAACAGGCGTTTTTGTGAAGCAAATAAAAGCTGATTTTAAGAAGCTCGGCCCTAAGTTTGGCAAACAAATGAAGGCTGTTGCTGCTACTATCATTCGTTTTAGTCAAGACGACATTACGGCTATGGAAGTCAATGGTCATTTTGACATTGATGTAGATGGTCAATCATTGACGATTGATGTTACTGATGTAGAGATAATCACTAAAGACATTCCGGGCTGGTTAGTTGCCACCGAATCTAATATTACCGTTGCTTTAGATGTCACGATTAGTGAGTCGTTAAAAGATGAAGGTATTGCTCGAGAAGTTATTAATCGTATTCAAAATCTTAGGAAAGACATGGCTTTTGACGTAACTGACAAGATTATTATCGAAGTTAAGCATCATGATGCCTTGAATGCTGCGATAAAAAACAATTTAAATTATATTTGTTCCGAAACCTTGGCAGATACTCTTTCGTTAGTTGATAATATTGAAGTTGGAGAATTGATGGAGGTTACCGATAGTATTTCAACTACTATTGCTATTAACAAATTAAACTAAGACTATGAGTAAAGAAAATGAACTAATCACTTATTCTGATAAAGATCTTGCTGAATTCAAAGCATTGATTTCTAGTAAGCTTGCAGAAGCTCATATTGATTTTGATTTGCTTAAAAAATCATTATCTAATAGTGACAATAATGGAACAGAAGATACTTCTCCTTCATTTAAAATGATGGAAGATGGTTCTGACACTCGTTCAAGAGAAGAAACAGCACAGTTGGCCATTCGTCAAGAAAAGTTTATTAAGAACTTAAAAGACGCTTTAATACGTATTGAAAATAAAACGTATGGCATTTGTAGAGTTACTGGTAAGCTAATTCAAAAAGCTAGGTTGTTATCTGTTCCTCACGCTACCTTGAGTATTGAAGCAAAAAACCTTCAAGACAACTAGTCGTTGTTAATTCCTTTATAAGCATTTTGTGAAAAAAGCACTTTTAACGATTGTATTAGTACTATTGGCCGATCAAATTTTAAAAATTTGGGTAAAAACCAGTATGAATTATGACGAATCTATTCCCATTTTTGGGAATTGGTTTTTCATTCATTTTATAGAAAACCCAGGCATGGCATTTGGAATGCAGTTTGGTGGTGAATGGGGAAAGTTGTGTTTAAGTGTTTTTAGAATCGGAGCTGTCGTTGGAATTGCTTGGTATTTAAGGCAACAAATTCAGAAGTTAGCTCCCATAGGTTTAGTAATAAGTATCTCACTCATTTTTGCAGGAGCAGTTGGCAACATCATCGACAGCGCTTTTTATGGTGTCATTTTTAATGAAAGTTCACCTTGGGAAACAGCTAGCTTATTCCCTGCTGAAGGAGGATACGGTTCGTTATTGCATGGTAAAGTAGTAGACATGCTCTATTTTCCGATGGTAACAGGAACCTTCCCTATCTGGTTTCCAGTTTGGGGTGGTGAGTATTTTCAATTTTTCAGACCCGTATTCAACATAGCAGACACTGCTATTTCAACAGGTGTGGGTATGATTATTGTTTTTCAAAAAAGATACTTTTTGCATGAAAAACAATCGAAGGTTAAAACCGATAACTAACTGATAATTGGCCTATCCAATTGTTAACAAAATTACCTCTATCAAAAGAAAGCCCTAAATCACTCCACGTAATCTGGGCTTTGATTAGAAATATACTTCCTAAGGTTTTTTGAGCGTCAAATCCAAAACGATGACTTTTTAAGAAATAGACAGAGCTACCTGTTTCTCCAAGTAAGCCAGTTCCAGATTGTAGAATTGCTTCTGGATTAAATCCAATACTTGAAATTACACCCAAATAATTTTCAGCAGTTTTAAAGTACCTGCTTGCCAAAAAGGTGAACGATCTGGAGTAACTCTCTCCGTCTTTATCGGGCGTGATGAAAATCCTTCCAGTTACCCACCAGTTAACAACATACCATCCCAGTGTAGCGGTATAAATGGTTACATCAATTGCTCCTCCAAAATACATTTCCAGAAGTCCAAGCGACATCTCAAACCGATGAGGCAGATTTTAAATAACGCTGCTCCTATTCTATGAACTGGTTATAGAGTTGTCAGGGTAATAGAGGCTCAAATGAATAAAATCTTTCTAATCATATATATTTGAGATGCTTTGATATTGCATAAACACATCTAGCCCATCAAAGTTTGAATTTCCACCATAATAGAAATTGGTTTCCATGTCATTGGCTTTTGCAACACTTAACAACGACAAATGAGGAGGGATTTTGGATTAAGTGCCATAAACCCATTTTGTGGAGAAGGCAAACCGCCTGCTAAGGAAGGTAGAACTCCGAATGCACGTCCGTTGGTACTTAATGTGTTTGTCCAAAACGCAGCTTATTTAAATAAGGAATCAAGAAAAGGAGTATATCCTTCGTTTTCTCCGCCTTCCAAAAAAACACTTCCAAATCCTTCTACCAAAAGAACAATGACAGAAGGAGTTTTTTCAGGTACTGTTTTTAACAATTCCGCTAAAACATTATTTTTTTTGTACCTAAGTAGTTTTGTGACTCCCAATTGTTATTTTTAGTTGAAGAATCTTGACTTTGTTCTGTTTCAGCATTTAAGTGGTTGATAGCTTTTTCAGCAAAAAAGGCTAGCTTATTGTTTGCACAATATTGGGACGTACCATCTCATTTAGTTATAAGAACACCTGAACATATAGACAATATCATAATGATGCTGATCAACCATTGTGTGTATTTGCATGATCCGATGTATGAAAATTACTGATGTTTTGTTAACCAAAATACTACTTGTGGTAAAAAATATAAAAGTATTAGGGAAGGATTACTTTTATTAGAAACTTTTATGGCGAGTATGATATCTTGAAAAGTTTACCCAAACAAATCGGCACCAATCATAACTTGCTTGCTCATATGGTAATGAGTGACTGCACAATAAATTAATAATACAGCTGAACCAGAAATGGATTGAATTAATCCAGATACTTTTTGATTTTAAACAAATGGAAGAGAGAGCAGTAGCGTTAAGACAAAAAGAATGGTAAAAACTACTGCGACTCTGTGTACAATTTGAAAATAATACTCGTTAAGCCATTTGGCACACTATACTTAATCGAAGTGAAAATTATTTCAAAAAAGCGAATGAGTAAAAAAGCGAACGCAAATCTTAATAATAATTGATAAAACTGGTTAGTCAATTATTTCATTTTAATTCAAAATGATACTTATTTGAAATAGAAATCACGATAATTTACAGCTATTAAATATCAAATAATTAACCCTCATCAACCATTAATTTATCTAAATATGAATTTAATTCATAGAATAAATTTCTTCTATCACAAACTGATAACCATTAAACAAAGGTGGGTGCCCATAATAAGGAGTCTCAAATTAGTCAATAAAGCATCTCAATAGTATCAATCTCAATATAATATTTAATCAACAAACTAAGGTCCAATACAAAAAACAATCATATTATTAGTACATAATAATAAAGGTAAAGAAACTATGAATAAATTATTTCTTTTGTTTTTATCATTAATTAACATATTTTTGTCGGCAACTCTAATCAATAAAAATTGTTTTAGAAATAGAATTAGTGATTATTCAAAAAAAGAACAATGAAAAAAATATTACTTCTTATTAGTTTGGTAATTCCACAATTGATTTTTGCTCAGACAAAAGCCAATAAGTGGGGTGTTTCTGCGAGCAGCGGTGTCTATGGTTATTCAGGAGATATCGGTTCTCAAATTTTTAAACTAGAAACTAGAAATATAGGTTCAGGTGTAACTGGTTCTAAGTATTTAAACAGTAATTTCAATTTAGATATTGCTTTTAACGTAGGTGCAGTAGATGTAAACAAACCAGATGTTGCAGAACATTTTAGAACAAAGTTTAATAGCCTTGGCGCTAACATCCGTTATAAGTTGAATAACGGAAAAGTAATGGAAGAATATAGTAATTTCCAACCTTATGCTTTTACTGGTTTAGGTTTAACAAGTTTTGACGCACTACATTTCACTAATAACGAAGGTTCTGCTTCTGTACTAACAAATAGTTCTAAAGTTATTAAAAACAAAGCATTCAATATACCTGTTGGTCTTGGGTTAAATTACTTAGTAAGATACAATTTAGCAATTGGTGTTCAAACGTCATTAAATATGTTAATGAGCGATGAGTTTGACGCATTCACAACTAAGACTGATGCAAACGACATTTACTATTATAACGCGTTTGTATTGACTTATACTCCTGGAGATAGAGATACTGATAGAGATGGTGTTGCTGACAACAAAGACAAATGCCCAAGTGTACCTGGTAGCATGAAACATGATGGTTGTCCTGATAGAGATAACGATGGCGTAGTTGATATGGAAGACAAATGTCCGGATGTTCCTGGATTAGTTTATGGTTGTCCTGATAAAGATGGTGATGGATTAAATGATGATTTGGATAAGTGTCCAGAGATTCCAGGATTAGTTAACGGTTGTCCTGATACTGATGGAGATGGTTTTGCTGACACTGTTGATAAATGTCCAAATATTGCTGGTCGTTTAGATGGTTGTCCTGATAGCGATAATGATGGAATTATTGACGCTGAAGATAATTGTCCTAATGGATTTGGAACTATTTTCACAAATGGTTGTCCTGATATTGATGGAGATGGTGTTGTTGACACAGAAGATGAGTGTCCAGAAAGTTATGGTACAGCTGACAACAAAGGTTGTCCTAAAGTTGCAGAGCAAATGGCTGATGGTAGTCCAGTAGCTGAAAGCGGGAAAATTAAAACTATTCTTAGCGTTTACTTTGAAAGTAACACGAATGATTTAGCTATTTCATATAATGTTGAATTAGATAAATTGATTAAAATAATGAACTCTAGCAAATCTATGAGTATGATTGTTGAAGGTCATACAGATGCTACTGGATCTGATAATGCTAACAAATTATTGTCTGAAAAACGTATGACAACAATAGCTCAGTATTTGACTACCCATGGTGTTGCTAAAAATAGATTGGAATTATACTCTTTTGGAGAGTCTCAACCATTAGTGCCTAATATTACAAAAGAAGGTCGTGAAAAAAACAGACGAGTTGTAGTTAAGGTTATTACCAATTTTTAAGCCAATAAAAATTTCGAATTATGAAAACTATTATAACTCTTGCTTTTGGATTATTTGTATTTAATACGATGTCTGCTCAAGAAAGTACTCCTGCTGCTGAAACTGAAACAAGTCCCAAATACATACTAAGTGTTGGTACTAATTTTATTAACAACGATGGTACTATATTGCCCTTTGACCGTTTCCCTACATTCGACTGGCAGTATGCTTTTAACTATGTTTCATTAGAAAGAACGTTAAAAAACAAATGGTCTGTAGAAGTTGTTGGATCTGTTAATAGATTTGATTTAACAAAAACTAAAAATTCTTCATATTTTTCTGGAGATGCAAACGCTAAATATAATTTTGGTAAGCACTTCATTAAAAGCAATAAGTTTGATATGTATGCTTTTGCAGGTGGTGGTTTATTCGCGGTAGAACGTGAAATCTACCCAGCTATTAATGCAGGTGGTGGATTACGTTATTGGTTTACCGATCATATTGGTATTAATTACCAAGGTTATGGTAAAGTTACAGCTGATGAAACCATTGGTAGTTTTTATCAGCATGTCTTCATGGTCAACATCATGATAGATTAATAAAAATACTTAATTTAAAACCGCTCCTTCAAGAGCGGTTTTTTTTTGCAAAATTTTATGGGTTTTAATTTTTTTAAAAAAACATTACTTAAGGATGTACTGCTATCTAACATGATAGATATACACAACCATGTTTTGCCAGGGATAGACGATGGTTCCGTTTCCGTTGAGAATTCCGATCAGTTAATCAGCGCATTAAGTAATCTCGGTTTCTCACAAATTATCGCAACACCTCATACCTTTCCTGGTGTTTGGAATAATACGAAACAAAGTATAGAAGCAGCATTAGAATTATATAACGAAGAATCGTCATTAGGGCCTTCAAAAATGCTTAGATGTAGTTCTGAATATCTAATTCACACAGATCTACTTGAGCAAGCACAAAAAGGCACTTTATTGCCGTTAAAAGACAATGTGTTGTTAGTTGAGATGTCTTACTTAAATCCTCCACTCAATCTTAAGGAAGTTATTTTTGAATTACAGTCTGCCGGATATGAAATAGTTTTAGCACACCCAGAGCGATATAGATTTTATCATGGTGATTTTAACGAATACCATAATTTGAAAGATTTGGGTTGCAAATTTCAGTTGAATTTACTGTCCACAACAAAATATTACGGGAAGGATGTTTCAAAAATAGCAGGCAAACTACTGAAAGAAAACCTTATTGATTATGTAGGTACTGACGTACATCATCAAAGGCATATAGACGCCTTTGATTTTCCGCTCTTAATAAAACAAGTTGATAAACTTCAGTTAGCTATAGACAACAACAAATTATTTAGCTTTTAAATATTTTTTGTAAGAAGGTTTTCTTGACAGCATTTTCTCCATAGCCATAACCATATCCATAGTTATATCCATATTTATAGCTATTTGATTTTCCGTCACCAACACAGTTAATCACGTAGGCCATATTTTTAATCTTACCTTCCTTATAAAGTCCTTTTGAATATTCCAACAGATTCAATTCTGTTTTATTTGCTCTAGTTACAAATATTGTTAATTCGGCAAACTTAGATATCAATAAGGTGTCTGTAACCAATAAGGTAGGTGCTGTATCAATTAACACAAGATCATACACTTCTTTAGCTTCTTCAATAAATTGTTCAAAACGACTACTAGAAAGAAGTTCAGTTGGATTTGGTGGCACAGCTCCTGATAAAATCATTTCAAAATTATCAACTCCTAAACCTGTATCATGAATACAGTCTTGCCAAGTAACATCATGGTTGTGTAGATATTGTGCGAGGCCTTTCACACTCTTACTTATATTTAAATAGGTATGTAGTTGTGGATTTCTAAGGTCAGCACCGACTAATAATACTTTTTTATTCATGTGTGCAAATGCGAATGCTAAGTTCAATGATATAAAAGTTTTACCCTCACCTTTAATGGTCGAAGTAGTGTAAGCAACCACACCTTTCTTATCATCTTTTGCTTTGTGTGGAAATAAATAATTGAGGTTTGTGGAAAGAATACGGAATGTTTCAGCCAGCACTGATCGCTCATTCTTGTTCACAAACATTGTTTCTCCATTAGTCAACAATGGTATTTCCCCAACAACCGGAACATTTGGAGCAGCATCGATTAAATCTTGCTTACTATGCAGCTTATTATCTAACTCAAACCTTATATAGATGAGACCAAATGGAATGAAAACCCCTAATAATAGCCCTACCAGATAAAAGATATTTCGTTTAGGGCTAACAGGAATGGGATCTGTAATAGCGTAATCAACTATTTTAATTGAAGGAGCCGTTACAGCAAGGTTAATAGCTGCTTCCTCTCTTTTTTGCAGCAATAATAAATAGAGGCTTTCTTTAATTATTTGCTCTCTTTCAATAGATCGCAGTAATTTTTCGTTTTCAGGTAGTTTAGCAAACTGGCCTAGCACCTTATTATTGGCTATTTCTAATTGCTCTAATGAGGCATTTAACTGCTTTTTGTACACACCAATTGAGCCAGCAATATTATTTCTTAACTCACCTATTTGCCTTGTTAACTGAATGTAAGAAGGATGACTTTCGCCTACTCCCGCCAATAAATTTTGTGCTATAAGGAGTTTATCATTGTATTTATTGATTAATAAGTTTATTGAGCCATCGCTTATTCCTACACTCGAAGGAAGTAATTCATTGTCATTCAACAAACTTTCTTCCATTAACTCCGTTAAAACTATTTGAGTTTCAAGTGCATAAACTTCTTTATTTGAAATTTGTTTGTTCTGCAAAGACAACGCTGCATCAGATTCAATGAAACTGATATTATTATTCGTTTTATAATCTTTTTTATTTACTTCTATTGAGTCCAATTCTTTTGCGAGGTAAACAAATCTATCATCAACAAAAGAAATAGTTCGTTCATAGACTAATTGACGGTCATAAACCCCATCCAAATTGAATTGCGTAACTATTGAATTTAGTATGTCTTCGTTTTTATTTTTATTTTCTCCAATGATTGACAACACCAAGATATTTGCTCTGTCGTTGACTTTAGTAACTTGAATCATCTTGCTCAATCGAGATAGCATTTTAGATTCAGGGCTTAAAACAACTGATATTGTTTTTCCTTGTAGCTTAGAAAAAAGCTCCTTGTTAGTTACCGTAATTCTAAACTGAGGGTGCTTATCAAATGCTTTTGTTTTTATAAGAATACTTAAGGTATCA
>JBLIDJ010000009.1:0-41930 GCA_047634195.1 Flavobacteriales bacterium
ACATCGTATCCATCGTCAGTCAATCTGTTTTTAAACTCAGATTGATACAATTTTTTATTAAAGCTATTGTAAAATGGTTGTGCTTTTGGGCTTATTTCTGCCACAAAATATTGATACCGCTCTTGATTTTCTTTTGAGCTAGTATCAATCGTCATTTTAATATATCGCCAAGCAAGTTCTTCTTCCATCACGGCTTCCAACTCACTAGACTCTACCAACCAACGTTTTAAATCGTCCTTATTATTGATAACCCTTCGGTCTATTTCATCAAAATAAGGCGCTATGTCCTCCCATTTTTCAACAATTAATCCGCGGGGAACAAAACAACGCGTTGGCTTTTTTAGCATAATATTAATCTTTTTTAGGAGCCGCTTTTTTGGCTGCTGGTTTTTTCTTTGCTTCGGCAGCTTCACTCGCTTTTGCCGCAGGTTTCTTTTTTGGAGCAGCTTTCTTAGGAGCTTCATCCTCTGACTTTTCGTCTTTTTTAGCTGTTATTTTTTTTGCTGCTGGCTTAGCTGCTTTTTCTTCAGCTTTGCTTTCTTCTACTACTTCTTCTTCTTCAGCTAACACCAATTTGCCACTTTTGTGCATCAAATTGTACCAACTAAACAATTTTTTCAAATCTGAGGCATAGACACGTTCTTGATCATACTCTGGTAGAATAGTCATCAAATAATCTCTCAACTCGTCTCCAGAAGATAAGTGATTGATAGCAGCTCCACCATTTTCTTTGTCGTAAACTCCTTTGAAAACAACTGATAACGGCACATCTTCACTATAAGTATAGATACTAATGTCTTCTAGTGCACTTACTTTGTGTGTGGAGTAAGCTGGGGTGCGTTTTCCGTCGATTAATGATTCAACAATTAATCCGTTTTTGGATTGAGCTAAAACCTTGTACAACCCTGGTTTTCCAGCTATGGCAATAATACCTGATAAGTTCATTTGTATAAATTTTGTGCGGCAAATGTAATAATTGCCAGCACAGTTTTCAACTACCTACATATATAATCACAAACTAAGTGCTAAGCAATTGCTCATATGTAGGTATATCGTTCAAGAAAATGAATTTTTCGTTTTCAAAATCGATTTTACAACAATAGTGTTTTAATCCGTTGGTGACCATTAAAAACTCAACTTTTAAGGTCATGTTGTATCGTGCAATTTGATTGAACACTTCTTGATTTATCGCAACTGAAGGGGCTTTACATTCTACTAGCATTAATTTGTTGCTATTGGCACCAAACAACACTAAGTCGGTTCTTTTTTGTAAGTTATTCACTTTCAGACCAGACTCAATAGCCATCAACGATTTTGGGTACCCTGCCTGCACATGAAGGTATTCAACCAAATGTTGCCTTACCCATTCTTCGGGAGTCAATTTCAACCACTTCTTACGAACAGAATCGAAGATCAATTCGCCTTTTTTTAACTGAACAGTCGTGTTTTTGAAATTTAGTGATGGATATTTCTGCATTTCATGCTAAATTACACACATATGTTACAAACAAAAGAAGACATCGTAAAAAATTGGCTCCCCAGATACACTGGACAGTCCATAGAAAGTTTAGGTGAATATATTTTACTGACCAACTTTTCCAGTCACTTAGATCGGTTTTGCAAACTTACAGGCGCAAAAAAAGTGGGCACAGATAAAGCTATGCCCAACGCAACTATTGACAACATAACCATGATCAACTTTGGCATGGGAAGTCCTAATGCAGCCACTATTATGGATTTATTGTCGGCGCTTGGGCCAAAAGCTGTTTTGTTTTTAGGCAAATGTGGTGGCCTTAAAAAGAAAAACAAATTGGGTGACTTGATATTACCTCTTGCTGGCATACGTGGTGAAGGAACATCGAATGACTACATGCCACCAGAAGTACCTGCCCTACCTAGTTTCACGTTGCAACGGGCTGTCTCATCTACCATCAGAGATGCTGGGTTGGATTACTGGACAGGAACTGTGTTTTCTACCAATAGAAGGGTATGGGAACATGACTTGAAATTTAAAAAATACCTGAGAAAAGTACGCGCCATGGCCATAGACATGGAAACAGCTACGTTGTTTACGGCAGGTTTTTTTAATGAAATACCTACTGGCGCGCTCTTATTAGTATCTGATCAGCCCATGGTTCCTGAAGGGGTAAAGACCGATGATTCGGACAAAAAAGTGAGCGATGTGTATGAAATGAAGCATATTGAGATTGGAATAAAATCCTTGCAAGAAATTGCAAAAGAAGGAAGATCCATAAAACACCTTAAGTTTTTGTAAAGGTTGCTTATTTTCGCATCATGACTTTCGAGCAGATTTTAGCTGACATAAAAAACAATACCTGCAAGCCGCTTTACTTTTTGCAAGGTGACGAGGCCTACTTTATAGACGAGCTTTCCGATGCGTTTGCCAAACATGTAGTAGATGAATCTGCAAAAGATTTTGATCAGACCGTGGTCTTTGGTAGTGATACTTCCATAGGAAACATCATAGGTATGGCTAAGCGGTTTCCGGTAGTAGGAAGTAAACAATTGGTGTTAGTCAAGGAGGCGCAATCCATAAAAAAGATTGAAGAAATAGAAGCTTACGCCAAGGCCCCTCAAAAAGAAACGGTGTTGGTGTTTTGTTACAAATTCAAAAAGCTTGACAAAAGAAAAGCGATTTACAAAGTCATTAATAAAGAAGGCGTTGTTTTTGACTCCCTAAAGATAAAAGACTACCATGTAGCCAAGTGGATTGAGTCGCATGTAAAACAACGTGGGTTTAGCATGTCAGCCAAAACAAGTGCCATGCTTGCCGAATATATTGGCAATGACTTACCACAAATAATAAGCACGTTTGAAAAACTAGCCATACATGTAGAAAAAGGCAGCGAAATAACTCCTATTGAAATTCAAAAATATGTAGGCATTAGCAAAACATACAACATCTTTGAATTGCAAAACGCTATTGCAAAAAAGCAAGTAGAGCAAGCGTTTAAAATAGCGCAACATTTTGCCAACAATGCAAAAGACCACCCCATGGTGCTCACTGTTGGTGGCTTATACAATTATTTTAGCAAAATTATTGCCTTGCACTATCTGAAAGACAAATCGGAAAAAAGCATTGCCAGTGCTTTAAAAATTAACCCGTTTTTTGTGAAAGACTATGTGTTGGCTGCCAAAAATTATGGAGCACTCAAAACCATGCAGACCATTCGTTTGCTCAAAGATTATGACTTAAAAAGCAAAGGATACGGCAACACTAGCACCAACGATGGCGAACTCTTGAAAGAAATGCTGACTCAGATAATGTATTAGGTATCAGGTTTTAGGTGACAGGTATCAGGTGTCAGAGCCTGTCCCGATTTCTCGGGATATCAGGTAAAGATTGTTTTTATCAACCTTATCACTTAGTAATCAATAAGATAGTTATTACTTTTACTAACTACTTTGTAATAACTACCTTGTAATAACTACTCTTTACTAAATACTTTGTACTAACTACTTTGTACTGAATACTCTTTACTAACTACTTTTTACTAAATACTCTTTACTAAATACTCTTTACTAACTACTTTGTAATAACTACTCTTTACTAAATACTTTGTACTAACTACTTTGTACTGAATACTCTTTACTAACTACTTTTTACTAAATACTCTTTACTAACTACTTTGTACTGTTAACTCTTTTCTATTTCCCTACTCACAATCCATATTACTCAACTCAATAAATATTTAACTGACTTGTATCTTTTCTGTTTTTTTTAAGTAACAACACTTACCAATTAATCTATTACACCCCTTATATTCGCACAAATTATTTACCCTGTTTAATACATATTTTAATACCTTTGCCCCCTTTAAAAGAAACCCTATGCGATTAAGATATTTTATTGCCCTACTCTCACTTACCACTTCCTTTGCATCAATAGCACAATCAGGTACGATCCGTGGTTTTGTGTATGATCAAGAAACGGGTGAGCCTGTTATTTTCACCAATGTATTTCTGGAAGGCACTAGCCAAGGAGCTGCAACAGATGTAAATGGATACTACTCTATTACTAAAGTTGAAAACGGCACTTACCAGCTTACTTGTTCTTCATTAGGTTTTGCTAAAACCCAAAAAGAGGTGACAGTGAAAAATGGGCAAATCATTACTGCCAAATTGTACTTAGAGAAAGCTTCATTTGAAATGCAAGAAGTCATTGTTTCCGCTGAAAAACGCGAATCAATGACTCAAGTTCAAATGTCTGTTGCGAAAATCACACCTAAAGAAATAGAAATCATGCCTAGTATTGGTGGTGAAGCAGATATTGCTCAATACCTACAAGTACTTCCAGGAGTTATTTTCACCGGAGATCAAGGTGGCCAATTGTATATTAGGGGTGGTTCTCCTATTCAAAATAAAGTATTGTTGGACGGGATGGTCATCTACAATCCTTTTCACTCTATTGGATTATTCTCTGTGTTTGACACGGATGTGATTAGAAATGCAGATGTTTATACAGGTGGATTTAATGCTAAATACGGAGGACGTATTTCTTCTATTATGGACATCACCACCAAAGATGGTAACAACAAAACTCTTGGTGGTAAAGTTTCTATCAGCCCTTTTAGCACCAAAATAATGATGGAAGGCCCTTTAAAGAAACGTCAAGAAAATGGTTCAAGCACATCATTCTTAGTTTCTGCCAAACAATCATATTTAGACAGAAGTTCGAAGCTACTTTACAGCTACATCGATGAGGAAGGATTGCCATTCTCTTACACCGATTTGTATGGGAAAATTACTTTTAATGGTGGTAACGGGAGTAAATTCAATTTTTTTGCATTCAACTTTACCGATCAAGTAAAATACCAAGCCGTATCAGATTTAAACTGGAACAATTTCGGTGTTGGGTCTAATTTTGTATTAGTTCCTTCTGGATCTCCTGTCTTAGTCGAAGGTAATTTCTCATACTCTACTTATGGTATTAGCTTAGTAGAAGAAGGTCTTTCGGAACGTTCATCAACCATCAATAATTTTGATGTAGGTTTTGACTTCAAATACTTTAGTGGAGCTAATGAAATAAAATACGGTATCGATATTTCTGGGTTTACTACTGGCTTCAAATTTTTTAACGACGCTGATAGAACTATTACACAAAATGAGAGCACTTCTGAACTGAGTAGTTACATTAGCTACAAGCTCAATAAAGGAAATTTAGTTATTGAGCCAAGTTTTCGTGCACATTACTACGCCTCTCTATCCGAATTATCCCTAGAACCAAGAATTGGTGCTAAATGGAATATTACCGAAAAAATAAGGTTAAAGGCCGCTGCTGGGAAGTACTCTCAGAATTTAATTTCGGCAAACTCTGACAGAGATGTAGTCAACTTGTTCTACGGGTTTTTAGCTGGTCCAGAAAACTTACAAAAAGAAATTATAAAAGAAGACGGTAGTACGTCAGAGATTACAAGCGCCTTACAAACGGCTAATCATTTAATTGTAGGAACTGAGTTTGACTTATCTGACAAATTGACTTTAAACGTGGAAGGTTATGTTAAATATTTCACGCAACTGAGTAACCTCAACAGAAATAAAATATTTGACGATGTTGCTGCAAATAATAATCAACCTGATTATTTGAAAAAAGATTTTATCATTGAAACAGGAACAGCCAAGGGATTGGATTTCTTGTTGAAATATAAAACTAAACAATTTTACTTTTGGGCAGTATATTCACTTGGAAAAGTAGATCGCTGGGATGGTATTCAAACTTATGCTCCTGTGTTTGACAGAAGACATAACGTGAATTTACTTGGATCTTATAGTTTTGGAAAAGACAATAGTTATGAATTTAACGTACGTTGGAACTTAGGTTCTGGCTTGCCTTTTACGCAAACACAAGGTGTGTATGAAAACCCTGATTTCGAATCTAGTGGCGTTGCTACTGATGTAACTACTGCAAACGGATCATACGAGTTGCAATACGCATCACTGAATGGTGGACGTCTTCCAACATATCACCGATTGGATATCAATTTAAAGAAACGTTGGAAAAAGAAAAAATCGACCATCGAAGCGAGTATTGGTGCTACCAATGTATATGCGAGAGAAAATATATTCTATTTTGACCGTGTTAAATTTGAACGTGTTAACCAATTACCACTACTGCCAAGTGCAGGTGTGAGTTTCACATTCTAACAGCAAACAAACGTTTTCCAAAAGCAGCCCCATTAAACTAGTTTAATGGGGCTGCTTTTATTTTAAAACAACACGTTTACTTATAAAGATGGTTAATCTGTTACTAGGATCGCATATTCAAAATTGTCTGACCAACCAGATTTCAGAGGTAAGATTTCTCTACCCCTGCCTTCCTTAATCATTCCTACCTTTTCAAGAACCTTTCTGGAAGCATGATTGTCTACTGCACACCTCGCTTGTATTCTATGCAAGTTTAAGGTATCAAAACCGAAAGTTATCATGGCACTTAGCACTTCTGTGGCATATCCCTTATTCCAATAGTTTGGATGCACTTTAAACCACACTTCCCCCCTTCTATGTTTGTTGGGCCATAACTTAAAGCCAAACAAGCCCAAGAATTGTTGATTCCTTTTTTCGGTGATTTTAAATGTGTAATTCGTTATTGTTTCCAACTGGTGCTCTGCCAGCCATGTTTTCATGATTACTTTAGTTGCATCCAAGTCTTCAGGAATGCCTAAGGTATTGTAATAGTCTGTTTCTGGTAATGAATGAAGTTGGTGCACATCTACTAAATCAGATGCGTTTATCAGACTTAATTTTGTGCGATAAGTATGAATGTCAGTGGTGGTCATTTACTTATTTAAAGAATTTACTACAAACCAAAATGCAATTTAGCCATATCTCGGATATGAGAACCAATACTCAAAGCAGATGTTGCTGCTGGAGAAGGTGCGTTAAGCACATGAATGCTATTTCCTGTATATTCTATTCTAAAATCATCGCGTGTATCTCCTTGCTCATTCAACAACATAGCTCTTACTCCAGCTCTTCCTGGTATTAAATCTGTCATTGTCAAGCTAGGAATTATACGCTGCAAGGATTTTAAGAATAATCTCTTGCTAAATGCTCTGCGGTATTCGTTTATCCCGAATTTAATATTACCCAAAAACAGCTTCCATGTTCCTGCATACGTCAAAGCATCAATGGTGTCTTTCCAGTCAAAATCCGTTTTGCCGTAGCCTTCTCTTTTAAAGGTGAAAACAGCATTTGGCCCACACTCTATTTCTCCATTTGTCATACGTGTAAAATGAACTCCTAAAAATGGAAAGGCCGGGTCTGGCACTGGATATATTAAGTTTTTTACTTTGTGTTTTGCTTCTTCAGTCAACTCGTAATAGTCGCCTCTAAAACCAACTACTTTTTCTTTGAGTTTCACCCCGTCTTTTTTAGCCAAACGATCGGCTTGCAAACCTCCGCAAAAAATAACGTGCTTGGCTTTGTATGATCCTTTGTTGGTCGTAATTGTTTTTAAATCTCCTTCATCGTTAAATCCTAAAGCTTCTTCGGAAAGTTTAAGCTGGCTGTTTTCATTTTGAGCCAAAGCCAACTCGACCATTTTAGCCGTTGTAGTTCTAAAATCGATGATTCCTGTACAAGGCACCCAAATACCGCCAATGCTTTTCACATGTGGTTCAATGTCGCGCACTTGTTCTGCTGTGATTTTCTCAATGCCTTCGGTATCGTTAGCCAAACCATTTTCAAAAATCTTGTCCATGTTGGGCAATTCTTTTTTGTCAATAGCTACCACTACTTTTCCGCAAACATCGTGTGCAATGTTGTGTTCTTTTGCAAATGTTACAAGTTCTCGACGACCTGCAACACAGTTTTTGGCTTTCAATGATCCTGGCTTGTAATACAAACCTGAGTGAATGACTCCTGAATTATGCCCTGTTTGATGATCGGCCAATAGTGGCTCTTTTTCAATCAACACCATGTTTAACTGAGGGTAAGCCAGTTGCATTTTGTAAAATGCTGCTGCTCCTACTATTCCACCACCTACTATGGCTACATCAAAGGTATGCTGATCACTCATATTCTTTTGTTATTTGCTGCGAAGCTACCAATTTTATATTTTTTGTCTGCTTCTTCTTTAATCTTTTAAAAAATATTTTTCCTTTTTAATAACAGGTAGTATTGTTAATTAATTTCACTAGAAGCAGCACTAAATCAACAAAAGAAGGCCTTACAAACTTTACGATCTTTAACTATAGCTTACTGTTGATTAGTATTTGGACAATAACAATCCGCTATGGATTTCAAAATAATCAAACTATCCTGCATTTCAAAAGACGCTTTGCCAAGAGTAGTTTCTACCACATATACTTTTGGAAGAATTCTCACTTGACTTTCATCAAAAAGTACATCTCCTTCATCAATAGCTGTTTTTAAAGCATCTTCAGAAGTATGCACGCAATTTAACAAACAATCGGTCATTTCCCCTTGTTGCCAAGGCCATTCCAATAGTTCAGTTTTCACTCTATTTCCTGGCAACCAACTGGTTAGCAGACTGGATTTATCTTGAAAAAGGAGTATACTGAGAAGTACACCTAACACAACACCACCCAGGTATCGTTTTAATCGTTGAAAGAAAGTCATATCTTGTTTTTTACATCGCCGAAAATAGTAAATCATTAGGTTTGAATGGCAAATTAAATGCTCTTCCTAAATTTTCATTGGTCAGAGTACCTTTATAAAAGTAGACCCCATTTCTAAAACCACAATCTTTTTTTACATAATTAGTAAAACCACCTTCTTCGCCCATGGCCAATATGATTGGGGCAAAAATATTTGATAAAGCATGACTTGCAGTTCTTGATACACGTGAAGCAATATTGGGGACTCCGTAATGTACCACCCCATTCTTAACGACTATGGGGCTTGTGTGAGACGTTATTTGACTCGTTTCAAAACACCCTCCTTGATCAATACTAACATCAACAATCACAGCACCTTCTTTCATTTGACCCACCATTTCTTCAGTAACTATGCAAGGAGTACGACCGTAGGGTGCTCGCATAGCTCCAATTGCTACATCAGCTGTTTTTAAAGCGCGTTCCAGTTCGTCTGGGTTTATAATGCTGGTAAACAAGCGCATACCTAAATCGTTTTGAAGTCTTCTTAATTTAAAAATAGAATTGTCAAATATTTTGACAGAAGCACCCAAGCCTATCGCCGCTCTGGCTGCAAATTCACCAACAGTACCAGCACCTAGAATTACAACTTCAGAAGGTGCCACTCCGCTAATGCCTCCGAACATGGTTCCATTGCCAATATTAATGTTGCTTAAATATTCGGCAGCAACTAAAATGGCCGTGTTTCCAGCTATTTCTCCCATTGCTCTCACAATCGGGAATATGTCATCTTCATCTTTTATGTAATCCCAAGCTACAGCAGAAACGCCCTTATTCATCAATCTTTGTAACGTGTCTTTTGGTTGAACAGGCAGTTGTAAAGCAGAAAAAACGATTTGATTTTTAAACATTGTATCAATTTCCTCGTGACTTGGAGGTGCTACCTTCAAAATCATATCGCATTGATACACTTGTGTTACATCATACGCAATCTCTGCTCCTGCTTCGCTGTATTCGTTGTCTGAAAAGTTGGAACGTTTACCAGCATTGGTTTCAACAACAATACGGTGTCCGTTGTTAACTAACAATTTTACGGCACTAGGAACCAATGCCACGCGGTGTTCTTGAAAAGAATTTTCTTTAGGAATACCAATAAACAGTTGTTTTTTACTTCGTTTTATCTCAAGCATTTCTTCTTGAGGTAAAAATGCGCCTTGGCGTGCAAGTGCTTTTAATGCTTCTTTAGATGTTAGCATAGGGTAAGTTGCAAATATGGATGTACTGGTTTAACGAAGCTTTCATAAAACGGTTCAAGATACAGATATAAACCGTAGGTTTCTAGTCTCATCTTCATTTATTGACAAATGAACTTCACACACTTTTTCAGGTAACAGTGAAGCAACTTTTTCTGGCCATTCTACCAAACTAATGGCTTGATCATAAAAATAATCTTCTATCCCAAAATCTAACGCTTCATGTTCATCTTCAATACGATAACAATCGAAATGATAGATTTTTTTATCATCCATAGTTCTGTACTCGTTAACAATACTAAAGGTTGGGCTACTTGTTTCTTCAGTAACTCCAGCAGCTTTGGCCAACTCATTGATTAAGGTAGTTTTTCCTACACCCATGTCACCATAAAAACAAATAACGCCTTCGCTTGGAAACAAATCCCATAATTGTGTTGCTATCTCTTTCAATTGCAAAAGCGACAGGTTATTCCATGTTTTCATTACTTCGGATTTAATACAACAGCTGGTATCAATACTTCTTCCAGAGATATACCTCCGTGCTGGAAAGTGTCTTTATAATAATTCACAAAGTGATTGTAATTATTTGGATAAACAAAGTACTTATGCCCTGTGGCAAAAATATAAGAGGAACTCAAATGTTGTTTAGGTAACATGGCATCTGATGGTTTTTTAACTTCAAATACATCTTTAGGATTATAATCAAGGCTTTTACCTTGCTTATAGCGCAAGTTTGAATTAGTGTTTTTGTACCCCATTACTTTCGATGGTTCGTTGACACAGATGGTTCCATGGTCGGTTGTAAGCAACACTTTACATCCATTTTTTGCAATTTGTTTTATGGCATCATGCAAAGGAGAATGTTCAAACCAAGAAACGGTAATCGAGCGATAAGCTGATTCATCATCGGCCAACTCACGAATAACTTCCATCTCGGTACGTGCATGAGACAACATATCCACAAAGTTGTATACCAATACATTCAAGTCATTGTTCATCAAATTGTTGATTGATTCAGCATATTTTTTCCCAGCTCCGTTGTTGGTAATTTTCGCATAATTTGATTTTAAATTCATGCCCCATCGTTTGATCTGATCTAGTAAAAATTCATTTTCAAACAAATTCTTACCCCCTTCATCTTCATCATTTTTCCACCATTTCGGGAACCTTCTTTCCATTTCAGAAGGCATTAACCCTGCAAAAATGGCATTTCTAGAGTATTGTGTCGCTGTTGGTAAGATGCTGTAATAAACATCTTCTTTTTCTGGTCTAAAGTATTGACTGATGATAGGTTTGATGCTTAACCACTGATCGTATCTCAAGTTATCAATCACAATCAAAAATACTGGTTTTCCGTCTTGATCTTGTTTTAATATGGGTTTTAAATAATGGTTCAACAAAGTATGAGACTGTATCGGCTTTTCGACCGTCGATTTGCTATGCAACCATTCTTCGTAGTTGTCTTCAATAAATTTTGAAAATTGATTATTTGCGTCATTGAGCTGCATGATGAAAATTTCTTTCATAGCTGCATCATCTGTCTTTTCAAGTTCCAACTCCCAAAAAATCAATTGCTTATATAGTTCTGCCCATTCTTCAAAGTCGAGTCTTTCATTCAAGCGCATGCCCAACTGACGAAACTCTTGCTGATAATTGCTAGATGTTTTTTCGTTCACCAATCGTTTGTTATCCAATTGTTTTTTGAGTGAAAGTAATATCTGATTAGGATTTACTGGTTTAATTAAATAATCAGAAATCTTTGATCCCAAAGCTTCGTCCATGATGGATTCTTCTTCACTTTTAGTAATCATGACCACCGGTGTTTCTGGATGATGATTTTTTATTTGTGCCAAAGCTTCGAGTCCAGACATGCCCGGCATATTTTCGTCTAAGAAAATCACATCAAACACCTGTTCTTTCACTTGTTCTACTGCATCCACTCCGTTATTGACCGTGACAACTTCATAGCCTTTTTGCTCCAAAAACATGATGTGCGGCTTCAATAAATCTATTTCATCGTCGGCCCAAAGAATTTTTGCATTCATAATATTGTACTATTGCGTTTAAGAGTTATAAATTTGACTCTTTCCTTCATTAATCGTAAACATACTTAGATTTGACCAAGTTAAGGACCAATACAAGAAAAATATTCAACGACCCTATCTATGGTTTTATTTCAATTCCATACGAAATCATTTTTCATTTAATAGAACACCCTTATTTTCAGCGACTAAGAAGAATCTCTCAATTGGGGTTATCCAACTTGGTATATCCAGGTGCGCTACACACACGTTTCCATCATGCACTAGGAGCTATGCATTTGATGGGCGATGCCATTGAAATTATCCGATCAAAAGGACATGAAATAACTGAAGATGAGGCTCAAGGGGTAACAATAGCAATTCTACTTCATGACATTGGACATGGTCCATTTTCTCATGCTTTAGAAAACACGATTGTCAAAAAAGTACATCACGAAGACTTGTCATTATTGATTATGAAACGACTCAATGAATCCTTTGAAGGTAAATTGAGCTTGGCCATTGAGATTTTCACAAATACATATCACAAAAAATTCTTACACCAGTTGGTCTCTAGCCAGCTAGACATGGATCGTTTGGATTACTTGAAAAGAGATAGTTTTTATACCGGTGTTTCAGAAGGAGTTATTGGTTCTGATAGAATCATAAAAATGCTGGAAGTAGTAAACGATGAATTAGTGATTGAAGACAAAGGAATTTACTCCATTGAAAAGTTTTTGATTGCTAGAAGGCTTATGTATTGGCAAGTATACTTGCATAAAGCTGTTGTTTCAGCAGAGTTTATGTTGGTAAACATTCTTAGAAGAGCAAAAGAATTGACAGAACAAGGAACACAATTATTTGCATCTCCTCCGCTCATTACATTTTTGAAAAACACGTATGGGCTAGAAGATTTTTTGGCAGACAAAACCATTCTTGACCAATTTACGCAACTTGATGATTTTGACATTTTTGGGGCAATAAAAGTCTGGTGTCACCACTCCGATACTGTTTTATCTCAATTATGTTTGGCGATTGTCAACCGTACCTTGTTCAAAACTCAAATTTCTGAATTAGAAACCGATGGGGTAAGCAAGAAAAAGCTCATAACATTAGCGGCCAATCATTATAAAATATCAGAACAAGAGGCTACTTATTTTGTCATCAATGTGCCTATGAGCAACAATGCCTATAGTTTGAAAAACGAAAGCATCAATATTTTAGAAAAAAACGGCAACATTAAGGATGTCTCGAAAGCTTCTGACAACCTTAACATTTCTGCCTTAAGCCGTCCTGTAACCAAATTCTTTTTGTGTTTACCTAAGGAAGTTTTCAAACAAGCAGTCAATGGAGTACTTTAATTTATAAATTTGGGGCGATGGAATTTTCTGCACAACAAATTGCTGACCTTTTAGAAGGTAATGTTCTCGGTAACTCTGAGGCTACTGTAAACAATTTATCTAAAATTGAAGAAGGACAGTCAGGAACCTTGTCATTTTTGGCAAATCCTAAATACACTGAATACATCTATACAACAAAAGCAACAATTGTTATTGTTAGTAAAGATTTTAAGGCCGAACAAGAGCTACCAAGTGATTTAACCTTGATTAAGGTTGAAGATGCCTATAAAAGTTTTGGCAAATTATTGGAAATATACAATCAACTCAAGCATAATAAATCGGGTATTGACAAACAAACACACATTGAATCTTCTGCTACTTTAGGAGATGATATTTATGTAGGGGCGTTTTCGTACATCGGAGAAAACAGTGTGATTGGGGAAAATGTTAAAATTTACCCAGGTTGTTTTATCGGTGACGATGTAACCATAGGTGATAATTGTATCTTGTATCAAGGCACTAAAGTTTATAGCGCTTGTGTGGTTGGTAACGATTGCATGCTACATGCAGGAGTAATTATTGGTGGAGATGGATTTGGATTTGCTCCAAACAGTGAAAACAATTATCAAAAAGTGGCACAAATAGGAAACGTGATTATTGAAGATCATGTAGAAGTTGGTGCCAACACCACTATAGACAGAGCCACATTAGGCTCTACGGTCATTAGAAAAGGAGTCAAATTAGACAACCTTATTCAGGTTGCTCATAATGTTGAGATTGGAGAGAACACTGTTATTGCTGCGCAAACAGGAATAGCAGGATCTACTAAAATTGGAAAAAATTGCATGATAGGTGGACAAGTCGGAATGGCTGGACATTTAAATATAGCAGATGGTGTGAAAATAGCTGCTCAATCGGGAATTGGCAACAATATTACTGAACCTAATACTATTGTTCAAGGCTCACCAGCGTTTGGTATTGGAGAATACAAAAGATCTTATGTACTCTTCAAGGGATTGCCAAAACTTAGGGAAACCATAAACACCATCCGAAAAGAATTAAACGAACTTAAACAAAACTTGAAGTAATGAGTGAGATGCAGTGCACTATTAAAGCTCCTGTCAGTATTTCTGGAGTTGGATTACACACTGGGGAAAAAGTAACCATTACTATAAAGCCAGCCCCTGCCAATCACGGATACAAATTCAAACGTGTTGATTTAGAAAACGAACCTATAATTGATGCAGATGTTGATAGAGTAGTTGAGACCAACCGTGGTACTACTCTTGAGCAAAATGGAGCTAGAGTTTATACTACCGAGCACTTGCTTGCAGCAATTTATGGTCTTCAAATAGACAATGTTTTAATTGAACTTGATGGGTCTGAAATACCAATCATGGATGGTAGTGCCAAGCTTTTTGTAGACGCCTTAGAAAAAGCGGGGAAACTTGAGCAAGATGTGGAACGTGAATATTTCGTTTTACAAGACAATGTTGCTTTTGAAGACAAAGAAAAAGACGTTGAAATGCTTGCGGTACCAACCACTGGCGAAGAATACAGAATCACCGTAATGGTCGATTACAAAAGCCCCGTTCTTGGTACACAGCACGCTTCAATGTATCAAATAGAAGATTTTAAAACTGAAATTGCCAACTGTAGAACATTTTGTTTTTTACGTGAATTGGAATTTTTAGCAGACAATGGCCTCATCAAAGGAGGAGATTTAGACAACGCTATTGTTTTGGTTGAAAGACCAGATGTTTCTGAAGAAGAATTAAAAAGCCTCGCAAAAAAATTAGGAAAAGACGAAAACTTATCTGTTCAATATGAAGGTATTGGCGTATTAAACAGTACTAAACTTTCGTATGAAAACGAACCAGCTCGTCATAAGTTACTAGATATTGTTGGTGACCTTGCATTGTTAGGTAAGCCTCTAAAAGGACATATTTTAGCAGCAAGACCTGGTCATGCTGGTAATGTTGCTTTTTGCAAAATGCTAAAAAAGATAATGAAGGATGAAGAAAAGTCAGCTCCTAGAGTGGATTTAACTAAAGCCCCATTATATGACATCAACGATATTACTAAAATGTTGCCTCACCGCTACCCTTTTCTTTTGGTTGACAAAATCATGGAAATTAAAGGTGATACTATTATTGGCGTAAAAAACGTCACATTAAACGAACCATACTTTACAGGTCATTTCCCTGACAACCCTGTAATGCCTGGTGTATTGCAAGTAGAAGCAATGGCGCAAGTTGGTGGTATCTATGCATTGAGTACAGTAGATGAACCAGAAAAATATGCGACATATTTTATGAAAATTGAACGCGTTAAGTTCAAGAAAAAAGTATTGCCTGGCGACACCATTATTTTTAAATTGCAATTGCTTACCCCAATCCGACGTGGAATTGTTCACATGGGTGGAAAAGCATATGTAAATGGTGATTTGGTTTCAGAAGCCGAAATGCTAGCACAAATCATCAAAGAAAGATAAGATGGCTCAATTAATGGCAAACATTCATCCTAAGGCAGAAATTGGCAACAATGTAACTATTGAGCCTTTTGCTACCGTTGGTGCTGACGTAAAAATTGGTGATGGGAGCTGGATTGGTCCTGGAGCTGTTCTTATGGATGGTGCACGTATTGGTAAAAATTGTCAAATTTTCCCTGGCGCAGTCATTTCTGCGATTCCACAAGACTTAAAGTTCGATGGTGAATACACCACAACTGTTATAGGTGATAACACCACTATTAGAGAATGTGTAACTATTAATAGAGGTACATCAGACAAGCTTAAAACAGAAGTTGGTCACGACTGCCTATTAATGGCATATGTACATGTTGCACACGACTGTATTATTGGTAATCACTGTGTTATTGCCAATTCGGTAAATATAGCAGGGCACGTGGAAATTGAAGATTGGGTGATTTTGGAAGGAACTGTCGCTATTCAACAATTTGTAAAAATTGGAGCACATTGTTTTATTGCTGGTGGATCATTAATTAGAAAAAACGTACCTCCTTATGTTCGTGCTGCAAGAGAACCTTTATCCTACGTAGGTGTCAACAGCATAGGTATGCGCAGAAGAGGATTTTCTGATCAAGCAATCATTTGGGTAGAAGATATCTATCGTACTATTTATATACACAACACCAATATTACCAAAGCATTAAAGATTGCAGAATTGGAAATGCCAAGCTCGCCCGAAAAAGATCATATCCTAAATTTCATAAGAACTTCTGACAAAGGGATTATGAGAGGTCCTTTGTAATTTATGTTTTCTATCAAAACACAAGCTTTAGCTAAAAAATATCAACGCGATTGGATTTTTCGTGGCGTTGATTTAGACCTTTCTCCAAACGATTCGGTAATTCTTTTAGGTGGGAATGGTTCTGGAAAATCTACCCTTCTGCAAACGCTTATTGGTTCAATTACTCCTTCAAAAGGTGAAATCAATTATTACCATGACGAGAAGGTGCTAGACAAGGAATATTGGTACAAAGAAGTGAGTATAGCAGCGCCATACTTAGATATATACGAAGAATTGACCATCCATGAATGCATAGATAATCAACGGAGTTTTAAGCCTTTTTTGAATGATTTAAGTACTCAAGAGATTGTTGGCATACTAGAACTCGATAAAGCGAAAAAAAAACACATTTATGATTACAGTAGTGGCATGAAACAACGCTTGAAACTAGGTTTAGCTATTTTGGCAAAAACCAAGGTTTTAGCTCTTGACGAGCCAACTATGAACCTCGACAAACATGCCATTCAATGGTTTCAATCATTGGTTTCACAACATTTAAATAACAGAATTGTTATTACTTGTTCTAACGAACAAGTAGCAGAATACACACACGCAACAAAGCAATTGAATTTAATGGACTTTAAACCTTAAAGTTTATTTTAAAAAGCACTAGCTTAGTTGGATTGAATTAACTTTAAATAAATCAGCAATTCTTATTTTTGCAAAAAATATAATCATGGCATCAACATCAGAAATAAAAAACGGTTTAGTGATAAAATACAATCACGATTTATATGCTGTAACCGAATTTCAACATGTAAAACCGGGTAAAGGCGCTGCTTTTGTTCGTACAAAATTAAAAAGTGTAACTACTGGTAAAGTGTTGGATAATACTTTTCCTTCTGGAGCAAAAATTGAAACGGTACGAGTTGAAAGAAGACAATATCAATTTTTGTTCAACGACGATCAAGGATACCATTTCATGAATTTGGAAGATTTTGAGCAAATTTTCTTAAGCCCTACTTTTATAGAAAGAGCCGATTTATTGAAAGAAGAAGCAGTAGTAGAAATTCTGTTCAACGCTGCAGATGAAACTCCATTGTTATGTGACCTTCCCTCTTTCGTAGAATTAGAGGTAACTTATACAGAACCAGGTGTTAAAGGCGACACCGCCACTAACACACTAAAACCGGCAACCGTTGAAACAGGTGCTGAAGTGAGAGTCCCTTTATTTGTAAATACGGGTGACAAAATAAAAATTGACACACGAAGTGGTGCATACGTAGAAAGAGTGAAATAATTAAAGCTTCCTTCGGGAAGCTTTTTTACATTTATACCCAATAAACTTTTCTATGAAACTGAAACAAGCTATCGCATTATCTGAAATTGCTGAACTGGTAAATTGTCATTTTATTGGCAAACCTGAGCATTTGATTTCTGGATTGAATGAAATACATGTTGTTGTACCTGGAGATATTGTATTTGTTGATCACCCCAAATACTACGATAAAGCTTTACAGTCTGAAGCGACAACCATTCTCATAGATAAAGTGGTGCCTTGCCCTGAAGGGAAAGCACTTATTATTTCTGACGATCCTTTTGCTAGCTATAACTTTTTAACAGAACATTTTTCACCAAAGCAAGAATGGCCTGTGGCTGTTCAAAGTGAGAATAAACATATTTCAACGCAAATTGCTCCTACGGCTAGTATTGGTAAAAATGTAACTATTGGTTTCAATGTTACCATTATGCCTGGTGTTGTTATTGGAGACAATTGCATCATTGGTGACAATGTTATCATTCATGCAAACACCGTACTTGGTGCTGATGCTTTTTATTTTCAGAAAAAAAATAATACCTTAAGAAAAATGCATTCTTGTGGAAGAGTCATTCTTGAAGACGATGTCGAAATAGGCGCTCTCTGCACCTTAGACAGAGGTGTTAGTGGCGATACAATCATAAAAAAAGGAACAAAACTAGACAACCAGGTTCACATTGGACATGACACCGTAATTGGTGAAAATTGCCTCATAGCTGCTCAAACAGCAGTAGCGGGTTGTGTAACAGTAAAAAACAATGTCACTATTTGGGGACAAGTAGGTATTGCAGCCAATGTTGTTATTTCGGAAGATATTATTGTTGCTGCTCAATCTGGTGTGTCAAAATCATTAACTGGCCATAAGATGTATATGGGCACCCCAGCTGGTGAAGGCAAACAAAAAATGAGAGAATTAGCTGCCTTACGCAGGTTACCTCAAATTATTGAAGAAATTAACAACCTTTAAAATTAACAGCAATAGTGTACAGTTCAGAATCTAAATTAAAAGCACTATTAGACATTACAAAAGCTATTTCGGGGAATCAGTCTGCTCATGAAATTCTGATTATTTTCTCATACGTGCTCAAAGAAATTGTTGGAATAAATAATCATGTGCTAATAGGCTGTAAACCGACGTGGGATGTCCTCAATGTACATAAATTTAAGAGCAAGCAACTTACCTTTGACTTCGAAAAATCATTAGCACATATCAACAATGTTACCTATCTAGAAAACACCGATGGCTCATTGGCTGATTTTGGGTTAGTCATCCCCGTTTTTAATAAAAAAACAGCTATTGCCTATTTGCTAACAGGAAAATCATCTGTCGACATTGATATTTCTTTTGTTGAGACTATCACGCATATTGTTGCAATGTCTGTTGAAAACAGAAGGCTGTTTAAAAAAAATATTATCCAACAAATTCATGACCATGAGTTGAAAATTGCTTCTGAAATTCAACAGTTTTTAATTCCAACTAATTTCCTGCACAATCCTTTTATCCAAGTGCATGGGGTTTATATGCCGCACAATCAAATTGGGGGTGATTATTACGACCTAATCCCCTCTGGAGAAGACTTCTATTTCTGTATGGCAGATGTGTCTGGAAAAGGGATTTCTGCCGCAATATTAATGGCGAACTTCCAAGCTCAGTTGAGAACACTGATTAATTACACCGATTTTTCTTTATTTGAATTAATTACAGAGTTGAACAAGCAAGTAAATGTAAGTGTAAAAGGAGAAAAATTTATCACCTTATTTTTAGGGAAATATGAAACAAAAGAGCGTAAACTAAGCTATGTCAATGCAGGGCATAACCCTCCTATTTTAATTAAAAAAAATAAATCGAGCATACTAAGCAAAGGTACTGTTGGTCTTGGAATGATGAACGAGCTACCTTTTTTAAATGTTGCTGAGATCGCTATTGATCCCGGTACCATCATTTCATGCTACACCGATGGCATCATTGAACAATTAAATAAAACCAATGAAGAATATAGCCTTGAAAAACTAGAACAAAAAGTAATAGAATACCACAATTTTCATCCGTCGCTTATTAATGCTGGTATTTTAAAATCGATGGAAGAACATAGGGGTGAACAAGCTTATAATGATGACATATCTTTATTCAGTTGTCGTTTCATTTAAGCCTTTTGGATTTCTAATATCCATCACCACGAGGTAAACAATAAATGGCCAAAACAAACACGAAACTTTGTCTGTATCTAAAAAATTATTCAGAATTCCGTGAATGAAATAACTAAGTAATCCTAAATAGATTCCTAAAATCATTATTCGTTCATCTTTGTTTTTTAGTCTAAAAAACAAGGTAAAAGCTAATTGACTTGTCATTAATACTAACGCCAACATGCACAGTCCTCCAAATAGTCCCATCTCTGCCAAAGGCCCTAAGTATTCGCTGTGTGCATTTCCAGCATCGCCTAAGTTGGTACTAATAATTGTCTTTTCTTTTTCAATTTGATACGGAGCATATAGAAACATATACGTTCCAGGGCCAAACCCAAATAGTGGTCTATCGGCAAACATTCTCATAGCACATCCCCACCTATTCAACCTTTCCAAATTGGAAGCATCGGAAGAGATGTTAATCATAGAAGTGATATGTTCTGAATAATTGTCTGAAGAGTCTTGATTGTTTTTCTCTAGCGCAATAATCAATTGATCTTGAATAGCAAAAAAGAATGTTATTCCAGCGACAGCTATGCCGAGCAATATTTTGAAACGGACTCTCAAAACCATGCACACCCATACTGCAGCTACTATTACTAAACTCAGCCAAGCAGCTCGAGTATAAGATAGGATTAAACCGATAATTAAAACTGCAAAAACTATGTATGAACCTGTTTTGATCCAACCATTCAATTTAGAATGAAAAAGTAACGCAATTGTTGGTGGCACTAACATAGCTATTACTGCACCATAGGACGTATGATCCTTGAAAAAAGGCCACATAATCCAATGGCCTACTTCTTCACTAAAACCATGCCCAGCATGTTTAACAATGGTTATTCCTATAACAATAGTTAGTGGTAGTAAATACAACCATATGTATTTTTTGATATCGAGTTGTTCTAAAAATAATTTACCAACTAGTAAGTACAAAACAACCACAAACCATAACCTTGAAACCAAAAATTTTAAGGATACAATCGGCATTGAACTCATCACACATGTAATTATTATCCATGTAATTTGTATGGCAATAAGAATGGTGATAGGATGTAAGAGTATTTTTTTAGGAATAGGGTTTTTATGTAAGATTTTAGCTATAAATAATAGCAAGAGCCCGAACAAAATTGGCTCAGTCGGAAAATAAAAACCAATACCAGCATCTGTTAGGTTTTCGAAATTGAAAGAAAACGGGGCACTAAAAATTACAAAATAAATAACCCAATTAGGCTTATATATTGCCAACAAACCCACCAATACTCCTATAGGAAGTAAGATCAAATAAGGTTTGCCCATAAACACTAAATAAGTATTAGCGGCTATAAGCAGCAAACATAAAAGAATGCCTAAAATGGTTTTAAATCGATACGAAAACACGCACTAAATTTTACTTCTGTCCAAAGGAATAAAAACTGCTAAAGCAGCAACTAATGTAAATACCATAGCACTAAACACAATAACCCATCTTACTGGGTACGATTTTTTATCGGCTACTTCTGGCTTCACAACCATATTGGTATATGTAAGTTCTTTCGTGAATTCTTTTAATGCATCTTCATATTGATGATTCAAACTGAAATATTTGTCTCTTGTCAAATCTGCTAACCTATTCAATTTTTTATATTCTCCACCTTTCAGATATAGGTTATTCAAAATATCTTCTGCCTTTTTTCTATTCGTTACATTGGTGTTATTGGCCAACATTTTCATGTATCCTTTCAAAATCTCTTCGGTTTGAACCATATAATCCAAAATCCCGTGATTAATCCTTAGATATTGAAGTCTTGCCTCCATGGAATCAACTCTGACGCGTTGTTTTTCCATTTCGTTAAAATTAATCTCCACAACCTCAGCATATTTTTCACGATGCATATTTCGGGCTTGCAAATTCAATTGAATTATTATTTCATCCACCATCAACTTAGCCGTATCAGGATTTTCATCCATCACTTCTATTTCTATCGACTCATACTTTGTTTCATTAAATGAAATTCGTTGACTGATAGTCCGGTTAATGAAAAACCTAGAAGAAGATGAAATGGTGTCAATCAAATATCTTTTGTACAAATCATATTTGACAATCAAACTGTCTTTAATATTGGTGGCATAAAGTAACTGTAGCATTTGCTCTGCATTACTTTCTTCACCATAAGGCGATAAATTACTCGGGTATATTACCGCTCTTGATTTATATTGTGGTTTTATAAATCTAGGACCAGAGAAAAAAGCAGATACTATAGCTGCAAAAACAACTAATACACCTATAATTTTTAACCTCTTTTTAACAATATTGATAATAACTGAAAACGATAATTCGTCTGACATAATGAGTTAATTAGATGAAGTCTGAGTGGCGGCAAAAATAGTAAATACTTACATATATGAATAATTAACTCTGTTACTTCAAAAAACTAATCTGCATCTTTCTGCCGTATAAGATTTTTCACTTGTCTTATTTGAACAAATTTAAACACCCAAGCTAATAGAATTCCAGCGAAACCAATGCAAACCATTTGTTGAATTAACGTCCATTCCATCTGTTTCACAACATGATGAATAATGACTAAACTGACTAAAAAAGCACCTGTTTTTGCAAAAAACTTCCATTTAAATTGATACATCCCTTTTTTGTGAACTAAGTATCCTTGAATAATGACGGTGAAAAATTGTGTGACTATGGTTGCTATGGCTGCACCTAGAGCGCCATGACTAGGAATAAACGTAAAATTGAGAACTACATTTAATAACAACGCACAAATGGCCATAATGTTTAATGCTTTCAGGTAATTATTTGCAGTTAACAAAGTCCCATGTATGTAGTTAAATGACACTGCCACAAAACCTATCATCAACCAACTAAACACAGCGTAGTTAAGCTCAGTGGTATTTGGGTATAACATTTGTGTGATTTCTACCTGAAATTGCCAGCAGAAAAAAGCAATAAAAACAGATGCTGGTAACAATAAATTTTGAGCAGATTTTACTACTTCATTTACCGATTTTTTTTCAATGGCCAACCGTGAAAAGATAGGAAGTAATAAGGCTGCAAATAAATAAGCAATGTTATTTAATGCATCCAACAATCGATAACCTTTTGCATACACGCCAGTCTGAAAAGCTCCATCTGGGTGCAATCTTTCCAGCATAATAGCATCCGTTCTATTGTACAAAGTCATTAATAAAATAAGCATAGCAAAAGGTAAACTTTGTTTTAAAACAGCAATGCTTACAACCGGTTTCCATGAAAGCTTAATCACTTTTACATGTCCTTTCACAACCAAAAACCCAATGACACTGGTAAGCGCATAGGCTATGGTTTGAGCGTAAACAAACCACATGATGTCGAAGGGTTGATCTGACACTCGAACATAAAGAAGATATCCTACTAACAAAATCATTATCACTCGATCGAGGATAGACAGCAAGCTATCTTGTTTGAATAACAACAGTCCACTAATATTACTTCTTAAATAGAGAATAAATGAAGCTAGAAATTGGTTTAAGATTAACCAACCAAGCATAGGCAACACCATAGACGAGTATCCCAACATAATAGCAGCACTCATTGTTACAATGGCATAAGCAGCACCTAAAATAAGTTTGGTGCTAAACATCCAAGAAAAATGCTTTTGCAGCATTTGTTTATGTTGCGCTACATTTTTGTTGTTAAAATTGGTAATTCCTGCATCAAGAACGATGTTGAATAAAAAGGAAAAATTGATTAGTGCATAGTACATTCCGTAGGTTTCTTCGCTCACCTCGATTTGAACAACCCGATCGATTCCGAAAATCCAAAATGGCTTGACTAATAGGTTTAGAAAAACCAACAAAAAAAGATTTACAACAAAAGTGCGTTTCATAATTAAAAACAAAGTAAACACTTATTCGCTTACCACTTAAATTTGATTTATTTTGCTTAAAAATTAGCATGTGAATATAGCTGTCAACACTCGATTATTGTTACACAACAAACTGGAAGGTATCGGTTGGTTTACCTTCGAGACATTAAAAAGAATGGTTGTTAAACATCCCGAACATCAATTTTATTTTTTGTTTGACCGATCTTTTCACCCCAGTTTTATTTTTGCAGACAATGTCACACCAATCGTAGTCTACCCCCCAGCCCGGCACCCTATCTTATTCTATTTGTGGTTTGAATGGGTTCTCCCAAGAGTTTTGAAAAAACATAAGATTGATGCGTTTTTATCAACGGACGGTTATTTGAGTTTGCGCACAAAAGTACCTAGCGTGAACGTAATCCATGATTTAAATTTTGAGCACTACCCTGCCGACATGCAATGGGCACCAAGATTACATTACTTGCACTATTTCCCAAAATATGCTGCAAAAGCAAGTAGAATTGCCACCGTTTCTAAGTATTCTAAAAATGACATTATCGATAAATACAGGGTCAATGAAAATAAAATTGATGTTGTATATAATGGTGCTAACGAAATGTACCAACCTATTGCTGAATCTGTAAAAATTGAAACCAGAAATAAGTTAAGCTCGGGGAAACCTTATTTTTTATATGTAGGAGCTTTGCATCGTAGAAAAAACATTAGCCGGTTATTACAGGCTTTTGATCAATTTGCCAATTCAAACACCGAAACAATTTTAGTAATTGTAGGGAAACAGATGTGGCATGACGAGGAAATGGAAACCACATTTAAATCCATGAAGCATGCCCAACGAGTAATTTTTACTGGACGATTATCTGTTGCTGACCTTCATCATACTTTAGCCAGTGCCCTAGCGCTGGTTTACATTCCTTATTTCGAAGGGTTTGGCATCCCGATTATTGAAGCCATGCAATGTGGAACTCCTGTTATTACTTCAAATTGCACCTCCATGCCAGAAGTTGCTGGTGATGCTGCTGTTTTGGTAAACCCATTTGATTTAGAGGACATAACAAAAGCTATGAAAACCATAGTTACAAATGAAGAGTTAAGGATAAACTTGTCTGAAAAAGGGATTAAGAATAGCCAACGTTTTAGTTGGGACAAAACTGCTGATGCCTTGTGGAAATGTTTATCACAAGTGTTACCAATAAAATCGGAAAACTAATGACAGGACCTATTGCATGGGAAGGAAAAGAACTTGTTGCAGGATGCGACGAAGCAGGCAGAGGATGTTTGGCTGGACCTGTGGTAGCAGCTGCCGTTATTTTACCTTCGCACATAGACCTACCTGAATTAACGGATTCAAAACAACTGTCCGAAAAAAAAAGAATAGCACTGTTTGAACCCATAAAAAAACAAGCAATCGCTTGGGCTATTGGGGTGGTGTCTGAAAAAGAAATTGACGAAATAAATATTCTGAATGCCTCCTTTCTGGCTATGCATCGTGCTATTGACCAATTAAAAAAGACACCCGAGCTTTTACTAATTGATGGCAATCGATTTAATGCCTACCCAAACCTTCCACATACCTGTATTGTAAAAGGAGATAGCAAATATTTGAGTATTGCTGCGGCTTCTATTTTAGCCAAAACTCATCGAGATTTTTTGATGTGTAACGCTCACGAAGAATATCCTGATTACAATTGGAAACAAAACAAAGGCTACCCTACCAAAGCGCATCGTAAAGCAATTGCACAATTTGGTAGCACTCCTATGCATCGAATGTCTTTTAAGTTACTTCCAACTCAATTGGAGTTGCCTATTTAAATTAAGTAAAATATCCAATATTGATTAGTTCACTAACACGTTATTAATCATCGCTTTTTATTCCTATCATCTTACTTTGAATGTTCAACTTATTAAGGTTAAACTCAGCCTTTTTCATCATTCCATTTTCAGTTGAGAAACAAATTTCAATATTCTCTGCATCTTTAAATAATTGTCCACAACGCCACCATAAAGAAGACACACTCCTTTCAAAATCGTTGAGTGGAAATGGTGAGATAAATTCTAAGTTAGTTCTAAATTGAAAATCACCAGTTGCATTATAACAAACTAGTACATTATCGCCAAGTCCCAACGCTCCCCAATTATCAAATGTCACAACCCAAGTCCCGTCATTAGAAATGATAGCAGTTTCTGGTGCAATTCTATTAATTAATTTTCTACTCAAAATTAAACTATCTGATCCTTCGTTTTTATTATAAAATAAAGCATGACAATAAATAATGGTGGTATCAACTTCGGAATATTTTTTTTTCTTTTTTGGCCTAGCATTTAACCATTCATAATACTTGTCTGGGATTTTTGTAGGTACAATTCTTATAAAATATGAACTATCAGCAGAGAAATACTCTTTTGTCTTTGGGCTTACCCAAGTATCTGCATTAACATGCGTTCTGCAAAGTATTAAAAAAATTAGCATTGAGAAATTACTTTTCATAGTTGTTATTTTCATTACTAATTCTAGTGTGTCATGACATCCACCTGGTATACATAAGTATTTAACATTTAACTAATTACATTAGTTATTATTATCTAACTCTTTTTTTTGGTTTAAAATTAACCCTTATATATGACATGTTTTACCTAGTAATCTCTTGAGTTTAACAACATCTTAATTTTTCCTTAGGATTATCTGTGTTATACCCATAAATAATCGGTATAAGTGTTAATTTTGGGCCACTCACACAAAATTATTATATGTTACGAAAATTGTTAATTGGTGGCTTAAGTATTATTGCTTTAGTACTTATCGTTTTCGGCTACCAACACTTCAAATCACTCAATCAAATCCAAACAGATGTTTGGTCAAGTGCTAATCCTGATGCGATAGTTATAATTTCAAGTCCTGACTTTGCACATATTTGGGAACGACTGAATGAGACTAGTCTTATTTGGCAAGAGTTGAATATGTTGGATGAAGTAAAGACTTTCAATGATTTTTTACGGAATACTGATTCTTTAATCCTTAAATCGCCGACGTTAAAAGCATTTGTCAATCAATCTGATTTTTTGGTTTCCGTTATTCCTTCTGGGTCATCTACGGGTAGTATTCAACTGAGTTTTCCTGTGCCAAAAAGCATGAATTTCAGCGAATTTTTAGTCTTGTTTAACCCACACACCAGCCTGATAGAAAAAAATATCTACGACGAGATTAACATTCACCAATTTTTGTTGAATGGAAAAACTCTTTTTGGTGCTATCAATAAAGGTTGCGCCTACATTTCCATGTCAAGTTTGTTGATTGAAGAAAGTGTTCGAAATGCCAATAGAAATACGTCGATTAAAGCTTCAAAAACGTTTCAACAAATAAGTGCTACTGCAGGGAAATATGCTAAGGCCAATATTTTTGTCAACTACAAGCAACTTGGTTGGTTGCTTGAAAACAATATGAATAAGAATTATACACCTTGGTCTGAGCTAGTTGGCAAACTAGGATACTGGGGTGTGCTCGATTTAGATTTAAAAGCAAACAGTATTATTCTAAATGGGTTTAGTAATTGCGCTGACAGTGGATTACATTTTTTAAGCCTCTTCAATAACCAAGAACCTCAAACGCTTGATTTCAAAAAAGTGGTTCCATCTAATACTGCATTAATGCTCAATATTGGTGTCAGTAGTTTTTCTGACTACCTCAACGAGTATCGAGACTGGCTCGACAACCAAGGGATGTTATTTAAATACAGGAAAAATCTTGAAAAGTTAAACTTGAAATATGGGGCACAAACTTCTGCACTTGCCATTACATGGATAGGAAATCAAATTGGTGCTTTTTACACCGAAATGAATTCAAAAGCTAACATTGACAAGCACAAATTACTCATATTTGAAGCAAGCAATATTCTCAATGCAGAAAGAGATTTAAACGAAATAAGCGAGCTAGCCGGAGTTAAACAGCACTCAAGTGTTTATAGAGGGAAAACGATAAAATCACTCGGGGTCTCCAATTTATATGGCCTTATTTTAGGAAGTGCTTTTGATGGAATAACCACACCACATTATACAAGCATTGACAACTACATTATCATTGCCAACAATGCCTCTGCCTTGCGTGATGTTATTACCAAAAAAGCTGTTAACAAAACATTAGCTCAAAACGAAACTTTCGAAAGTTTTAATAGCCAACTAAACTCAGATGGTAACATTCAAGTTTACGGCAATTTTGCCAGCGCAAGTGATCATTTTCAAGCCATTTTTAGTCAGAAGATAAGCCAATGGATAAAATCAGAAAACAAACATTTATCCAACTTTCAATCCTTTGCTTTTGAATGGACTAAAGAAAACCAAGATCTATACTATCAACACGCTATTTTAAATTACAATCCTAGCTACAAACAAGAAACTGGGTCATTGTGGGAGTTGGATCTTGAAGGGGCTCAAATTAGCACTAAACCATTATTTGTAAAAAACCACTACACCAATAACAGAGAAGTCTTGGTGCAAGACAATCAGTTTAACCTAAACCTCATTTCTAACATTGGCAAACAACTTTGGAAAAGGCAATTAAAAGAACAAATCATTGGTGACCCTGTGCAAATAGATGCTTTTAAAAATGGAAAACTACAATTCGTTTTTGTGACTAAAAATCAATTGCACATGATAGACAGAAACGGAGACGATGTGGAAGGGTTTCCCATCACATTGTTATCAAGAGCCACCACTGCTTTAAGTGTCCTGGATTATGACAACAACAGGAACTATCGTATGCTTGTTGGATGTGAAGATGGGCAGGTATACAGCTACATGGAAGATGGTAGCATTGTCACTGGATGGAAATTTGACAACACAACTTCTGCTATCCATGGTGTGATAAAACACTTTACTATTGGCAACAAAGACTACATAATGATTACTGAGCAAAATGGTGAAATTCATTTAGTAGACCGAAGGGGTGATTTAAGGCATCAAGTAGATGAGAAGATTAAAAATAAGTCATTGTTTAATGAGGTGAAGCTCGTTATTGGAAAAAACATTGAACAAAGCTTTTTGTACTACACTACTCGCGACGGAAAGCTTATCAAACAACAGTTTAACAACCAAAAAATTGCACTAGACTTAAACTTATCGGAAACGCATTTATTTACCATGGATGATATAAATAGTGATGGAAATCTTGAAATTATTTGTACCAATGAAAAAGAAGTGTTAGTGTTTAGCTTGTCAGGAAAACGCTTGTTAGAAAAAACTTTTTCTGGCGAAATAAAGGGTTTTTTGAACACATATCACTTCCCCAACGGCGTTAAACGAATTGGATTCACTATTCCTTCATTAAACGAGGTTCATTTAATAAATATCTTGGGAGAAAGTCATGCTGGTTTCCCATTGTACGGCGAGACTGATTTTAGTATTGCAGATATCAATAAAGAAAGAACATTTAGTTTGGTGACAGCATCGTCCAATGGGAAAATATACACATACAATTTAAATTGATTATCTTCCAGACAAGTTTGTAAATCGCATACGATTTACTAGCTTTATTATTATACCTGTTTATTATGAAACGATTTATAAAAAAACTCCCGCTACTATTAGCTCTTTCCTTCGTGGCGTTGTTTATGAGTACTTCTTGTGAAAAGGATTTATTCAATCCTGACAAAATAAAAACAGATGGTTGGGACCCTACATTTGCTTTGCCGTTAACAAATTCTACACTTAGTCTAAAAAATTTAATCCCAAAAAACGCTACTACTGATCAGTTTCTAAATACTGATTCAACTTCTGGTGCGCTTTCAATTTCCTATAAAGGCGACATCTTCAACATCAAAGCTTCCGATGTTGTGAAAATCCCTAATCAGGTGCAATCCTCAAGCTTTAATTTCGACGTAGATTCTTTTCCATCCACTGGATTTGAAGTTATACCTGAGCCTATTATTAAAGAAGACAGCATCCATTACAATTTTGAAGCAGGCGATTCAGTGAGAGTCCACAGTATTGGATTTAATGACGGTTCCATGCGTTTTTCCATCAGCACGAATATTGATTTTAATGTAGCTATAAATGTAAGTATTACAAGCTTAATAAAAAACAATGTGCCTGCCTCACTTACCTTCAATATTGAAGGAGATGGCACAAGCAATACGTATGTAGAGAGCATAGACCTTACTGACTATGCCCTTGACATGACACTTGGTCCACTTGGCTATAACGAATTAATCATTGACTATACTTATACCTTATCTCCTGTTATTCCTGCTGAAGGTAAACCTGCTCAAACAGTTACTTTTGAAATGGAACAAGGATTTTATGATATTGTTTTTGGAAATATTCTGGGTGATTTAGGTAATCAAGTTTTTCCATTAGATAGAGATTCTCTTGTCTTATCTATTTTCGAAAATACACTAGCAAATTCAGAATATACCGCTTTTGAGATTGCAGAACCAACGATTAATATCTTAGTAACAAGCTCTATTGGTGTCCCATTAGCATTAAATATAATAGAACTTAGTGCTTACGAGCCTGAATCAAACACCTACACCCCTATAACATTGCAAAGTAATTCGTTTAACATTTTAGCCCCTGCTAATATTGGCGATGAGGAATTATCTATAATCGCCATCACAGGAAGCAATAGTAATTTGAACGAAATTGTAACTCCTACCAACAAAGTAATCACCTATGAGTTAGGTGCAGAATTGAATCCAAACGGACAAATAACCAGTAATTTCATTACTCCTGATGCTGAAATAAGCATACAAGCTGAAATTGAATTACCCTTGGAAGTTGGAATTTCCGATTGGATTTTGCAGGACACCATTGATTTTTCATTGGAACAATTTGAGTTTATAAACACCGCTACCTTGAGAGTTGTTCTTGATAATGGATTTCCATTTAGTATTGACTTTCAAGTATATCTTTTAGATGAAACCAACGTAGTTTTAGATTCCTTAATAAATACCGAATCAAAATTGCTAGTGGGAGCACAAGTAGATATCAATGGTGATGTAATTGCAAGCTCATTATCAAGTTCTGATATTGGTCTTTCGGCAGAAACAATTGCTAATCTTGGCAAAACAAAAAGATTAGTGATTAGAAGTGGCTTGTCCACTTCTAACAATGGGCAACGAGTTAAACTTTATGACTTTTATGAGTTAAATATAAGAATGGGGATGAAAGTTGGTATTGATGGTGATAATTTGATAGAAAATTTATGATTGATTTTAAGAAACTACTGGCATTTACGTTTGTTCTTTTAAGTGCATCAAGTCTGTTTGCACAATCTAATTTGACCTTGTACCAAAGCCAATTGGTGCCACAAGCAAACACGATAAACCCAGGTTTTATACCAAAAACTAATTTCAATATTGGCCTTCCAGTTGTATCTGGAATCTCGGTTTCTTTTGCAAACGCATTTTCTTTTGATGACTTGGAAGCAGGACTTACTGAATTTCCTAATCGTTTGGCTCCTGTCAACTATTTTACGTTTGAAAACAGCATTGACTTATTACATGTTGGTTTTAAAGTCAATCAGAGTTACATATCCTTAAGCATCCAAGAAAAAATATCCGCTGAATTTTCATACCCTCAAAATCTATTTAAATTTATTTTATTAGGTAATGGTGGAGAGTTTTTAGGGAAAAGATTAAGTCTAGATGGATTTGGTGTCAATTTTAATCACTACCGAGAATATGCTTTAAGTTATGCTAAACCTATTACACGTAAACTTACTATAGGAATCCGCGCCAAGTATTTATACGGTATGGAGAACATAAACACTGCAAGCAGTGAATTAGGGATCACAACGGTTGATGACCCAAATAAAAACTATCCGATTGTCATGGATGGAAAGGCTGTTATTCACACATCAGGTGTGAATGAACTATTTGACAATCAATCCGATGGATTTTCAAAAAAGTTTAGTACAAGTGAAGGAATCATTAACTATTCTACTGCTTTAAAAAACAATGGTTATGGTGCAGATATTGGTTTTAATTACGATTTGAATAAGCGTATTGCCATTTCTGGAGCTGTTAATGACATTGGATCTATCACTTGGCGAGATGGAGTGAAAACCCTAAAAAACGAAAACATCAACTTTAGCTTTGAAGGGGTTGACATGCAAGAATTCTTTTCTAACGGAAATTTTGATTCGGCTACGGCAGAGTTAGTTGACTCTTTAAATGCTGCTTTTGAGTTAAAAGAATCATCAGAATCCTATACAACGGCATTAACGCCCAAGGTTTATGGTGGTGTAAGGTTCCAATTATCAAATAGTCAGGCAATTGGTTTAACAACCTTTTTCCAATTTATCCCAGGCGCCATCAGACCAGCTTTTTCTGTTTCATACGAAATGAATGCTAGAAAATGGCTTGGATTCACAACCAGCTATACAATCATGAGTAGAAGTTACGCCAATGTCGGCATAGGATTAGTAGCTAGAGTTAGAGCCATACAGCTATACTTCCTTACTGATAATGCCTTGATTGGTATATTTCCAGAAGCTGCAAAAAACACAAGTTTTCGATTTGGTCTAAACTTAATTTTTGGTCGAAAAGAATCAATCACATTTGCCAAAATGAGATTGTAACTAAGGTTTTCTTAAAAAAAGTTGATCCCCAGGTCTTAATTCAGAACGAGCGTCCAATTGATTATAATTCATTAGTTTGTCAAGTGAAACTGCGTGCAATTGACTGATATCCCAAAGTGTTTCTCCAGTGGCAATTCTATGTGTTGGTTGTTTCGCTTTGTTTCGCTTAGGTTGGATAAAAACCACATCACCTTGTTCGAATCTCCAAGTGTTGCCTATGTCATTATACTTTTCTATTTGCCATTCGCCAAGATTCAGTTCTTCAGCTATCGTTACTGGAGTATCTCCTCCTTCGGCGAGTACAAATTTTACATTGTTAACATGCACCATCACTTCTTTCCCAACAGTTACCTCAATGGTCTCATCAAATTCAGGAGTGCTAGCACCCTCCTCTTTTGATTCGTTTTTTAATGATGGTTTTTCACTGACTACTTTCTCTTTACTTCCTTTTTGAGCATCAGAAACTAGCTTTTTATCCAATTCTTCTTTAGCAAGCTGTTCAATTTTTGCATCTTGTTCCTCTTCTTTTATTTCTTTTTTACTCTTTTTCTTTTTTCTGTTTCGCTTCCCATCCGACATCACTTCAGCATCAATGTCCGCTAGGTTATTGTCTTCAATAATTTTGATTAATAATGCAGGATATTTTGGGTTGGTAGCATAACCCGCTTTTTTCAATCCTTTTGCCCATCCTTTGTAATCATCAGCATCCATTTCAAACAAAAAGGCATACCGAGAGCGTTCTGATAAAAAGGTTGCATGGTCTTCGAACGATTGTTCTGCTTTTCTATATTTTCGAAAACATTCGTGCTTTTTATCATCGTCGTGGTACACTTTTTTTCCGTCCCAACCATGGCATTTAATTCCAAAATGATTTCTTCCTTTTACCGATAATTCACTATTACCATCGGCACTTTCTAAACAAGCTTGAGCCAAGGTGATACTCGCAGGAATTCCATTTGCTTTCATGCTTTGTTGAGCAGTTTTTTTCCAAATAGCAATATATTCTGCTCTTGTATTTTTTTGAGCATATGTTGTAACAACACCCACGAATGTGCACATCAAAATGGTTAACCCTACTCTATTTAAACAGTTCAACGCCATATCTTTTTTCCATTGCTTCATTTCCTTGCAAGCCACCTGTGTGGATTGCAACCACTTTTTTGTCACGTATTGTACCCATTTTCATTTCTTGATACAGGGCAAACATCATTTTACCAGTGTACACCATATCAAGCATGATGCCATGAGTTTGATAAAACCATGTGATAAATGTAATTAATTCATCATTTGCCTTAGCATACCCTCCAAAATGATATTGATCTAAGATGTGGTAATTTTCTTTAGCGGTCCATTTTATCACTTCTTTCTCAATCATCCCAGGAGCTTTCAATACATTGACACCTATTATATGCTGTGATTCTTTTGAGGCTTTGAGCACCCCTGCTAAGGTAGATCCTGTGCCACAAGAAATCATCACAACATTGGTTTTTGGAGGTATTGCGGTAATTATTTCTTCACACCCTTTTACACCTAGTTCATTTGCTCCTCCTTCAGGTATGTACAAATAACTTTCCTCATCAATCATGGTGTCTTTTTTTTTTGATGCAAAAGTGTCATTTTCCAGCATTTCAATAAGCATTCCAGCAGCTAATGCTGTCTTCAACGTTGGAGTAGTGGTTAATCCGCCAAAACCTTTTCTAATAAATCCTCTACACTTAACACCTGCCATTTGGCACGCGACGGCAGTTGCTGCAATATGATTTGAATGTGGACCACCATAGGTAATGATTCCTGCCAAGCCCAATTCTAGTACCTGTAAAATATTGTATTTTATTTTTCGGAATTTATTTCCTGACACAACTGGATGAATTTCATCTTCCCGTAACAATTCCAAACTAACGCCAGCTTCTTTCGTTATTTCATCTGTAATAGGGCTGAGTTTTGAAACAATGGTTTGGTTAAAATGCATGCGTAAAAATACAGTAATTGTTGCTTTCCTTTTTATGATAAATTTGCGTCATGGCAGACGACATGAGTGGGTTCAATAAAAATCCAAAACTAGATTCAGAAGATTATTACATGAGTGAGGAAGGATTTTTGATTTTTACTGAAAAGTATTTACTTAAACGTGGGTATTGTTGTCAAAACGGCTGTAAACATTGTCCTTATGGATTTGATAAAAGCAAAGGGCGAATAGTTGCTAAATAGCTTTTGCTTTTTTTTAGTTTTCAAATAAATTCTATCGTAGCAAGATATTATGTTGTCACATTAAAAAAACCCATGCTACAAAGCGCAACCCATAAAATAGTACTGGTGCAATGATAGGGGCATAATGAATGAAATATTAAATACTTAGGGTCTGCTGAAAAAAGTCAGAAAACAACCTATATGAGGCGTCAAAATGAAGCCGTATACTAATACTGCGAATTGAAGACAACAAAGTAGAAGGTGATTTCCTTACTAACGAACAAAAGTGTGAAGTTTTTGTTTATTTTCACTCCATAACCTTGCACTTAATACTTAGCGAAAAAATATAAATAATTGAATAACAAAACTTTACCTGTTTTTCAGCAGACCCTACTTATTTTAGTCAAATACAATCAACACCTATTTATCCCATGAAACAACTCTTTTTTATAAGTGTCGCCATCGTTTTGAGTTTGGCTTTGGTGAGTTGCTCTGGAAAACGGAGAACTGTTACTTTCGACTCTGTTAGGCCTGCGGACATTTCGGTTGATGCCAATATAAAAAGACTATTATTGGTTGATAGAACAAAATTTGACAAAAACTTCCTAAACATTGTGGAAGGCTTATTTACAGGCGAAATGCCCGGAGATGATAAAGCTGCAGCCCAATCGTTTATCAGTAATTTGCAAGATCAACTTAGTACTTCTTCTCGTTTCCAGCAAAAAAACTTTCCAAAAAGACTCTTTGGAAACAGCATTACGGCCGCTTTCCCAGACCCTTTAAAATGGAATAAGGTAGCCTCTTTGTGTCTAAATAATCAAACAGACGCTGTGATAGCTATCGAAGTAATGGACACTGATTATTTGGTGACTGAAGGTAAACGCGTTGTTGAAAAAACCATAAAAAAAGAGGGTGTAAAACAAAAAATTCAAGTTGATGAGTTCTTTGCAACAGGAAAGAGAAGTTTAACATTGGGTATACGCTTTTACAACCCCAAACAAAAAACCATCATAGATGAGCAATGGTGTAAAAAATACGGGGAGACAACCTATACAGGGACTACCGCAACAGAAGCAATGGATAAATTACTCAGCCAACCCGTTGAGTCTCGTGGATTGAGTGGTCAATTAGGGCGAGATTATGCGTTCCGTATAGCACCCATGAACGTTAAAATAACGAGAGCGTTTATTGGCAAACACAGAAAATCTCCAGCATTAGAACAAGGAACACGTTATGCTGATGTTGGACAATGGAAGGAAGCTATCAATATTTGGAAACAAGGTTTGAAAATTGCTGAAGCGAAACCTGCCAAATTTTTGGCCTACAACATTGCCGTGGGTTATGAAATGATGGGTGACATATCAAACGCGGTAGAATGGGCTCAACTGGCCTACATTAAGTACAATAACGCTAAAGCCAAAACCTATGTCAACTTATTGAATAGAAGGGTAATGGATGAACAAAAAGCAGCGGAGCAGTTAAATCCTTAAAATTCGTTCACACAGATTTATCATTCTCATTACTAATATGTTGCTTAAAGGATCTCACGTCAATAAGTACGAACAAATGTAGCAATGTCATTTGTTACATTAAACTCCCAGTAACGGTGATATAAGCAACCCGATGGGCAGTCTCCTGAGCCAATGCTAAAAGTAAGTGTACTCGCATCACCATCTCTCAACAATGTTATGTTGTGTCCATCGCCTATACAACCAAGGCTCATTTCTGCTAATATGATTTGATCAAGCGCCTCCAGATCCTGCTGAATGGGTATCATGTTGTATTCGTCTGCCGTATAAATGGTTAACCAAGGGGTATTTGGATAGCTAAACGATGTTTTAACAGAGTCGAAATGATAGGCTAATAACAAACTATCTAAAGCCACATTGCCCGTAGGGATGATTCCATTCGCCAAGTTTTCAATTTCAGGCAAGTTCGTGTTTACTTCTAAGCTGATAGCATGGTAACTGTAACAATAATATCCATGAATGGAATTAAGCGTAAACACCGTATCTCGTTCTGGTACGTCCAAACAATAAACAGCTTGAATTGTTTTTAGTATGCTCTGTACCTGACTGTTGTCTATCTGCTTTTCATGGTAATTGGCATGATTACTATCCGCTAAAATTTCAGAAAAATAAAGATTTCGAGCGTCATCAGTGTAATTATCAACAGTAAACTGCTCTAATGGGCATGGATTAGTAATATTGGTCGTGTTCGAGGTGATATCCTTTTTTTCGCAGGATAAGAATATTGCTGTAGTTATAACAGCAAACATTACCGTTGGTCGTTTCATCTTATTAAATGTTAGTTAATAATATCTCCGGACAGTATTGAGAATGTGTCGCATGATCGAAGTTGCGAATCACTATTTGTAAATATCCAAAAACGGATGTTTGACTGTTGCCAAACATCCGTTAATAATGGTACTTCAAACGTAAACATTTTTAGAATAAAATGCTTGTATTCTTAATTTTTCGTGAAATCTAGTTTTCCAGATTTCATGTCAATATACATTTTGGATAGTTGCGCTAACCAACCACTAACTGCAGGAATGGCATCTTTCGTTTCTTTAGAAATTTCTTTTCTTTTTAATCTCAGTAACCAAATACCATACAAAAATGTAAGTGCTGCCTCCACTTCATTATGAATACCACCTTGCTTTTTCATTAATTCTGAAAGCAATGGCTGAGCTGTTTCGTAAGCATTGTTATATGCCTTGTTGTTTAACGAGGTAACGGCTGTAGTATGTAACAAAAACAATTCTGTTGCTATTTCTATCAACTCATACAAATGACCTTTTTGTTCAATCTTGGCCATCTTCATTTGCCTAGCCAAGGTTACATACCATTCTCTAGCTTTGATTTTTAACTCATCGCTAATTTTTAATGGATCAACAAGTTGCTCGCACAGAACATCTACCTCAAAATGACATGCTCTGAGCATATCTTCCAATTGCCACATGTACAACATGTATTCAGCAATATTTTCTTTCTTTTTTTGTTCTGAAAAAAACATAAAAAATCTTATTTTTTAGCGTTAGATTCAGTCGCAGCTGCTTTGTTTACTTTGTAATCTTCATTTAAACCATCCAAAATTTCTTCTGTAATGTTTAATGCATCATTGGCATTTAAAATTTGACCACCAAGGTTGTAACTAAGAATGAAATCATAACCAGCGGTTTCATTATATTTTTCTAAGTAGGTATTTATGCTTTCAAAGAAAATATTTTGAAGTTCTGCTTCTTTAATTGCAAGATCATTGGCTAATTCATTTCTCAACACTTGTGCGTTTTGTTCCATTTGCCCCAATTCTTTTTGTGCTTCTTGTTTTTGGCTAGGAGTCATGTAGTTCACTTCTTTTTGCAATTCTTGAAAACGTTTTTCAATCTTAGCAATGTTACGCTGCATGATTTTCTCAGAAGTTTCTGCTTCACTTTTCAGGGTTGCTTGCATCTCTTCTATGTAATAGTAGTTTTTATTAATAGAATCAGCCATAATATAAGCTATGTTCATTCCTTGTACTTGTGCTTGTGAATGATGTCCTGATTTTTTATGATTTACGACATGTGATACACCTAAAAGCAATACTAATACCGCTAATATTACGGTGATGATGTTCCATTTTTTTTGTGCCATAATCTAGATTTATTTATTTTTTGTTAATGTATACGTTTCTGTAAAATCTGTGCGCATGGATAAAAATCGTTGAAAACAACTATCTAAAAAGGTAGGTGTTACCATTGCTTTTACTTGCTCTAAACTGGTTACAGCATCTTCTGGCAATTTGTAAACTTGCTCATACACATCTAATTCAATTTTAAGTATGTACTTTGCGTTCCAATTAAAAACGGTTATTTTAAACCTACTATGTGGTATTTCTGCGACTGTTCTCATAAGCGGTGCAAAAGTAATTGTTTTTAAACGTCATACATAGCTATTATCTATTGATCGTCGATTAAAATGATGTTTTTTGTTGATTGTAATGCTTATTAATCGAAAGGAACTTTATAGTTTTAGCTTTTCCATTATATTAAGAGTAAATTTAGCGTTATGAGTACAAATAAAATGTATATCTGTTTTTTACTAGCAGCCTTCTTGAACATACCCAATATGTTTGGTCAAGTAGATAATTCTCAGATAAAAGACATCAGAAATGCGCGTTGGGGAATGGGTCAACCAGAATTGATTGAGAAAGAGGCTAAGATCGATCGTTTTAATAAGCCTAAAATCGAAGACAACGTTGTTCGTTACGAAAACCAAGACTTAGATAAAGGATTCCGAGCAGATATTTCGTATAAATTTTTGGCAGGAAGGTTAATTTCTGCTCAGTATAAAGTTTGGTATCAATCAGAAAACATAGTTGGTTCTTGTAAAAATGTTATCCCGTTTAGAGATAAAGTGAGTTACAGCGAGCATATTTTTACAGAACTAGAAACTTTGCACGAATTAAGATGTACCGCTGGATGGTATTTTAACGATAGCACTAGCCTAAGAGATTACACCCATAAAATAGCTGATGACTACAGTTGTACTAGAGATGGAAAAGTATTGGTGAGACTTATGGAGTTGGCCTCACAATACGAGTACAACAACATTCAGTTAAAGATGGGTAACGAAAGGACAAAAGTTCATTTAAACTTTAACGAATGGCAATTTAATCCGGCTAATTTTATCGAAACTCTTGGGTATTCTCCCGCTTGTGACGATGAAATTTACAATACCTATTACTGGATAAAGTTTGAACCCAATGCTTCGTTGAAAGAAGGGATTTCTAATACGGCCATGACCATAGAGGAATTGGAAAGAAAAGTAGAAGAAGAGGCGACGGAAAAGCCAAAAAAAGAAAAAAAGCAAAGAAAAAAGAAGTCCAATAAAAAAACGGTTGAGCCGCTAACTCCTGTTACCGAAACTACATTGCCAGAAGGTGCTGTCTTACCTGATGACATAAATGATGAGGACGCCAAAAAAGCTAAAAAGGAGCGAAAGAAAAAAGCAAAAAAAGAGAAAAAAGCAAAAAAGGATAAAGACGACGATGACGAGTGATGCATTGATTAGTGAACAATCTCTTGAGCAACATTATCGATGGTTAATCAATAGCCCTTATTTATTTCAAGAAGGGTTTCTTACCGATTATGATTACCAAGCATTTTCACAAAAGTTAATTCCGATGGAACTACCTTTTCAATCTTTAGCAGAAGAGTTGGTCACCCGTAAAAAAGAGAACACTAAAGTCAATTATCATCTTCCTCTTGGGAAATATGTTGAGTTCTTGTTTGAAGCGCACTTTAAAAATGAGCCTCATCTTAACTTATTGCAGCACAACACCCAAGTTCAGGAAGCAAAAACCACTAGAGGTGAAATTGATTACGTATTAGAGATAGGTCAAGAAATAGTTCATGTAGAACTGGCAATAAAGTTCTACTTGTGTTATCAAAACCCTCAAGATGCTACGCATTGGTTAGGGCCAAATGCAAAAGATTCGTTGGCTAACAAACTAGCGAAAAACCTTCATGCTTTTAAGCTCACCCAAGATAAAAACAATGATGCTTTATGGACTAAAAAACCTACGCAATGGCAATGGTTAATAAAAGGCTGTTGGTTCTTTCATCCCAATCAGCAAAGAGCATTTTACCACAACTCAAATCCTGAGAGCGAAACGGGAATTTGGGTAAAAGAACATGAACTAGCTCTCCTTAATACAGAAAGTACCTATTTACTCCCCAACAAAATAACTTGGATTCAACCGCCAATTAATTCTAACAAAACGTTCACATTTAAAGACTTGAAGTGCTTTTGTGAATCACACTTTTCAGAAAGTAATCGAGCATTAATGGTTTGGGATATTACTTCGCAAACACGCGTTTGTGTTGTTCACCAAAGCTGGCCGGACTTACAAACTCATTAAATCTTTAAACCGCGAAGCTTGTCTTCTTGATACTTCTACTTTTTCACCGTCTCGTAACTCTACTTGCAACCCTCCGTTAAACCAGTTTTCTATTCCTTCCACCCACTTGAGGTTGATAATGTATTTTCTGTTAGCTCTAAAAAAAGTCAGGTTATCTAGTCGTTCTTCCAAATTATTGAGTGACTTGAGTATCAAAGGCTTGTTTTTACCAAAATACACTCGCACATAATTCCCTTCCGACTCAAACATTCGGACATCCTTAAGGGTAACAAACCAACATTTCTCTCCGTCTTTCAAAAATATTTGCGAATCAGAACCTAATCGGTCCGTCTTGACTATTTCTTGCTTAGGAGCTTCTGGTTTTTGTCCAACTAGTTTTTTCACAGTCTCTTGCAATCTCTCCGGATCAACAGGCTTCAACAAATAATCGAAGGCGTTTACTTCAAATGCTTTTATGGCATACTCATCATATGCTGTTACAAAAACAACGTTAGGCACCGCGTCTAGTTCTTCCAACATATCAAACCCGTTTTTCTCAGGCATTTGTATGTCTAAGAATACTAAATCCGGATTGAGTTTATCAATCATACTTATCCCTTCGGTTGCATTGGCTGCCTCCCCTACAATTTCTATTTCAGGATGAGCTGCAAGCAAAGTTGTCAATTCTTTTCTTGCTAATCTTTCGTCGTCTATTAATAGTGCTTTAATTTTCATAAGAAAGGGGTATATTTAGTTGAGCAACAACAAGCCCATCTTGGTTATCTATTTTTAATTTTGCTTTGTTTCCGTACATCAATTTCAATCTATGTCTTGCGTTATTGAGTCCTATGCCTGTCCCGGAGCTTTCTTCGTTGACAAATGTTCCCGTGTTTTGAACAACAAGTTCCCAGTATTTTTTATGTAAGGTAGTCTTTATCAATATTTCTCCGCCCAGTGTTAGTCTTGAAATACCGTGCTTGATAGCATTCTCTACTAATGTTTGCACTAGTAAAGGTGGCACTAGACACTCTTCAGAGCCTTTATGTATCTCATAAGAAACGGTTAATCGTTCTTCGTATCTGATTTGCTCTAAGGCCAAATAATTTTTCACCACTGTTAGTTCTTCCGAGAACGGCACTTGTTGTTTCTTTCCCAACATAAGTGTGCTTCTCAGTAAATTAGAAAGTTGAGTGACTGCCTTTTTTGCTTGTTGTGGATCTTCATCAACCAAGGCTCTAATACTATTCATGGCATTGAACATAAAGTGAGGGTTAAGCTGCGCCTTCAGATTATTCAATTCCATTTCATTATTTGCCGCTTGAAACTTTAAGTTTTCTATCTCTTGCCGTTTGTAATTCACAAAATAGAATACCGAAAAATAGATAATTGACCAAATTAAAAAGAGCACCCATAAATTAAGAATCAACGGAATATTGCTTTTCCAATCATTGGTGAGTAACGGGGATATTTCTTCAATAA
>JBLIDJ010000010.1:0-40213 GCA_047634195.1 Flavobacteriales bacterium
CCCGTTCATGATGTGATTCAAAAAAAGGTTTGATAGACATACCAAAACCATAGATGTCTGTGTTGTATCCTTTTAATGCACTGTTCTGTGTTTTCACAATCGTATTGACAGCTCCTATTTGGGCGGTCACCGTATCTATTTCTTGTAAATAGGGAATGACACTTGATTTGAATGGGATGGTAACATTAATGCCAATTAAATTAGGGTGTTTGTCAAACAAGGCAGGAATAAGCGATGCATCGTTTACTTCAAAAGGAAGGTATTGACAATTTTTAATTTCTTCAGAAATGAATTTTTTGTTGAAATAACGGGGTGAAAAACTATGCGATAGTGATTCTCCAACGACTCCAAACAATTTTATTTTTTGCTCCATTTTGTTCCGAAATATTCTAAGCCTAGTACAAGTAAAATTCCAAACAATGCCATGCCAATAACTGCGATGAGTTGATTTTCTCCTATCAAGTTTTGATAGTTAAACGGAGAGACGTTGGATTGAATAAATGGAACTTCAGCACCATGGCTATTGATACGAGTTGATATCGTTTGTTTCCAGGGCCATACTTTGTTAAGCGAGCCAATTAGAAATCCAGTTAATAAGCTTATGATGAGGTTGTTGAAGTTTTTAAATGCCCAGGCAAGTAACTTGCTAATGGATAATAATCCAGTGACACAACCAGCAGCAAAAGTTACTAGTGTAATAAGTTCAAAGTTTTTGATTGCTCCCAAAACAAGATGGTAGCTTCCCATCAGTAGCAATATAAATGCTCCACTAATGCCGGGTAATATCATGGCGCAAATGGCTAATAAACCGCTCAAAAATATATACCATAATTGTGTAGATCCTTGACCGGGGTTGAGCAATGTAATCCAAAATGCGATGCCCGCACCTGTAATCAAACTAACAATAGCAGAAAGTCTCCAATGAGAAATAGATTTGCCAATGATGATAATGCTAGCAATGATTAGCCCAAAGAAAAAGCCCCACACCAAAAGAGGATAGTTGTCAATTGCATAGGTAACAGCATGAGCAAGACTAAGTATGCTAAGGGCAATACCTGCAAATAAGGGCACTAAAAAAGAGCCATTGATTGCTTTCCAAAAAGAAACTACACCTTCTTTTTTTAAGGTTTTTAATAATCCAATGTTGATGTTGGCTATGGTAGAAAGTAATTCTTCGTAGATGCCTGTTATAAAGGCAATGGTACCTCCAGAAACACCAGGAACCACATCAGCGGCACCCATAGCAATCCCTTTTATTAAGAGCAAAATAGGTTTTCTTGTCATGCTAATAGGTTTCAAGAGAAGAATCAACTTGCTGTGAGTAAGCGACAATGCCTCCTTCAAGGTTGTGTAAATTGCTAAATGAATAATGACGTTCTAATGCATCAATCACACTCAGTGCGCGCCTTCCTGTGCGGCAATAAATAACTACAGGAATATTTTTGTTGATGAGTTCGTGCCTGGTTAAAATTTCTCCCATAGGAATAGCAGTTCCCCCGATAGTGCAAATTTCTATTTCGTGCGCTTCTCTTATATCTATTAATTGAAAATCATCTTTTTCAACGATTTTTCGATGCAGTTCCTTAGGAGAAATATTTTTCATGTTATTGTTTAAATCGAGCAACATTTTCGCTTGGAAGATGGTCAAAAAATGTGTCACCACGTAAGCCTAATCTTAATGTTTCAAGAGGAATGATGTCAGCATAATCTATGTTACCTAGATTAACATTGTTACCAAGTAATTTTAAAAACCATACTTGTTGTGGTTTTTTAGGCGCTTCCCACAAAACTTTATCACCAGGAACTTTTGCCAATATTTTGTTCACCAATACCGTGTGAGCAGTTCCATTTGGTCTGTATATTCCAACATTCCCACTTTCTCTTGCTTCAGCAATTACCTTCCAAGAGCCAGCTTCAAGTTCAGCATTCATCATCTTAATCCATTTCCCAGGACTTATTAAAATACCTTCTTCTTTTGATCCTACTTCAGATAATACAGTAAACTCCTTGGATAAATCTTGAATTAACTCGCACTTTTTGTCATGGTCTATGTGTATTGATCCATCAGAAACTTCCACGGTACCTAAACCTAATTTCTGTACGAGTGAACGATAGTCTTCGACCATATCTCGAGCATAAAAGGCTTCAAATAATGTCCCACCAAGGTACACTTTCATGCCTGCTTCGTGATAAAGCTTTATTTTTTGTTCTAAATTTTTTGAGACAATTGAAGTGCCAAATCCTAATTTGACTATGTCAGTTAAATCGCTATTCATTTCAAGGAAATCTTCTACCTGCCTGATGCTTAGACCTTTGTCCATCATCATGTTGAGTCCATTTTCCCGAGGTTTCACAGTTCTTGAAGGAATGTGAGGAAGCGTAAAATTCATGTTGTTGGTATTATTTGTATAGCTCAATTAATTCCGCAATGATAGGGATGTTTTTTGCATCCTCGAAATATTCAAAGAGGAAGTCTTTGCTATTGTAATCTAATTGTAAACATTCTTCCAATTTTACAATTGCTTCTTTTGAAAAACCAGCACTGAATAAAAGAGCTGCATATCTGTATTTTAATTCGACACTCGTAGAGAATAATTTCAATGCTTCTTCAGCAATAAGAATTGCCTGAGAAAAAAGTGCTTGGCATTCAAATAAACCAATAAAATCTATGTAGGCACTTTCGTTATCAGGCTCTATCTCAAGTACTTTTAAAAAAGCTTGTTCTGATTCTTCAAATTTCTCTACTTTTTTAAGTGCCTCAGCATAAACGTACCAGTAGTCAGCGCAATCTGGGTCGCACTCAATAGCTTTGTTTATGTGAGCTAAGCCTTCGTTTAAGTTATTTTGTAAATCCTTCACAATACCAACTCCTAAGTGCGCATCGCCCCATTGCTCATCAAGTTTTATTGCTTTTTTATAATAAAATATTGCTTCATCATATCGTTCTAATTTCTCAAAACATTCTCCGATGTATGTGTATGTTACTGCTTGTGGTTGTTCGTGCAACAGTGCTTCATGATATGAATCAAGTGCTTCTAGCCAACGTTCTAATTGCATAAGAGAATTAGCTTTGTTGAAATATGCTGAGGAAAAATTCTCTTGAATAATGATACAATAATCGAATGCTTGAACACTTTTCTCAAAATCTTCAATTTTGCAATATGCGTTTCCTAGGTTGTACCAAGCTATAAATGAATAGGGGTTTTCGTCTAGAAACTTGTGGTAATAATCAATACAATCGTTTGATTTGTCAGACAAATCATAGCAGTAAGCTAGTTCGTATAAAGCAGCTTCGTTTTCAGGGTTTCTACTTAACGATTCATGTAAACATTCAATTGCCTTTTCGTATTGTTTTATGCTTTCATACTCAAAAGCTAAATCCAGCAGAATGTCGTCTACGTTTTCGAGGTTACAGTCAAGCGCTTTTTTTAAATAAACAATAGCCTTATCGGGCTTTTTTTGCTGGCTATAAATACTCGCTTTTAAAACAACCAGCTCTTCGTTGTATGGTTCAAGCAATTCCACTTCGTCAAGCAACGTCAAAGCGGTGTTTAATTTCCCTTGAGCTAAAAGCAATTGAGCTTGCCTTAATTTAATACAACTTGAGGTTGGATGTTGATCTTGTGCGAATTTCAACGCAATTTTCGCCTTATTAAAATTACCTCTGTCCAAGTAATAATCAATCAGTAGTTCAAAATCATCTACATCAAAAAACCAATTTTTTTTGGTTTCCAACATATTTTCGAACTTTTCAACGGGTGCTTCCCAGTCGAAATCATCAAAATTTCCTTCTCCGTCTACCATAAAACAATCTGTTTGTACAAAGATACTACAGTACAAGCGCAACAAAGAGGAATGTCGATGTTTTATTAACAAATAAATTAACAAATCACACTCGTCAAAAGGGGATGAAAAAGAAGATATGTAAGTGTTATATTTGCCAGCAGAAATTTTAGACATGACATTAATAAAATCAATTTCCGGAATTAGAGGAACCATCGGCGGAACTGTTGGGGATAATTTAACCCCTATTGATGCAGTTAGTTTTGCATCTGCATACGCTACATGGCTCAAGCAGTCAACAAAAGTAGATAGCCCCATAGTAGTTGTTGGACGAGACGCTCGGTTAAGTGGTGACATGATGGTCAAGTTAATATGTGGGGCATTGCAAGGTTGCGGCGTTCACGTGATTGATTTAGGCTTGTCCACAACGCCTACGGTAGAGATTGCCGTACCAATGGAAAAAGCACATGGTGGTATTATTTTAACAGCTAGTCATAACCCTGCACAGTGGAACGCACTTAAATTATTGAATAATAAAGGAGAGTTTATATCGGGTGAAGAAGGAGCAATTGTGCTATCAATAGCAGAAAACGAAACATACGATTTTGTTGATGTTCATGAACTAGGTACATACACAGCAAATGATGAATATTTGCAAAAGCATATCAATGCCGTGTTGCAATTGCCATTAGTTGATGTTGAGGCTATCAAAAAAGCAAATTTCACCGTTGCTATTGATGCGGTAAATTCTACAGGAGGTATTTTTATTCCAGCACTACTATCGGCTTTAGGTGTAGCTAATATTAAGCCTCTTTTCTGTGATCCTACAGGACACTTCCCTCACAATCCTGAACCATTACCAGCACATTTAACCGATTTAGTAGCCTTAATAAAAAAGGAGAAAGTTGATGTAGGTTTTGTTGTTGACCCTGATGTTGATAGGTTAGCTATGGTATGTGAAGATGGAAGTATGTTTGGCGAAGAGTACACTTTGGTGGCGGTTGCTGATTATGTGTTGTCTAGAACTCCTGGAAACACCGTAAGCAACTTATCTTCTACACGAGCATTGGCAGATGTAACCAAAAAGCACAAACAACAATATCAAGCTTCTGCAGTAGGAGAAGTTAATGTTGTTGAGTTGATGAAGGCAACACATGCGATTATCGGAGGAGAAGGAAATGGAGGGATTATTTATCCAGAATCTCACTATGGTAGAGATGCTTTAGTGGGTATTGCTTTGTTTTTAAGTCATTTGGCTAGAAGTGGTAAAACATGTAGCGAATTAAAAGCTTCTTACCCAGCATATGTTATTTCTAAAAACAAAATTGAATTGACACCAAGTATTGATGTGGATGCTGTTTTGTTGGAAGTGAAATCAGCTTTCGCAAACGAAAAAATCAATGACATTGATGGTGTTAAAATTGATTTCGCCGACGGGTGGGTTCATTTAAGGAAATCGAACACAGAACCTATAATTAGGGTTTACGCTGAGGCAAACAATGAAGAAAGAGCTAATGAATTGGCGAGTTCTGTCATTCAAAAAGTAGCAGATTTTTGTCTTGCTAAATAAGATTTAATTAAGAAATGGTCATGAAACAAGTTTACCTAGATAACGCAGCTACAACTCCTATCGATCCGTTGGTAGTTGAAGCAATGATGCCCTACTTAACAGATCATTTTGGCAACCCGTCTTCTACGCATTCTTTTGGCCGTAAGAACAAAACGGCTATCGAATTGTCGCGCAGAAGTATTGCCAAACATTTAAATGTAACTCCTGCTGAAATTGTTTTTACATCGGGAGGTACTGAAGCCGATAACATGGCTATTTATAGCAGTATTTGTGATTTAGGAGTAAAGCATCTTATTACTTCTAGTATTGAGCATCACGCAGTTGGACATACCTGCGATTATTTAGCGAGTCATTACGGTATTAAGTTAAGCATCGTCAATTTAGACGATAAAGGGAGTGTTGACTTAAATCATTTGGAAGAATTATTGCAAACGGACGAAAAAACACTAGTGAGTTTAATGCATGGTAATAATGAAATAGGGAACATGCTGTCCTTGGAGAAAGTTGGCGAAATGTGCCATAAGTACCAAGCCTATTTTCATTCAGACACGGTGCAAACCATGGGGCATTACACATTTGATTTGCGGAAAATTCCTGTTGATTTTATTACCTGTGCAGCACATAAATTTCATGGACCTAAAGGAGTTGGATTTTTGTACGTCAATAAAAGTTTGCATTTAAAACCACTTATTAGAGGTGGAGCGCAGGAGCGAAATATGCGAGGTGGTACTGAAAATTTGTATGGCATTGTTGGTCTTGCAAAAGCGATGGACTTGGCATACGACGGATTGGAAGAACACCAAAATCATGTAAGTGGGTTAAAACAATACATGAAATCAAAATTGGAAGATATGATTCCAGGAGTCATGTTTAATGGAGATTCTGCTTCAGTGGATAGCCTGTATACCGTATTAAACGTTTGTTTGCCAGCAACCGAACGAGCAGGCATGTTGTTATTTTCTTTAGACTTAGAAGGAGTTGCTTGCTCTGGTGGCAGTGCGTGTTCAAGTGGGAGTAACATAGGCTCTCATGTGCTAACCGGGATAAATGCTCCTGCTGATAGGCCAAGTGTTCGATTTTCATTTAGCAGGTTTACCACCAAAGAGGAAATTGATTTTGCCCTAGAAAAATTAAATATCTTGTTTAGTATACCGCTTCTTTCGACTAAGTAATAAAATTTCAATGTGAACTTAAAATACAATAATGGATAGATTGTTGTTTTTGATTACTTGTCGTTAAGCGAAAAAATGTAAGGCTAAAATATCTTTTTGTTGTGGAAGTGTTATTAGACGAAAAGTAATTCCATGAAGATAAGAACTTTATTCTAAGCCGATGAAAGGGAAGTATTTACATTTGGATTTTAGGAGTACATACTTAAGGATAATTTCTTATTAAAATTCTAGTATAGTCATTGGTATAATTAGGAATCCAAGTTCTTGTGTTTTGATTTATTTTACATTAACACTTTTGTCTTAAGTTTGGAATATAGAATAATATTCTATTGCTATTATCCAACTTTAACGATTGTGTGACTATTATGAAGAAACTATCCATTCTATTTACTGCCATGTGCGGTGTTTTTCAAATTGCTAATGCTCAATATTGTACGCCAACTAGAAATTGTGATGGATTTATACGAGGAGTTGTTATTGCTGATCCAGCTAACGGCATCTTACTGAGTAATACCTCAGGCGCATGTTCAGCTAATGGTTATGGTGACTTTACCAACATTGCCGCTGCTGAAATTGAAGTTGAAGGTGCATATACCCTTGAAGTTTTGCCAGACGTTGGAGGAGCATCTATTGCTGCTCCAAACTATGCGGGATATGTCATGTGGGTGGATTTTGATCAGTCTGAAACTTTTGACATACAAGAAGCGCAAGCCATTCAAAAAAGTTCTGGATTGAATCCAAACTTATTTGTTATTAGCGTACCAGCTAATGCTATAAGTGGCTTAACAAGAGTTCGAGTAATGTGGAATATAGGAATCTCCCCAGTAGCTGTTTTTGATGATACCTATGCTTGCAATAATGGAGGTGAAGTTGAAGATTATCTTGTTAACATAATTAATCCTGCAGATTTAACACCTGCATGCGCTACTAATCCTACTCCAGTAAATACAACTGACAGTGTCTGTAACACAGGAATACTCCTTTCTTTTACAGCTCCTGTCGCTGATACAAATCCCTTAAAAGACCCTACAGGCTATAAGATTTCTATTTGGACAGATAATGGAGGTGTCGTTTTCATAGAAGAAGACCTAGATTTAGTACTTAATACGAGCTATGCGATTGCGGGTGACTTAACACCTGGCGACACCATTTATTGGCAAGTAAAGCCATACAACGATGACGCACAAAACAATGGGTGTTCCGTTTGGTGGTTTGTAACAGCACCAGATGCAAATCCAGTACCTGTAATTGACGTTAAAGGAGATGTGAGTAGATCTGTTGACGTTTGTTCAGGAGTAGATGCTCTTTTCGGATTGACAGATGCAAATAGCACGCCATATACAAATGCCACCTATGACTGGGATGGAACAGACAATAATAGCTATCCACTGAATGACACTACTATTGCTGAACCTATTTTCAATAGTACAGTATTTGGCACTACGTATGAGTTGGCTTTAATAGTTACAGATCAATATGGTTGTACCGGAGTTGATACCGTAAATGTGTTTGTGAAAGAACCAGCAATATCAGGATCTATTGTAGCTAATGGCGGTACTAAAATATGTGATGGCTCATCAGCGGAATTGGACTTAGTTGGTTCTGACGGGGATATTGAATGGAAATTTTCGACGATTAGTCCTTCTGGAGCATTGATAAATACAGGAGATATTGATGACAAACATACAACAGACCCTATTATTCAAGACGTTTATTACGTAGCTATTGTTAATTTAAATGGTTGTGTTGATACAACAGATATTTTTATTGAAAAAGAAGATTTACCTTTTAAACCGGTGATTACTAATAGTGATCTGAGCTTTTGTGATGGAGACAGTATATTGTTAAACACCGTATGGCCAGATCTTGGTACGTTGGAGTGGAACGATGCTATCATGTCAACAACGCAAAGTATTTGGGTGAAGGAATCAGGCGATTACATTGTTACAGGGACTGGTTTAAATGGATGTTCAAATGCTTCGGATCCAGCTGCAGTAATTAAAAACGAATTGCCAAATAATCCTATTGTAAGTGAAATATCTGGATTGCCTTGTCAAGGAGATACAATACAATTAAATGTTGATATTGCTGGAGCAGATTCTTTGTTCTGGTATATTAGTGAAGAGGTGAGTAATACTTATAATTCGAGTAATGATTTTAATATCAATAATGACGTAAGCTACCAATTTGTTAATAAAACATCAGAAGGTTGTATTTCTGATACCGTTGACTATTCAGTAGCTTTTGGTTCTGCACCAAGCAAACCTATCGTCAATATCTTGTCAAATGACAGCTTGCAAATAATAGGTGATGCCACAACATATTATTGGTATTTTGGTGATGGAACATTGGTTAGTACCGAAACAGATTCTATTTTTGAGCCTACCGAAAACGGAAGTTATTTTGTCGTTGGAGGTAATGGTCCTTGTTTATCTGAACCATCTGATACAGTGATAGTCGATTTGTATGATGGAATTGCATCTATCGATGAAAATGAGCAAATGGTCGTTTTTCCTAATCCAAATAGTGGGACTTTTAACATTAAACTATTGTCAAGATCAACCATAAATATTAGAGATATATATGGTAAGGTTGTATATAGTAATACAAGCTCTAAAGGAATTACGTCAATTGAACTAAATGTAAGTACAGGTGTATATTTTATGGAAGTTTTGTCAAGTAAGCACTTGGTGTCTGTAAAGAGAATAGTTGTAGAGTAAGAAATATTGCCTAATTTTGAAACGATAGTCAACTGATGGCTACCGTTTTTTTATGCCTGAAAAAATCAGGATTCTTTGACTTATTAAAAATTACTGTAATGATTAAGAAAGCCAACATGTTAGGTTTCTTTTTCTTATTACTATCCACTAATTTTTATGCTCAGTATTGCTTACCTGCGGTGACTTGTGGGAATTTCATTATTAATACTGAAATACAAGATGAAACTACTGCAACACTATTAAACAACCCATCATCGGTTTGTGTAGGGTATTCTGATTACTCAAATTTAGCACCATTTGATTTGAATGCTGGTCAGGCTTATGTTACTTACATAACACCCAATGCGCCAGGTTCATATCAAAGTGACTTAAATATTTTTGGCTATATAGTTTGGGTAGATTTTGATCAATCGGGTACTTTTGATAATGAAGAATCGGCATTTGTATATAAAAACACAGCTTCTTTGGCAACACCCATTACCTCTATCAAAGAGTATGTGGCAATTAATGTTCCTGTTGATGCAATGTCTGGCATTACAAGGATGAGGATAAAGGCTGATTTTATAGGTCCTAACCAAAATTTTGATAATACGTTTGCATGCAATAACAATAAAGGTGAAGTAGAAGATTATTTGGTTAACATTATTAGCCCTACAGCCTTTACACCTGCGTGTGCGTTAAATCCTTCTCCAAAAGATACTACTGATAACTTGTGTAATATCGGAACAATACTATCTTTTGACCCACCTACTGCAGACACCAATCCATTAAAGGATCCAACAGGATATCTGTTGTCGTTATGGACGGATAACGGAGCGATTGTTTACTTGGAACAGGACACAAATTTAGCAGCTAATACTACTTTTATTATCCCTCAAACACTAACCCCAGGAGACACTATGTATTGGTCGGTTAGTCCGTATAATGATAGTGATACGAATAAAAACTGCACGGTTTGGTATTTTGTAACGGCACCAGATGCTAATCCAGCACCTGTAATTGCCGTTAAAGGAGATGTGAGTAGGTCTGTTGACGTTTGTTCAGGAGTAGATGCTCTTTTCGGATTGACAGACGCAAATAGCACGCCATATACAAGTGCCACCTATGACTGGGATGGAACAGACCCTAACAAATATCCACTCAACGATACTTTGATTGCTGATCCTGTATTTAATAGCACTGCTGTTGGAACTACTTATGAATTGGCGTTGTTAGTTACAGATCAATATGGTTGTACAGGAGTAGATACCGTAGATGTGTTAGTAAAACCATCAGCAGCGTCAGGAATTATATCGGCAAGTAATGGGACTAAAATATGTGAAGGGGACTTTGCGGATTTATTATTAACAGGTTATAGTCCAGGTGGTGTAATAGAGTGGAAATACTCAACAGTAAGCCCGACTGGAAGTTTGTTTACGACAGGAGATTTTGATGATAATCATATGGCAGGACCAATTACACAAGATGTGTATTATGTTGCCATTGTTGATTTGAATGGCTGTTTAGATTCATCAAATGTATTTATTGAAAAAGAAGATTTACCTTTTAAACCGGCTATTACCAATAGTGATCTGAGCTTTTGTGATGGAGACAGTATATTGTTAAAAACCGTTTGGCCAGGGCCTGGTACAATGGAATGGAATGATGCTGCAAAGTCAACAACCCAAAGTATTTGGGTGAAAGAATCAGGTAACTATGTCGCCACGGGCATCGGTGTAAACGGATGTTCAAATGACTCGGATCCAGCTGCTGTAGTTAAAAACGAATTACCAAATAATCCTATTGTAAGTGAAATATCTGGATTGCCTTGTCAAGGAGATACAATACAAATAAATGTTGATATTGCTGGAGCTGACTCTTTATTCTGGTTTGTCAATGGAATGTTAAGTAGTACGTATAATTCGAGTACTGATTACAATATTCGTAATGATGTAAGCTACCAATTTGTTAATAAAACATCAGAAGGTTGTATTTCTGATACCGTTGACTATTCAGTAGTTTTTGGTTCTGCGCCAAATAAACCTATTGTCAATATTTTGTCAAATGACAGCTTGCAAATAATTGGGAATGCAGCTACTTATTATTGGTATTTGGGTGATGGAACATTGGTTAGCACAGAAACGGATTCCATTTTTGAACCTGCTGAAAACGGCAATTACTTTGTAGTTGGAGGCAATGGACCTTGTTTGTCAGAACCATCAGACACGATGATAGTAGATTTGTATGATGGAATTACATCTATTAATGAAAATGAGCAAATCGTTGTTTTTCCAAATCCAAATAGTGGGAATTTTAATATTAAACTACTGTCAAGATCAACCATAAATATTAGAGATATCTACGGCAAGGTTGTTTATCATAATGAACATTACAGTGGAGTAGTGGGTATTGAACTCAATGTAACAACCGGGGTGTATATTATGGAAGTTTTAACGAATCAACACTTGGTGACCATGACAAGAGTAATTGTAGAATAAGAAAAAATTAAATAGTTGAAACGGTAGTCTGCATTTAGGCTGCCGTTTTTGTATGATGTTAGATGAGGTCATTTTCTATTACAATAGTCTTAAGTAGAGCATTATCAAATTCATTCATCGATAAAATTAGTCAAATTGTCAAATTTCAATTTCTTCAACTGAGAGAGTGGTAATTAAACTATGCTATTGAAAACAGCATGGAATTGAAAGATAGATAAGCTTAGTTTGTGTAATAAATAAAGGCGATTTAAGAGTGTAAATAAAACTGAATTAATTATTCATATGCACATCTATTTTATTGAAATTCAATTAGATGCTGTGTTGTGATGTTCAGTAATGATGGTGTATATATAATATATTTAACTACTTTTGTGAGTGGAATTTGTTTTAATTATAATTTATTTAATTGTGTGACTATGAAAAAACATTTACTATTCTTAGGTATATTATGTTTATCCACCAACGTTTTCTCTCAATACTGTGCCGCTAGTGGACCAGACTGTGCTAGAGCTACTAATAGTTGGATTACTGAAGTGGAGGTTGATGCGAGTGCTAATGCATCTGCTTGTACAGCTGGATATGAAGATTTCACTAACATAACATTTGATGTTGATATATATAACGCGCCCCTGATTTCGATTTCTTATGGAGGTTTTATAGGAGAAACAGTAGCATGTAACGTTTTCGTTGATTTTAATCAAAATGAAAACTTCGACGAGCCTGGAGAGATTTTTGCTTTAGATCCTTCTGGTGGATTAACAGGTGTTTTTCTTGGGGTATTATCCCCATCAGCTGATGTTGTTGAGGGTTTGACAAGAATGAGAGTAAGATTATATGATCCAGTTTTTGGGCCACCTACTGATGGGTTGTCATGTGGAGGAAATCCTCTAGGGTATGGTCAAGTAGAAGATTACACAGTAAACATTATAGGTAGTATAATAAGCTTGTCACCTCCTTGCGCAACAACACCCTTTCCTTCAGATACATTAAATGACGTGTGCAATCAAGGAACAACCTTAAGTTTTAAAGCCCCAGCTCCTGCCGCCACACCAGCGCAAGACCCTGCAGGTTACAACCTTTCTTTGTGGACTAGCAATGGAGCAATAGCATATCTGCATCAGGACACGAACTTATTAACAGCTACTTCATTTGATATTCCTGATGTGTTGACTCCTGGAGAAACATATTACTGGCAAGTAAAACCATACAACGACCTTGGAACGAACGAAGGTTGCGCGGTATGGTCATTCATTACTGCTGCAGAACCTAATCCTGTGCCAGTAATTGATGTAGATGGCAATAATGCCCGTTTAGTTGATGTATGCTCAAATTTTGACGTAGCATTTAACGTCACCGATTTAAACGGCACCCCATACGCTGGAGCAACTATCGATTGGGATGGGACAGATAATACAAGCTACCCTTTGAGTGATACAACCATTATCAATCCAATATTTAATAGTACCAACTTTGGAACTACGTATCAGTTAGCTTTGATGATCGTTGATGAATTTGGATGTGTTGGTGTTGACTCAGTAGATGTTACGGTCAATGAGACGGCTACCACTGGAAGTATTTCATCTATTGAAGGAACTAAGATATGTGATGGTGAGTTTGCTAACTTATCGCTGACTGGTTATAGCCCCGCAGGTACAATAGAGTGGAAGAAGTCAATAGTGAGCCCTACAGGAAGTCTAGCCACAACAGACGATTTTGATGATAATCATATGGCAGGACCAATTACACAAGATATTTATTATGTTGCCATAGTAGATTTAAATGGTTGTCCCGATTCAACAAACGTATTCATAGAAAAAGAAGAATTGCCATTTAAACCTGCGATTTCTTCTGAAAGTACAATTTTTTGCGAAGGGGATAGTGTTCAATTGACAGTCGTTTGGCCCGATGCTGGAGATTTTGAATGGAATGATGCTGACATGTCGACAACTAGTGCTATCTGGGTAAAAGATGCTGCTAGTTATCATGTAACAGGAACGGCATCATCAAACGGATGTAGTAACACCTCAACTGATATTGTGATAACAGAAGGTGTAAAACCGAATAATCCTGCTATTGTGGTGAATAGCGGAACACCATGCATTGGAGAGGCGTTGAATATTACGGCTGAAATTTCTGAAGCTGCGAGCATGGAAAGATTTGTTGATTATGCGTTTTCAGAAACGTATGATGCAGATCAAGACTTTGAAATTTCGGATGATGTTATCTATCAATTTGTTAATAAAAGTGTAGACGATTGCCCGTCAGATACCATAGATTATATCATTGTTTTTAATGAAACTCCAGAAAGACCTGCTGTCTCTGTTTTAAACAAAAATTTGCATGTAAACGCGATAGCAACATCGTATGATTGGTATTTAGAAGATGGCACATTAATGGGCACAACTACTGATACAGTTTTTGATCCTTCGGTAGATGGCGTTTATTATGTAGTTGCTAAAAACGACCCGTGCATATCACTTCCATCCGAGACTGCTGTTGTGGACTGGGTAATTGGAATTAATGAATACGGTACCCCAGGATTTAATGTGACTATTTACCCAAATCCTGCAAATAACCTTGTGAATGTCATTGTCGAAAATAACAGCAGTACACTAATATTAACCGATGTTTCAGGGAAGGTTATTGTCACCAAAGCATTGACCCAAGGTGCAAATACACTTGAGTTGTTTGTTGAAAAAGGAATCTATTTGATTACTGTATCCAATGGAAATAGCTCAGTTGTTGAGAAATTGATAGTGGAATAGAAACACATAAAACAAGGTATTGAAAGGGTGAGCTTTATGTTCACCCTTTTTTTTGTGATCAGGTGGAAAACTTTGTTGAAAAAGTAAATGATATCCCTTCATAGTACTTCTTGAAAATAGCTATTTTCAACACTTAAATGAGGGGGTAACATGAGCGCGGAAAATAGCTATACGGAAGACAATATACGATCGCTAGATTGGAAGGAGCATATTAGGCTAAGACCCGGCATGTATATTGGTAAATTGGGCGATGGCGCTACAGCCGATGATGGTATCTACATTCTCATAAAAGAAGTGATTGACAATTCTGTTGATGAATTTGTCATGGGAAATGGTAAACGAATTGACATTACCGTAAAAGATAAAAAAGTAATTATACGAGATTTTGGTCGTGGAATTCCTTTGGGCAAAGTGGTCGATGTTGTTTCTAAAATAAATACAGGAGCAAAATACGACAGCAAGGCCTTTAAAAAATCGGTGGGATTAAACGGAGTGGGTACAAAAGCAGTCAATGCCTTGTCAAGTCATTTTATTGTTGAATCTTACAGAGAAGGAGAAAAAAAATCAGCAACCTTTCAACGAGGTGTTTTGCTCGAAGAGACAGAGATACTTCAGGATAATAGTAATAGAAACGGAACCTACGTTGAGTTTATTCCTGACGAAGAAATTTTCAAAGATTTTCATTATCGTTTTCAATACATTGAAGACTTACTCTGGAATTACTGTTATTTAAATAGAGGGTTATCCCTTTATTTTAATGGTGAAAAAATGACTTCTGAAAACGGATTGAGAGATCTGTTGACAGAGAATATGAATGGAGAACCTTTGTATCCGATTATTCATATTGAAGATGAAGATATTGAACTAGCTCTTACCCATGGTAGCAGTTATGGCGAAGAGTATTATTCGTTTGTTAATGGTCAGCACACCACCCAAGGGGGTACTCACCTTACAGCGTTTAGGGAAGCAGTAGCCAGAGTTATCAAAGATTTTTATGGTAAAAATTATGAACCTGTTGATATAAGAAGCTCTATTGTAGTTGCACTTGCGGTGAAAGTGGTGGAACCTGTTTTTGAATCTCAAACAAAAACAAAATTAGGGTCGAACGAAATTGAACCCGATGGGAAATCCATGCGTGCCTTTGTATCTGATTTCTTAAAAGAAAAATTAGATAATTTTTTACACAGAAATCCTAAAGTTGCTGAAGAACTTGAGAAAAAAATAAAACAATCAGAAAAAGAGCGAAAAGAATTAAGCGGTATTAGAAAGCTAGCCAAAGACAGAGCTAAAAAAGCTAACCTTCACAACAAAAAACTAAGAGATTGTAGAATTCACCTTAGCGACACCAAAAAAGATGATCGAATAGTTGATTCTACATTGTTCATTACCGAGGGTGATTCGGCAAGTGGATCTATTACCAAATCTAGGAATGTTAACACACAAGCAGTCTTCAGTTTGAAAGGAAAGCCATTAAACTCTTATGGATTAAGTAAAAAAATAGTGTACGAAAACGAAGAGTTTAATTTAATTCAAGCGGCATTAAACATTGAAGACGGATTAGAAAACTTACGATACAACAAAGTGGTGATTGCTACCGATGCCGACGTGGATGGCATGCACATACGTTTGTTGCTGATGACTTTTTTCTTGCAGTTTTTCCCTGATTTAGTAAAACAAAGACACCTGTACATTTTACAAACCCCACTTTTTAGGGTTAGAAACAAAAAAGAGACTATCTATTGTTACTCCGACGAAGAACGACAAAGAGCTATTCAGAAAGTTGGGAAGAATCCTGAGATAACTCGATTTAAGGGACTTGGAGAAATATCTCCTGATGAGTTTAAAGAATTCATTGGTGAAAACATTCGATTAGAACCAGTGTTGCTTGCCAAAGAAAATAACTTAAAAGAACTCTTGGAGTTTTATATGGGTAAAAACACCCCCGTGAGGCAAATGTTTATCATTGACAATCTTAGAATAGAGAAAGATTTAGCAGAAGAACTAGCCTCCCTTTAGTACCAATTATATAAGCATCAGATTTTGGAAGATAACGAGCAAGAAGAGAACTTAGAAAATGGTGAATTACAAAATGTAATTACCGTTTCTGGCATGTACGAGGATTGGTTTTTAGATTATGCATCTTATGTGATATTAGAACGAGCGATACCTGCTTTGTTTGACGGATTAAAACCTGTTCAGCGACGTATCATGCATTCGATGAAAGATTTAGATGATGGACGTTACAATAAAGTAGCAAATATCATTGGTCATACGATGAAGTATCATCCGCACGGAGATGCTTCTATTGGTGATGCGCTAGTACAATTGGGCCAAAAGGATCTATTAGTCGATTGTCAAGGTAACTGGGGAAACATATTAACGGGGGATTCTGCTGCGGCACCCAGGTATATTGAAGCACGATTAAGCAAATTTGCTTTAGATGTTGTTTTTAATCCAAAAACTACTAGATGGCAACAATCGTATGATGGAAGAAATAACGAACCCATTTTTCTGCCTGTAAAATTCCCTTTATTACTTGCTCAAGGAGCTGAAGGAATTGCTGTGGGTATGGCTTGTAAAATATTGCCACACAATTTTATTGAACTGATAGATGCATCTATAGATGTGTTGAAAGGAAAAAAAATAAACCTATTACCCGATTTTCCATCTGGTGGAATGGCAGATGTTAGTTTGTACAACGAAGGACTAAGAGGCGGAAAAGTAAGAGTGCGTGCCAAAATTGCACAACTCGACACAAAAACCTTGGTGGTAAATGAAATACCTTTTGGAACTACCACGTCGTCGTTAATAGACTCCATCATAAAAGCAAATGACAAAGGCAAAATAAAAATTAAAAAAATTGAGGACAATACCTCAGACAAGGTTGAAATTTTGGTGCATTTGGCACCTGGAATTTCTCCGGATAAAATGATTGATGCGCTGTATGCTTTTTCTGATTGTGAAGTAAGCATATCGCCCAACACAGCTATTATTGAAAAAGACAAGCCGAGGTTTGTTTCTGTCAATGAAATGTTGATTATCTCTGCCCATAACACGGTTGATTTATTAAAACTTGAATTAGAAATCCGTAAAGGAGAACTGGAAGAACGCTGGCATTTTTCATCCTTAGAAAAAATATTTATTGAAAACAGAATCTACCGAGACATTGAAGAATGTGAAACATGGGAAGCGGTTATTCATGCCATAGATATTGGTTTAAAACCACATATAAAACACCTGAAAAGAGCTGTAGTAGAAGAGGACATTATAAGATTGACAGAAATAAAAATTAAAAGAATTTCAAAATTTGATGCTTTCAAGGCAGATGAGATTATTCTGGATTTGGAAAAAGCCATTGCTGAGGTAATTAATTTCTTGAACAACTTGACCGAATATGCCATCGACTACTACAAAAACATCAAGAAAAAATATGGTGCAGGACGTGAGCGCAAAACAGAGCTAAAGCATTTCGACAATATTGTTGCTTCAAAAGTAGTAGTGGCTAACAAAAAATTATATGTCAATAGAGAGGAAGGATTTGCTGGACATGGTCTCCGAAAAGATGAATACGTAGAGGATTGTTCAGACATCGATGATGTGATTGTATTCCGTTCAAACGGAACCATGAAAGTATCCAGAATTAGCGAAAAAGCTTTTTTTGGAAAAGACATCATTCATGTAGCCGTGTGGAAAAAAGGCGACGACAGAACGACATACAATTTGGTTTATCAAGATGGTCCTTCAGGAGCAGCAATGATTAAGCGTTTTGCTGTTAAAAGTATCACCCGAGACAAAGATTACGACTTGACAAACGGGACTGCAAAAAGTAAAATTTTGTATTTTACTAGCAATCCTAATGGAGAAGCCGAAATCGTGAGTGTGCAATTACGTCCTCGACCAAATTTGAAAAAATTGAAATTTGATTACGATTTTTCTGAGTTAGCTATTAAAGGAAGAGCGGCTAAAGGAAATAGATTGACCAAAAACATCATTAGTAAAATAGTTTTTAAGGAAAAAGGGACAAGTACTCTAGGAGCCAGAAAAATTTGGTATGATCCAACAATTAATCGTATCAATGATGATGGTAGAGGAGAATTTTTAGGTGATTTTACTGGAAACAATAAAATCTTAACTATTTCACAAGAGGGTTATTACAAACTATCGAGCTTTGACCTAGAAACCCATTTTGATGAGAACTTGATTGTTCTTGAGAAATTTATCCCACAAAAAGTGGTGAGCGTCGTTTATTTTGATGGCGATAAAAAACAATACAATGTGAAGCGCTTTCACATAGAAGACGCAACTAAAAAAGTGTTGTTTATTTCCGAGCACCCAAACTCACAAGTAGAATTGGTAACCTTACGGAAAGACCCTAAAATAATCGTAGAATACGACAAAAGAAGCTCCAATAAAGGGACGGAAGAAATTTTATTGTCTGAGTTTATTTCCATTAAAGGAGTTGCAGCACAAGGGAATAGACTTACAGCAGACAAGATTAAAGCTATTGATCTCAAAGAGATGACCCCTGAAGAAGAGGAAGAAGAAAAGCTTTGGTTAGCACCATCAGAAAAGGTAATTGCTAAGGAAGAAACTATTGATGAGGAGTCACCTGAGGAAACAGATGCTAGTGACGAGGATGAGAAAGACGAGGATGAAAATAATGATTTTCAAGCAAGCTTATTTTAATTTTTAAGCTAAACCAATTTCTTTTAGGCGTTGCATTAAAAATGCTCCGGCGGAAATGTCCTCATATTGCTTTTCGCTCTTTTGAATACAATCAGGCAAACAATTTAGGGGCATGTTGGAAACAGGGTGTAAAAAAAATGGAATGGAGTAGCGTGAGCTGCTCCATTTTTCTTTAGGGGGATTTACTACTCTGTGGGTTGTACTCTTAAGTTTATTGTTTGTTAATCGCTGTAACATATCACCTACATTAACCACAATATGTTCTGGTAAAGCTGTTACTGAAATCCAATTGCCTTGTTTGTTTTTTACTTGAAGGCCATCTGCTGATGCACCAATAAGCAAGGTTATTAAATTTATGTCTTCATGCTCACCAGCACGTACCGCACTTTTAGGCTCTGAAATTATAGGAGGGTAGTGAATAGGGCGTAATATGCTGTTTCCGTTAACAACAAATTGCTCGAAATAATTTTCATCTAAGTCCAAATACAAGGCTATGGCCTTTAATAATTTTCTCCCCAAATCTTCTAATGCACGATAGGCAAGCATGCCTGCTGAATTAAAACCAGGAACTTCTTGACAAGTTATGTTAGCAGGGTAGTTAAATGACCGGTTATTTACTTCTTGATTAAGCTCTTGCCCAAAGTGCCAAAATTCTTTTAAATCTCCGGTATTGCTATTTTTTGCGTGTTCTTTGCCAAAAGAAATATACCCGCGTTGGCCTTTTAGTTCTTCAAATTCATATCGTCTTTTAACCGCTTTAGGCAGCTCGAAAAAATGTTCTACTTGTGTATAAAGGTCATGAATTAATGATTCGCTAATACCATGATTATGAACAGCGACAAAACCAATGTCTTCAAAAGCAGTTCCAATTGAATGAACAAAAGATGCTTTTTCAGTAGCATCTTTTTGCACAAATTGTGATAAATCAATGGAAGGTATGCCGACATCAATAAGTTCCATAATAGAGGTGTTTAGAATAAGATAGTAACAAACCCAAACTCTAACGAAGAATTATTAGAACTTTGATCTTTAATTTTTAATTTCCAAGTATAAACATCTTGTTTTACGTTAGTACCATTGTGTTTACCATCCCAAACAGGTTCGCTAACTTCGTTAGATTCATAAATTAATTTACCAGCTCTATCAAAAATTTGTAATTGAAAAAGGTAATTATCTGCATTATGAGTTACAGGTGCAAAAAAGTCGTTTACACCATCATTGTTAGGCGTAAATGAGCTAGGAACATAATGAACAAATTCATCTTTGATAAAAATATCTTTACATAAAGTGTCTTTACAGCCCAAATAAGAAGTTGCTTTTAAGCATACCTCAGTTAAATTACCTTCAAGCCTATTGAAACTAGAATAAAAAGTATTGAAGTCGTCGCTTGTTCCATTTAGTCCTTTGTTAAATATCCAGGTAAAATCTGCTCCATTTTCAGACTCATTGGTTAAGTTAATGTAGTCTGTGAAAATTGTAGGATACTCAGGCTCATATATAAAGTTTGCTGTTGGTTTGTGATCAATACACACAATATCATACATGGTGGTGTCAAAGACACAACCATCATACGTTTCATGGATAAGCTTGACATCGTAACAACGATTTTCTGCAAAATTTCTAGTCACAGTATCTTGAAACATAATCGTATCTCCATCGTCAAATTCCCATATGAAATTTGATGTAGTATCTTCAGGCACTGTTGTGCTAAAGAATGTAACTAAACTATCAGGATCACAAAACAAACCACCTCCTTCAAACTTAACTACAGGGGTGATGTAATGGTCTATCCTTACGGTCTCATCAGTAATGTTAGAACAATACTTATCACTAAAATCAATTACGCCATATTTCCCAGGCTCTTTTGTCGCTAAGGCATAGTGATTGGTATAAATAGGCTCGACAGTGTTTAAAAAGTTGGCTTGTCTATATAAATCGGCACTAAAAGGAGGCGTTCCAACAAAGTCAAAAACTACGGGTGCAAAATCGTACTCACACTTAAAAGTGTCACCACTCAGTTGCAACACTGGCAAGTCATGAACTGTTAATCGTCCTAAATCGAATACTTCTTCGGAGTAACAAAGTAAGGTGTCTACGACAGAAATCAACTTATAATCACCGCGAAATGTTGATGGAATCATGTAAGGAGAGTCTAAAATACTATCGACAACAATGGTATCAACACCAAAAGTATATGTTAAATCGACAGCTCCTCTTCCACTCCAATTCACTTCAAATTCATGTGGCTCATCGGCACAAATGGTGTCAGCAGCTATTAAAGATGCTCTAGCAATAGGTATGTGTGACACTCGAGTTGACCCATTAAAATTGGGCGAATTAAAACATTTTTCGTTGTGTATGATAGGTATGCGGTATGTGGATGCATGATTGGTTACAAATGAATATGTATTATCAGAGTACTCTTCTACAATAAAATTAAACGAAGCATTTTCAGTGTACACAAAGGTATAAGGAGGAGTGCCGGATAAAACAATGTTGATGGTGTCAAAGCTGTTTTCGCATATCAAATTCCCTCCATAGATGGAAGCTTGCGCAGTTTGGTACGCTGTTAAGGTTGCTACTCCTGTTTTTGTACCAACGCATGATCCGTCGTTAAAGCTGCTGATGGTATATACCCCGCCGTTAGTTACTGGGAATTTGTAGTTGTTGTTTGGTGTTGTAATAGTACTTCCGGGCAGAACTCCATTTCTCAATATGGTGGCTACAAAATTGGGATTTCCTGTAAATACGATGTCTAAGTATTTCGTCTCATTGGTGCAAATGTCTTGTGTGCCAGATAATGTTGCTGTAGGTTCAGGAAACACTTCAGCAGAGCCACTAATAGTTCCTTCACAGCCATTCGAAGAGACAGCGACCAATGTGTATACGCCTAATTGAGATGTTTGGAAATTATAATCATCATCATTTGGGGTAGTAATTGCGGGTTGATTAATACCATCTATAGCATATACAAAGGTAAAAGGGCCAGTACCAGTAAGCTCTATTGTAATAGATGTAGGATCGCCGTTGCACAAGCTACCACCACCGCTCAAAATAGCGTCTGGTATGGGCGTTTCAGTAACATTAAAAGGACCAAATACAAGGCTTGATACACAGTTTTTGTCACTTAAGTTTTTTATTTCATACGATCCACCTTGTACTATAGGATAGTCAATCCTGTATTTGAATACATTGGTATATTCTGTTTTTACCCCATCAAGAAACAAATCAAACGTAAAAGGAGCTCTACCTATTAGATTTATAGGCATGGTTTCAGCACTTCCCGTACAAAAATTGTTTGGCGTAACAATTGTTGCCGTCGGTAAAGGATTGTCAATAATGGTCACTTGACCAACTCCAACACCTGCACAGTTATCGTCTTTAATGGTGTTTACGGTATATACTCCTTGAGCTAGGGCGTTATAATTGTAAGGTGAAGCTGCAACTATTTCCATAGGTAAGGGGTTACCATTTATGGCAAGTGTTAATTCCCAATCTGGAGATTCTGTTATGTTTATAGGAAATATGGATATGGCCGTAGAAAAATCACTGTCACATATTTTAATGAGTTGATTACCTATGTCAGCAATTGGTTTCGCATTCACATTCACTTCAGCAACACCTGCTACAGGAGAATTACAAATCTGGTCAGTAACACTTATAATATTTACGTTCCCATCTTCACTAATCGGTAAAAACGTGTTTAAATCATTGGTAGGACCAAATGATTGAAGGGCACCACCATTAATGTTGTAAAACAAGGTGTAAGGTGCTATTCCAGTAAAGGCAACAGGTAATTGAGCAAATTCTCCTTCGCAAATGGTTTCTTTACCTGAAATGTTAGCAGTTGGTCTTGGAATTACTGTCACGGTTACTTGATCGGAATCAGTTCCTGTACAGTTTTGATCCGTTACCGTAACAGTATAAGTTGTAGTTACTGGAGGGAATGCAGTTGGATTATCACCATCAAATGGAGCTACTGTTCCAGCAGGAGACCAAATGGTTTCATCCCCTCCAGTAGCTTGTAATTCTATGTTTCCGCCTTGACAAATGGTTACATCAGGTCCAGCAGTAGCGTTAACCACATTTAAAATACTTATGGTTTTTATGAGTGAGTCTAATTTGCCACAATTGGAAGTTACAAATACTTTAACATTGTAGTTTCCAGCAGCTGCATAAGTGTAGTTAAAGTTGACTAATCCATTACGAAAACTACCATCACCTAATTCCCAATTAATGGAGGCCGCATTGCTAGCGTCAAGTAATTTAAAACGGGCATCTTTACAAAATAGTAGGGCAGAAAAATCAGGGTTAACATCAATTTCTGGTAGGCTAAGTAGTTCAGTATAAACAATTATTTCACAACCAAAGTCTACTGTCAATTTCACCGTGTAGTCTCCTGGAGTATAAACAACCACATCATCTATGTTCGTTGAGCTAGTCCCATTGCCATAATCCCAAGCATAGGCAAGTGCACCGGTACTACTTGTATTGTTAAAAGTAATGGAGTTACAATTGTTAAGGAAGTTAAAACTAGCTTGGTTTAAAGGTTTTACATAATTGATTGGAATGATGGTTGTTGCAACATCACACGCATTGAAAGCAGTCATACTTACGTCGTATGTGCCACTAGCTGAATAAGTGTGATTCACCGTGTGACCAATTGCTTCAATTCCATCTCCAAAATCCCAATAAACATCGGTAAGATTACCAATAGGCTCGTTGGCTTGAAAGCTGTACTCCTCACATAGTAAATCACTTGTAAATGTTGGGTCAACATCTAAATCCAGTAATACAATATTTTGACTACTGGTTTGTATGTTTCCACAGATGTCTGCAATTTCTAATTCTACCAAGAAATTACCTCCACCCAAACCGTAATTGTTTGATGGATTTGCTACTGCAGATGTGTTACCATCTCCAAATTTCCATAAAATTGTATTTACATGCTCCGTATTTTGTGAGAATGTAAGAACATTGCAATCTTGTGTGTACGTAAAGCTTGGGTAAAGGGTGAAATCTTCAACGACAATAGTTTTGGTTGATGTTTCAATAAAACAGTCGTTAGCTACTTCTACACTAACTTCATAAGTACCAGGATTATAAAATTTGTTGACATTAAATGAATCAGTTTCATCCGTTGTTCCATCACCAAAATCCCATTTCACCATATTTATGTTGGCAGGTGTGATAATATTGAATGTATAGTCTTGACAAGTAGGGGTAATGCCAAAGTCAGGGGATATGGATTGATCTTCAATCGTAATAACTTGCCCCTTTCGCTCTGAGACGCATGAGTTGCTACCGGTAAGTATAATGTTATATGAGCCGCTATTATCGTAAGTATGGGTAAATACAGGATCGGTACTATAAACTTGAGAATGAGAAACCCATAGATAATTAATACCTTCTTTTTTAGGGGTTGCTGTTACGGTATAACAATCAATCACCGTATCAAAATCACTTAAAAACTTTAAGTCCACAGTTATTGTTTTGGTGATGGAGTTCATTCCACATTTGTTGAAAGCCATCAACGTAACCGAATAGTCACCGGGCATATCGTAATTATATGAAGGTGAGGCTGCGTTTGAATAGCCACCAATTTCACCGAAATCCCAACTATACTCTTTTAAGGTTGAATCGTTTGGAATAAAATCAATTTTATAACAATCATCAGCTGCATTGATGGCTGTAAAGTCCGCATCAACATCACATTTAAAGCATTGTTGGTCTACAAAAATATCCTTACTAAAAATAACAGGGGTGTTATATTCGTATTGATATTGATTCAAATTAAATGTTGCTGCAACAATGTTAGATTTCACATCAAGTGCAGTTAAACTTCCAGTAACGTCACTTGCATTAATGAGATTTGATTCATCTCTTAAACACTGGTATAAATTATCTTGGTTGTTTTTTATAAGGTATCCATTTATAAAATTAGCACTATCGGGAGATACGACATAAAAAACACTTTGATCAATACCTCTAATGGTATTTGAAATATTTGCTTTATTTAAAGAATATGTTCTAAATCCTTGAAAGCTTCCATTATTGTCAATCACGATAGTTTGTGGCTTGTTGATATTGCCATCATTGATGGCTCCACTAATATGAATCTCATTGGAGTTGACCTTTAAAAGACTACTGGCTGTTAACTTTTGTCCAGCAACAGCGAAGTTATAAGACCATTGAAGTGTTCCTGTAGCGTTCAATTTACTAACTAAAATAGTTTGTGAAAATCCATTAAGTGTATTGTTGGAACAAACGATATAACCATTCGATACAGCGATAATGTCAACAGAATTTGATATTGAGTTTATATTTAAGGCAGTTGCCCAATTGATGCTGCTACTTCCAGACAATGATGCTACTACAGATTGAGTGTTACTATAGAATGCGTTACTATTAAACAACCCAACCCATTTGTCTCCTACCAAAACTGCTTTTTTTAGCTCCAAAGATCCTCCATCGGTAGAGAATTTCGTATTTACATTTCCTGTAGCAGAAGATTTCCTTAAAAAGGAAGATGTTGGGTTACTTGTAATTGGTCCAGATAAATAAATTTCATTGCTTTTGGAAATAAGACTATTGGCAGCAGTATTCATCTTGTTATCCTGAAATGCTTCAGCATTGAGAATATTCCCGTCCAAATCAAAATAATAAAGTACAGCCCCTAAATAATCGTTAAACTCATTGAAAATAATACGATTGTTGAACGAGTGAGTAGTACCACTTACAATTAATTGGTTATTGTCAGAGAGGACAATGCTATTAATTGTTTCGGCAACAGAACCAGGGTAAGTTTTTGCCCAAATGATATTGCCTTTTTTATCCATTCTTATTAAAAACGGATCAGATTTGGTTGTATCACCAGGTGTGTGAAAGGCAGTTCCTGTAACTATTAAGTTGCTATCAGGTAGTTCAATAAAATCAACAATATTATGTATGGTAGTATCTAGTCCTGCGAGCTGCCAGTTATATACATTTTGAGCAAATGAATTTACTCCTGCATATAAACAGATAAGAAGTGTTAATATTTTTTTAATCATTACAGTCTGTCGGATATAGAATAAGAAAATAAATTGTAACCTGTCGATTGAGATGAGTCAGGATATAAAACAAGATTACCGTATTTGTTGATTTCTAAAGGCATCCTAACATCATTGTTAACAGTATATGCTACTGTGCCTTTAGGGTTACTCGCTCTAACCAGAATATCTGCTAACTCTTCAGCATGCAATTCTTGCATTCGTTTTGAACTAGCATAATACGGTCTGCCAATAGCTTGGCCTTCCAATAATCTAACGATTAAAGTGTCGGTATCTGCCCAGCCAAAATAAGGTTCGGCGGGATAATTATTTTCTAATTTCACATATTCTAACATAGGTGCCATGTGCACAAAAGAACAGCCAGCTTTTCCTTCGTCAACAGTTACAAAATCTTCTAATAGTTTGAATACAGGGAATGCTCTAGTACCTGAAAGATATAGCGTATATAATTTTCCTTCTTCAATTTTTATATTCTCCTGAAGAATAAAATTATCACCAGTTTTTACAGCAAATTCATGTGTTCTGGCAACTAATTCAATGTAGTGCTTGGAAGGGCTGGCGAAAGCAACAGCAACTGGAGTGACATTTATTTCATCCATAAAAAATGAAATACTGTCAGGATCAGATTCACTCAATACATTTACAAATAGAATTTTGGAGTAAACAGGTTCGGTAGTAAAGGGCTTACCGTTGTCAGGTTTGTTACAAGAAGTCGCTATTAACAAGAAAGCAACTGCCCAAAGAGAAGTGGTTATTTTTAAACTATTCATACTTGGACGAAATTAATCATTTCTTACTTACCTATGAACGAATAAAATACGAATGGTTGCCATTGACTAAGGTCATTTTGCAATAAAAGATAGCAATAATGAAAAATTACTGAACAAAGAGGCTAAGTAAGGTGAGAATTCAATTTTAGCTATTAAAATTAGTGTGATGTATAATGCTTTTTAGTCTTTATTTTTAGCCCATTTAACAGCAATTAGTCCCATAGTTAAATATGCAAGTGTTAAGTCCAAGATATTGAACCATGTTGGGGCAGGTAGCTGAATCACATTGACAATTCCTCCAACTAAGAAGAAAATGGCTATTAACTAAGATAATTTAACCTGGTGTGTTGCTGCAATTTTACTTGCTAAAAAACACCCGATTAATGTTCCCGCTGCATATGTTATAAATGGAAATAAAAAATGATAGGTTTAAATAATTGCATAGTTGTTTTTTATACTTTCCATATCCATTGGATTTACACCATCTGTTGCGCCAATCAAGGTATGGCCAATTAAAATGAAGGCCATATTGACGATGGAGCCTTCAATGATTCCAATAAAAACACTAAGAATATTTTTAAGAATAGCGGTCATTATTTTTTATATTAGGCGTAAATTAAAACGACAGGAAGGATAAAAATAGAAATATTTTTAGCGACTAATTAATGAATGTTGATTTTTAGTGCAAATATTAAAGTCAATGTCAAAAAGGCCATGAAATTATGGTTCCTTGTTCATGAAGTTTTTAAAGAGCTGATCATTCGTGATCATGTATCTTGTGTCAACTAAAAATTAGATGCGGTTTATTAGTTGAATAAGATTACGTCCATACAATCAATTATTTTAGAGTCATAGCGATCATATTCATTGTTTTTGGACATTGTTTGGGCACTGCAAATTACTCACATGACACATTGATAGGTAACACATTGAATAACTTAGCAGTGGGTGGCACTTCTTTTTTTGTTTATTTTGGGTTTTTTATTTCAACATGTTTTTTACGCAAAATTTGAGTTAAAGACGGTTATTATTAAGAAAAATAAAACGCGTATTACTGCCGGATCTCATACGATCAACTACTCCTATTTTAGTACTGATTATAAGTATGTTAGCTATAACTTTTCCTCCAGTTATTTTGTGTTGCACCTAGTGATAGCAACGGTAATTTTTTCATGCTCTTTGTTGTCAACACTTTTAATTAAAAAAATAGTCCAAAAGCACAGCAGGTATTTAATTCCAAACTAAAAAGGATTGGTTGCCCAAATTGATAGTTCTGGTACAAAACCTCTGTTGTCCATTTTTAGGGCAAATATGATGGTATGTGCAATTTCTTGCGCCCTCAATTTATTATCTTCAACACTACGTTCGGTTCTGCTTTCTTGGTTGAATGCTGTGGTTACCTCCGAAGGATTAATACCAAAGACACGGACATTATAAGGCCTTAATTCCGCTTGTAGACATTGCGTTAAACCACGTAAGGCAAACTTAGAGCTTGCATAAATACTGCCTTGTGCAAAACCTTTAAGAGAAGCTGTACTGGCAATATTCACAATGTTCCCTTGTTGTTGGTTTTTGAACAGTATTGCTGCTTGTTTCGACATCATGGCTACGCCGAATACATTGGTCTGGAAAACCGTTTCAAAGTCACTTCTATCACAGGTGTCAATCGGCTTGAAAACACCAATACCAGCATTGTTAATTAGACCATCAAGTTTGTTGTTCCACTGTGTCTCTACTTGATTATAAACTTGTCCAATGCCGTCATCGGTGCTAACATCTGCCCAGATAGGTATTGCGCCTATCACTTCAGCAGCGATCATTAATTTCTCTTTATTTCGTCCGGTTATCATGACCTGCGCGCCTTCATCGGTCAAAGCGCTGGCTATGGCTTTACCTATTCCTGAACTTCCTCCAGTAACAATCCAATTAGTTCCTTTTAAATTCATAATATAGCTTCGTAAATTGTTTAACTTTTAAAAGACTGAATGTATGACAAAGGATTCGAAAATGTCGAATGACGAATGGAAAAAAACATTATCAGAAAAAGAATACGAAGTATTAAGAGAAAAAGGAACGGAAGCTCCTTTTAGCGGAACCTATAATGTGCATTTTGAAAATGGTACCTACCACTGCAGAGGATGTAATACACCTTTGTTTACAGACTCCTCAAAATTTAATAGCGGATGTGGTTGGCCTGCATTTGACGAGCCATTGAGAAAAGGAGTTGTGAAAGAAATACTAGATCAATCGCTCGGAATGACAAGAGTAGAAATAGTGTGCAATAATTGTGACGGGCATTTAGGCCATGTGTTTAACGATGGTCCAACAGAAACAGGCTTGCGTTATTGTGTGAATAGTGTTTCACTAAACTTTGAAAAAGACTAGAGTGTATCTAAGATGTCTGCTATTTTCTCCATTTTCTTTTCGGTAAATGGACCACTACTAGTATAAAGAATTTTCCCGGTTGGTGATATTAAAAACAAATATGGTTTTGTTTTGTCATTCAATTTTAATGCTGATTGATAAGGCTCTAATGTGCCTCGATAAACCAAAATGTTTTGTAGAAACTCTTTAGGGGTTTGTTCTGCTAATCGTTTTGAAACTGATTTTTCGGCAGCCCTATTAAATCCGATAAACATAGGAACAAAAAGGGGTTGAACACGGTATGTACCGTCGAACAACCCTTTTTTGAGAATAAATTTGTCGAATGTTGGTTGAAACCAAGTCTCTAAATCTAGCTCTGCTTTTTTGGAATAAGCCATTCCAATAAAATATGCTTGATAATCTTCTTGATTGTTAGGTAAGGTAAAACTTTCGCCAGTCAACAATTCTCCTGTCAGGACTGGAAAATCTTGCCCTGTTTGGGCTGCTGAGAGTAAGGTTATAAAAAATAAACCACTACTTAACAACCAATTTTTCATATTAAGCAGCAATTGACTTATTCAATGCTTTTGTCAACTCAATACTTTTTTCTTCCAAATCAGAATAAATGGCATTAAAATGAGCTTTAACTTCTTTACCAGAAAGATTGTTATGATTGTTTACTCTTTTCATCAAATCGTCATATACTTCAACCGATTGGTCAATGATTACGTTAATTTGAGCTTCTTTTTCATCACCTTTTAAGATGATATATGCACAACATTCATCAATTAAATCGTGAATAATAAATTGAATGTCTTTTTTGATACTTCTTCTATTAGCCATGGTTCTTTTTTTTAAGTGCACAAAGATAAGGGGTTAGTTATTGGTTTCGGCATAAATTATGCGCTTATTTTTTTAAAGGAGATATTAGGTAAAAAGTGACTGGCTAAAGGTTGGTTAGCGTTTTGTGAAGTTTGAAAGTTGTGAAGCTTAACTTTAAACTGTCAGTCTGTAGCTTTTCAACCTTAAAAACGTTGTCACTCAATTATTTTTCAATTGACCTTACTTAGTACTATTTTCTGATTACTGTACACTACAGACTTAACTTACCAAGCCCTATGAATTTTTAACATTATCTTCTCTCGAACCATTAACTACAAAAAAAGCCGAGAAAGGAATTATTTCCTTTCTCGGCTTAATTAATTAAAAGAGAATGTTACTTATTTCACTGCCAATAATACGTTGTCAATGATCTCGTTTAAGGTAACACTTGGGCGCATAGCTGTTGCCGTTAATTCTTCATTAGGAAGAAAGTAACCACCTATGTCTACAGGAGTTCCTTGTGCATTATTAAGCTCCATAACAATTTGCAGTTCATTGTCTGCTAATTCTTTAGCAATTGGAATGAATATATTTTTAAGCTCTTCGTCTTTATCCTGGTTAGCTATTTTACTAGCCCAGTACATAGCCAAGTAAAAGTGACTTCCTCGGTTGTCCAATTCATTTACCTTTCTAGAAGGTGATTTGTCATTATCTAAAAACAAACCTGTTGCCTCGTCCAAGGTTTCGGCTAAAACAAGTGCTCTTTGGTTGTTGTATTTTCCGCCAATATGTTCCAATGAAACAGCAAGGGCAAGAAATTCACCCAAAGAATCCCAACGTAAATGTCCTTCTTTAACAAATTGCTGTACATGTTTAGGAGCAGATCCACCAGCACCTGTTTCAAACAAACCTCCACCTTTCATCAAAGGAACTACCGATAACATTTTAGCTGAAGTTCCTAATTCCAAAATTGGAAACAAATCGGTTAAGTAATCACGTAACACGTTACCTGTTACAGAGTTGGTGTTCTCACCATTTTTCACGCGATTCAACGTGTACAAACAAGCATCAGATTGATTCATGATTTGAATGTCTAATCCTTCCGTTTGGTGATCGGCCAAGTAGGTATTTACTTTCTTTATAAGTTCGGCATCGTGCGCTCTGTTTTTGTCTAACCAAAAAATGGTAGGCCAATTGGTAGCTCGTGCTCTATTCACTGCTAGTTTTACCCAGTCTTTAATAGGATCGTCTTTCACTTGACACATACGCCAGATGTCTCCTTGCTCAACGTCAAAATCCATTAACACAACCCCTGCAGCATTAACAACTTGAACTTGTCCGTTTGCAGACATTTCAAATGTTTTGTCATGTGAGCCATATTCTTCAGCTTTTTGAGCCATCAGACCAATGTTGGGAACAGTTCCCATAGTCTTTGGGTCAAAAGCACCGTGTTGCTTGCAGAAATCGATAACAACTTGGTATAAATGTGCGTAGCTACTATCAGGAACAACTGCTTTGGTGTCTTGCAATTTTCCGTCGTTATTCCACATTTGACCAGAAGTTCTTAGCATTGCTGGTAACGAAGCATCTATGATAATGTCAGAGGGAACATGAAGATTAGTGATTCCTTTGTCAGAATCAACCATGGCAATAGCTGCCTGTTTTTGGTAAATATCGTTGATCGACTTTTCTATTGCTGCTTTTTCTGAAGCATCTAATGTTTCAATTTTAGCTAACAAATCGCCAAAACCATTTCTGACATTTACACCTAGTTTTTTAAAGGTATCGCCGTATTGGTCAAACAATTCTTTGAAATAGGCTACCACAGCATGACCAAAAATAATAGGGTCAGAAACTTTCATCATCGTTGCTTTCATGTGCAGCGATAGTAATACACCAGATTGTTTAGCATCGGCCATTTCTGTTTCCAAAAATTGGTTCAATGCTTTTATGCTGATGAAAGTACCATCAATGATTTCCCCTTTTAGCGTACTTACTTTTTTTAGCGTGGTAGTATTTCCAGTGGTATCAGTAAAGTTGATCGACAATTCATCTGCTTCACTAATAGTCACAGATTTTTCATTGGCTCTAAAATCACCTTTTGCCATGGTAGCAATGTGTGTTTTAGAATCAGCACTCCAAGCACCCATGCTATGTGGGTTTTTTTGAGCGTATGATTTTACTGCTTTTGGAGCACGACGATCAGAGTTACCCTCTCTTAGCACAGGGTTAACAGCACTTCCTTTTATCTTGTCGTATTTTCTTTTTATGTCAAGTTCTTCAGCTGTCTTAGCGTCAAACGGATAGCTAGGGATAGCATATCCTTTGTCTTGCAACTCTTCAATAGTAGCTACCAGTTGTGGAATAGAAGCTGAGATGTTTGGGAGCTTAATGATGTTTGCATCATCGGTTGTTACCAATTCGCCTAATTCTGCTAAAGCATCAATTTGCTTTTGACTCTCTGTTAAGTTTTCTGGGAAAACCGAAAGTACTCGTCCTGCTAAAGAAATGTCTTTAGACTCAACACTTATCCCTGAAGTAGCTGTGAAAGCTTTAATGATGGGTAAAAAAGAATAAGTTGCCAAAGCAGGAGCTTCATCTGTTTTGGTGTAAATGATTTTAGGACGATTGTCTAGCATAGAGAATTATATAAAGATGAAAATTGTATAAACTTTAATTTTATCGAGAGGTGCAAATTTAATTTTTTGCCACCGCATTGTCAAGTGATTTGCCTTTTATTCACTCTTGCAGCAGAAGCCTTATTTTGGGTTGTTTTCATTTTTTAGAGAGATCCATCGACTCATGTATTTAGTGCTTTGCAATCGGTGGTGTTTTAGCATTTTTCCAATAAAATTCTTTTGTCTATGCTGAGCGACATCTTCTAAATACTGACTAATTACTTGCATCATGTTGGTGAAGATATGAGTGTCTAAAAAAGAATCTTTTAGTATTCGGTCACCATTTTGTTGCGCCTGTTGCCATACTGTTTCGTTTTCATGAAGTTCAATAGCTTGTTTGGCAAATTCATCCATATCGTTGGTTACGGCTCCATTCCAGAAAGTTAGGTCATTTGTCATTCCTTCAGCACCAATGGATGTTGTTACGGAAGGAGTGCCGTATAACATGCTTTCCAGTAATTTCCCTTTTAATCCTGCACCAAACATTAAGGGAGCCAAACAAACCCGAGCTTGTTGCATCACCGTTTTGGCATCTTTTGCTCTGCCATGAATCAAGAATCGTTCTTTTTTGTTATGCAATTGCATCACTTTTTGACTGGCATATGCTCCATAAATGTGCATGGTAGCATGAGGGAGGAGTATTCTTATTTTTGGCCAAACCTCTTGTTTTAGCACTTTTACAGCAGTCCAGTTGGGTTCGTGCATAAAGTTGCCAATAGTCATAAACCCGTTTCTGTCACAGAAAGGAATTTTGTTCGTTTCTTGCTCAGCGACAAAAGGAAAATGAAATAAGTTCTCTTTCGGAACTTGAAAATCAGTTGTTAAAAGATCCATTTCAAAACTAGAAATGATTAAACAAAGGTCGCACCTGAATATGGAAGCAATTTCTCTTTTGATAACCTCATGATCCTGCAGGTGTTTTTTTTGCCATGGAATATTTTTTTGAAAACACGTTTGCCTTGACTTTCGTAAGCCATGTAAATCTTCGGTGTTTAATATGCGTAGAGCATTTGGGGCGCAGGCATCAAGTCGCCAACCAAATTGTTCTTCGGTCATAAATCGATCAAACAACACTACATCGGGGATGTATTGTTTGATGAGGTCATCGACAGAATTGTCATTTAATAAAACCTGAGTGGCACTGACGTTAAGTGGCTCAAAATCGATGGCATGATCGCTTTTAGTGGCTGTGCATGCATAACAAATTTGAAAATCATTGTCGGAGAATAGTTGCAGCAATTGCAACATTCGTTTACCAGCTGCAGATGAACTTGGTTCCGGCCATACGTTGGCAAACACTAAAAGTTTTTTCATAACAGTTAAAAATCAAAAATATGACTACAATTCATGAAAAAGTCATTTTTAGACATTAAATAAGTTTTATTTTTTATCGTTAAGTTGTTAACATTTTGTTATAAAGCTACACACATATTGCATTAACCAATCTGATTTTTATATTTGTGTTAAATAAATAAAAATATAATCATCATGAATAATCAAATTACCAACATCCTATTGGGTGTAGTTGCCGTTACTTTAATGGTCAACACGTATTTATTAGTAAACCTAGACGGTGGAAACATGAGCACTCCACGTCCAGTGAGCAACGCTGCTGCTAATCCAGTAAGCAATCTTGATTTACCTGCTATTCCAGAACCAGCAAAGCCACAATTACCACCAACAGTTATGGCTTTTGGGGAATTGGATCATGATTTTGGTTCGATAGACCAAGATACTGACAACAAAAAGGTATTTACATTTACAAACACGGGCTCTATGCCATTAGTTATTGAAAGTGCTAAAGGATCTTGTGGTTGCACTGTACCTAGTTACCCTAAAGAACCTATCGCACCTGGTGCAACCGGAGAAATTGAAGTTGTGTACAAGCCTGGAAAACAAAAAGGTGTACAAAACAAAACAGTTACGTTGGTTGCTAATACTGAGCCAAGTAGCACTATCTTAAAAATTAAAGCAGACGTACAAGAAATTGCAGCAGATGTTGCTGCTAAATAAGCTTTAGCAAAATTGTATTTAAAAGAGGCTGTCTAAATCATATTTAGACAGTCTCTTTTTTTTGCGTTTGTTTTCCTGCCATCTCAGGGAATCTCCCTTGTTTTACGGTGTTGAGAATTAAGTCATTCAATCTTATTCTTCCTACTTTTTTAGTAACCACACGTTGGATTTCGACAACTTCTTGTTTTGACTTTGATATGATTTCTCCAATATTTTTAGCGGTTATAAATTGACACATTAACTGCATTACCTCATTTTCAAGCAAAGTGAGTTTCACCTTTGATAGATTAGGGATTGCCGGTAGCCTAGACAAATTAGCCATTAGTAGGATGTCATCGGGTTTTCTGTCTTTTATCTTTTGTTGCAGTTTTTCACATATGTAAACCCCTCCATCTACCACTATTTGTATTCCTTTCGAGATGTCTGCAATATTATCCATCTTTAAAAAATAGCCTTCGGAGTGTTTTTCCTTTAAGCAACTAATAGTCATGAGCAATGAAAGTAAATTACTATTAATAATAATCTTAGGTCTTTTTACTCGCCTATAAAGATCTCGTAATACTAAGTAGCCATCCATTATTGGCATATCTAGGTCCAGAATCAATATGTCAACGGCTCCCTTTCTTGTCATTTTCATAACCTCGAGACCATTGCTAGCTTCTAGGAATGAAATATTTGGAAAAGAATTTCTAAGTAACATAACGAGAGAAGTTCTGTATTTCTCATCGTCGTCTGCAATTAATACGGTATCGATGTTGTTCATAACTAAAAGTTAGGTTTTGTTTCAATATAGAGTAGATAAAGCTAGTGCTTATTATTAACAATAACACCTTAAAAGGCAATAAAATACCTATGAATTGATTTAAATCAATAATTAAGGTAAAATAATTGTCATACTGGTGTCTTTGTATGTTATAAAATGTCACGCGTAAGCGTTAATAATAAATATCAAAATAAGTTTAACGTAAGGAGTGAATGCTCACATGAGGGAGTAAATACGTTGAAAGCTTTAGAGAATAGTTATATTTGAAACGGAACATGCTGAATTCGTAGGTTCCTTAAAGCTTAGCTAATTGAAGGCGGTACTTATAAAAATAAATATGAAAGTTTCAATTGTTTTTAATGATAGCTGTATTGACATTTTTGAAGGGGATAGGGTAGGATATTATGGTCGGTTTTTTACAAACTAAAATTTCGAATTACAGATACACATCAGTAGGTTTTAGAAATGATAAGGCACAAAAAAAGCCGAGACACATGCCTCGGCTTTAAATAAAATTAAAAAAGTTACTTACTTTTTGAATTCCAAAATAGTTTTACGAATAATGCTAACACATTCCATCAATTGCTCTTGGTTCATAACCAATGGTGGAGCAAATCGTATGATGTTTCCATGAGTTGGTTTTGCAAGCAAACCATTTTCTTTAAGTGCCATGCAAATATTCCAAGCGGTTTCGCTTTCAGGCGTATCATTAATGATAATAGCGTTCAACAATCCTTTTCCTCTTACTTTAGTAATAAGGTCAGACTCGCCAATAAGTTTGTCCATCTCAACTCTAAACAACGTACCAAGTGCTTGTGCATTGGCCGCTAAATTTTCGTCTTTCACAACTTTTAATGCTGCAATAGCTACTTTGGATGCAATTGGGTTTCCTCCGAATGTACTTCCGTGCTGACCAGGCTTAATGACTTTCATGATGTTGTTGTTGGCCAATACGGCAGAAACAGGGTAGACACCACCAGAAATAGCTTTACCTAAAATCAAGACATCGGGTTGAACCTTTTCGTGGTACACAGCCAGTAATTCTCCTGTACGCGCAATACCTGTTTGAACTTCGTCAGCAATAAACAATACATTTTTTGCTGTACAAAGATTGGATGCTTCTTTCAAATACCCGTCGCTAGGAACGTAAACACCTGCTTCTCCTTGAATAGGTTCTACTAGAAAACCTACAACATTTGGGTTTTCTAAGGCTGTTTTAAGTGCATTGATGTCATCATAAGGAATGGTAACAAAACCAGGGGTATAAGGGCCAAAATTTTTGGTAGCATCAGCATCACTGGAAAACGATACGATAGTCGTAGTACGCCCGTGGAAGTTTCCTTCACACACAATAATTACTGCTTGATTTTCGGCAATGCCTCTTTCTTCATAACCCCACTTACGGGTTAGTTTAATAGCTGTTTCAACAGCTTCAGCCCCGGTATTCATTGGCAATACTTTGTCGAAACAAAAGTACTCGGTTACATACTTTTCATATTCGCCCAAACAATCGTTGTAAAAAGCACGAGAAGTTAAGGTCAGTTTTTGAGCTTGCTCCATCATAGCACCAATAATAGCTGGATGACAATGTCCTTGATTAACGGCAGAATAGGCCGATAAAAAATCATAATATCTTTTTCCTTCAACATCCCACACATAAACCCCTTCGCCTTTTTCCAGCACTACTGGAAGAGGATGGTAGTTATGTGCTCCGTATTTATCTTCTAATGCAATAGCTTGAGCCGAAGTTAGTTCGTTTTTTACCATCATATTCATTGCTTGTTTTTTAATCAATTCCTCAAGGCGCAAATATAGCCAATCATTAAAGTGTTTCCTAAAATACTCAGGTGATAAAGTTTACAATTCATGGGGCAAATAAAACTGCTTACAATTTGTAATAGGGATGATATTTTTCTTGTCGAGAATAGCACTAAGAATTCCTCCAAAAAAATGTAGTTATTAACAAGCTTCTAGGTCAAATGAAATATGCAAAAAAAATCACACAGAATTTTAAATTAAATTTCATTAATACTCTAACAAATCATAGCTATTTTTGCCTCCATTATGGGTAGAAAAAAGAAAAGTCATCCAGTGTTGGAGAACCTAACAATTGAAACCGCTGGAGCAGAAGGAAAAGCAATTGCAAGACACGACGATCAAGTTGTATTTGTAACAGGTGTAGTACCTGGCGATGTAGTAGATGTGCAGGTAACCAAGAAAAAAAGAAATTTTTTGGAAGCACGACCAGTGAAGTTTTACACCTATTCTGACATACGCGTAGAGCCTATCTGTGAGCATTTTGGTGTGTGTGGAGGTTGTAAATGGCAACACATGAACTACGAAAACCAATTGTTTTACAAACAGCAACAGGTGGAAGATAATTTCCAACGATTGGGTGGATTTCCATTTCCGAAAGTCTTGCCTATTTTAGGTTCTGCGGCTACAAGCTTTTATCGTAACAAAATGGAATACACGTTTTCCAATAAAAAATGGTTGACGTTCGAGCAAATAAAGTCAAACGATGAAGACATCAATCGTTCAGGTTTAGGTTTTCATATTCCGGGTATGTTCGATAAGGTGGTGCATGTAAACAAATGCCACTTACAAGCCGACCCTAGCAACGCCATTCGTGATTGGATTTACGATTACGCTATCAAAAACGACTTGTCGTTTTACAACATAAAAATACATGAAGGACTGCTAAGAACCCTTATCCTACGATCGAGCAGTACTGGGCAATGGATGGTTATTTTCACGTTTGGTGAAGATCAACCCGCCAACATTCAAAACCTGTTAGCAGCATTTAAAGAAGCTTTTTCCGATTTAACTTCCATCATGTATGTGGTGAATTTAAAAAAGAATGATACCATAAATGATCAAGAAGTAGTGCTGTTTGACGGTGCCGATCACATCATGGAAAACATGGAAGGCATCCATTTCAAAATTGGGCCAAAGTCGTTTTACCAAACCAACTCTGACCAAGCTTACGAATTGTACAAAATAACACGAGATTTTGCTGAACTCACTGGCGAAGAAGTGGTGTACGATTTGTACACCGGAACAGGAACAATAGCCAACTTTGTAGCCAAACAAGCCAAAAAAGTAGTAGGCATTGAGTACGTTCCCGAAGCCATTGAAGACGCATGGGTAAACGCTGAGTTTAATAAACAAGACAACTTGTTTTTTACGGCTGGCGATATGAAAGACATCCTTACCGATGAGTTTGCCGCAGAACATGGCAAGCCAGACGTGGTGATAACCGATCCGCCAAGAGCAGGTATGCACGAAGATGTAGTGAACCAATTGTTGAAAATTTCACCAAATAAAATAGTGTACGTAAGTTGTAACCCAGCAACACAGGCACGAGACATAGCCATACTTTCAGCAGAATATGAGGTGGTAAAGGTTCAGCCAGTAGATATGTTTCCGCATACGCATCATGTAGAAAATGTAGTATTGCTTAAAAAGAAATAATATATTAGTAGTGCATTGCGAACTAAAATAAGATCAAGTATTACTAACCCTTTAATTTAGAGCACATTGAGTAAAAAACGTGTTGTAAAAGATTATGAGAAGTTGACGGTTGATATTATCAATCAAATAAAACTCACTTATCCAGACGGTTTTGTCGAGAACTTAATAAAGTATGACAACGCTCAAGGAAAACGTGTTTCTGCGCTTCCGTTCGAAACAGATGACATGTATTACCTCATTAGAATGACTGCTGACGAAGCAGAACAAATCATTGAAGAAGATGGTGATTATGAAGATGGCGTATTGCGTGACGATTTTGAAGAGGAAACTGAAAAAGTAGAAGAACTTGAAACAGAAGATGAGGATTAAATACTGATGAATCAAACTGGCTTTTTGTCGGAAACCTATTGGAACAACCGATATCTCAACCGTGAAACTGGTTGGGATATTGGCTTTGTTGCCACGCCACTAAAAGAATATGTAGATCAATTGACAGACAAAAACATGTCCATCTTGATTCCAGGAGCGGGAAATGGGCATGAGGCTAGTTATTTGTTTGAAGCAGGATTTGCCCAAGTACATGTACTAGATTTTGCTGCAGAACCATTGTTAGCTTTTCATAAAAAGCATCCAGCATTTCCAAAAGAAAACCTTATTGAGCAAGATTTTTTTAAACACACAGGGCAGTATGACCTGATAGTGGAGCAAACGTTTTTTTGTGCGCTTTCTCCTACACTCAGGCCACAATACGTCAGACACATGCACAGTTTACTAAAACCAAATGGGAAACTGATTGGTTTGTTGTTTAACGATCCTTTGCCAGGTGATAATCCTCCTTTTGGTGGAGATGTAAAACTTTACCAAGAGTTGTTTTCACCTTATTTTGAAATAGCTATTATGGAAACGGCTTACAATAGCATAGCTCCTCGGAAAGGGCGTGAACTGTTTGTGAAAATGATTCCTAAAAAAGCAGGAAATCAATAACCACATTATACATTATTAATTGCATAAAAAAATCCACCATACAACTTCTGATTAAAGTCATATGATGGATTTAGAATTGCATTAAGAATGTTTACACCCCCACTTTATCTTTGGTAGGTT
>JBLIDJ010000011.1:0-38389 GCA_047634195.1 Flavobacteriales bacterium
AGAAATTGACAAGCTTATGCAGGAACTGAATAAAGAGCAGCTGCAAGAAAAGTTAGAAGATTTTGAAATGAGCAATGAACAACTGAACAAAGAGTTGGATCGAACATTAGAAATCTTTAAGCAATTGGAAGTGGAGAAAATGGTGCAAGACGCCACCGAACAATTGGAAGAATTAGCCAAAAAACAAGAGGAACTTTCAGAGAAAAACGAAGAAAAAGGTGCCGATGCTGAAGAGCTGAAAAAAGAACAAGATGAACTAAACAAAGAATTTGAAGACATCAAAAAACAATTGGATGATCTTAAAGAAAAAAATGAGGAGCTTACCTCTCCTGCCGACTTGCCAGATTCTGAAGAAAGCCAAGAAAAAATAGATGAAGAAATGCAAGGTGCATCTGAATCGTTAGGCAAGAACAAAAAGAAAAAAGCAAAAGAGAAGCAAGAATCTGCTGCCGAACAAATGAAAGAAATGGCCAGTGCACTCAAAGAAAGCATGGAGTCTTCTAGCGAAGAACAAAACGAAGAAGACATTGATGCATTAAGAGCTTTGTTAGAAAACCTTATCCATTTAAGTTTTGACCAAGAGCAGGCCATGGAAGATTTGCGTGGTCTTAATTCATTAGATCCTCAGTACTTAGAAATAAACAGAAAACAAAGTCAGTTCAAAGAAAACAGTGTGGTTATTCAAGACAGCTTGTTTGCCTTGTCAAAACGAGTTCCACAATTGAGCAATATTGTAAACAAAGAAATTGGCGACTTGACGCAAAACATGGGGAAGGCTATTGCAGCTATGGCCGAACAACAAACCAATCAAGCTTTGACGAGACAGCAATATGCTATGACTTCACTCAACAATTTGGCATTGTTATTAGACGAGGTATTGCAGCAGCTGCAGCAAGAATCGGCTAATCAAAAGCCTGGAAACGCTAATTGCAAAAAACCGGGCGGCAAAAAGCCTAACAGTGGTAAAATGTCTGATTTGCAAAAATCGATGGCCAAACAATTAGATGCACTTAAAAAAGCGATGAAGCCTGGCAACAAACCTGGAGGAAGTGGTAAGTCTGGAGCGAACGGAAAAATGAGCAAAGAACTCGCCCGCATTGCAGCAGAGCAAGCAGCTATTCGTGAAGAAATAGAAAAACTAGGAAAAGAACTCGAAAACGGGAAAGATGGTGTTGGCTCTGATTTAAAGAAAATAGCTAAAGAAATGGATGAGATGGAAGAAGAAATTGCCAAAAAGAATATCTCCCCTGAATTAATTAAGCGCCAAAGAGACATTATGACTCGACTATTGAAAGCTGAAAATGCTGAACGAGAAAGAGAAATGGACAACAAACGCGAAAGTAAATCGGCTAAAAAACAACCAAAAGGTAACCAAAAAGAATATTTGGAGTATAAAAACAAGAAGTTAAACGAGCAGGAAATGCTAAAAACACTTCCTCCTGACTTAAAACCTTATTACCGAGAGAAAATCAATACATATTTTAATCAATCAAACGAATAACCATGAGCACGCGAGCAATTATTGCAAACAAGCAATTAGTGTTTTCTTCCAAAATAGAAAACCTAGGTTTAATTGAAAACTTGATTGATGAGTTGTGTGCACAGCATGCTATTGGAGAAGACTTATACGGAAACATTATCATTTCCTTAACCGAAGCTGTGAACAACGCCATAAAACACGGCAACGCCAACAACCCATCACTCAACACACAAGTAACATGTAGTTTATTGAACGAACGTATTGTTTTTACTGTTTCTGATGAAGGCAAAGGGTTTAACCATCTTGATTTACCAGACCCTACCGCTCCAGAAAACAGGAATAAAATTACGGGCAGGGGTGTTTTTTTAATGCAACAATTGGCTGAAGAGGTAAATTTTAATGCTTCCGGAAATCAAGTTGAGTTATGCTTTAACTTTGCTGCAAATTAAAACTACATGCTACCATCCATTTACTTCCATTCGGAAGACACACATTACACCATCAAGCACAAAAAGGCAATTAAACAATGGATGAATACCTCTATTGAAAACGAGAACCACACCTGTGGTGAAATCAACATCATCCTTTGCTCGGACGAACACTTGCACAAAATGAATGTAGAACATCTTAATCACGACACTTACACAGATATTATCACGTTCGACTACACGGAAAACAATCTTGTTTCTGGAGACTTATTCATTAGCATAGATCGTGTAAGAGAAAACGCAAAGACACACAAAACCGCTTTAACAAACGAATTGAACAGGGTGATCATTCATGGCACCTTGCATCTACTTGGATACAAAGACAAGAGTCCAGAACACCAATTAGAAATGACTTCTAAAGAAGATTTTTATCTATCTTTGCGAAAATTTTAACATCACAAATCACACGTTTCTCCTTCTTTGTTTCACGTGAAACATCCAAAAATCATGTTACAAAAATACGATGTCATAGTAATAGGCGGCGGACACGCTGGCAACGAAGCAGCAGCAGCAGCAGCGAACCTAGGTTCGTCTGTGCTAATGATAACCATGAACATGAACACCATTGGCCAAATGTCGTGCAACCCTGCAATGGGTGGCATAGCCAAAGGACAAATCATTCGAGAGATTGATGCGCTAGGTGGCTACTCTGGGATTGTAAGCGACAAATCGGCCATACAATTCAGAATGCTTAACAGATCTAAAGGACCTGCGATGTGGAGTCCAAGAGCTCAAAATGATAGGATGCGTTTTGCAGAAGAGTGGCGATTAATGTTGGAACAAACCCCCAATGTTGATTTTTGGCAGGACATGGTTACGGGTATAAAAACGGAAAACAATGTAATTAAAGGAGTAACAACCTCTATGGGTCAAACCATATTATGTAAGACAGTAGTGTTAACCAACGGTACTTTTTTGAATGGCTTAATTCATCTTGGAGAGAAAAAATTTGGGGGAGGTCGTGCAGGAGAATCTGCTAGCTTTGGAATGACTGAGCAACTAAAAGAACTTGGTTTTGAGACAGGAAGAATGAAAACCGGAACCCCACCAAGAGTTGATGGACGGTCATTAGATTACTCCAAAATGGAGGAGCAATTTGGAGACGAAAACCCAACAACATTTAGTTACCTACCTACTGAACCTTTAAAAAAACAACGGTCTTGTTTTATCTCTTATACAAACCCTAAAGTTCATGAAATCCTAAAAGAAGGCTTTGAACAATCACCAATGTTCACCGGAAGAATTCAAGGATTAGGACCAAGGTATTGCCCGTCGATTGAAGACAAAATTACTCGATTTGCAGAACGTACAAGACACCAAATATTTGTAGAACCTGAAGGCTGGAACACCGTAGAAATATATGTAAATGGTTTTTCAACATCCTTACCTGAAGATGTACAAATAAGAGCCATGAGAGAAATACCAGGATTTAAGAATGCTAAAATGTTCCGACCAGGTTACGCCATTGAATACGACTACTTCCCTCCCACCCAACTGAAACACACATTAGAAACAAAACTAGTTTCAGGGATGTTTTTTGCAGGGCAAATAAACGGAACTACCGGATACGAAGAAGCTGCTTCTCAAGGATTGATGGCCGGAATAAATGCACATAACCTAATTGAAAATAAACCTGCCTTTATTTTAAAAAGAAACGAAGCATACATTGGCGTGCTAATAGATGACCTAATCACAAAAGGAACAGATGAGCCTTATCGTATGTTTACCTCGCGCGCAGAATACAGAATTTTGTTACGACAAGACAATGCTGACATTAGACTAACACACAAAGGACATGCTATTGGTTTAGCTAGCTCGGAAAGACTTGAACGTGTTAATCACAAAATTAAAGCAACGGAAGCGTTTATTAAATTCATAAAAAACTACAGCGTAACACCAGAATTGATAAACCCTTTATTACTTGAAAAAGGAACAACCGCTCTAAAGCAACAAGTAAAACTAGGGAACGTAATTACAAGACCACAGATAAACTTACCTGATTTACAAGTAGTTTTACCTGACATACAAAATTACATTACCGAGCACAAGCTAGATCTTGAGATTTGTGAACAAACCGAAATACAATTAAAATACGAGGGCTACATACAAAAAGAACAAGATGTTGCAGACAAATTAATTCGCTTGGAAAACATTAGCATACCTGAAGCAATTAATTACAGCGATTTAATAAGCCTTTCAACAGAAGCAACTCAAAAATTGAACAAAATAAAACCTAGTACAATTGGGCAAGCTTCTCGCATAAGCGGAATCAATCCATCGGACATTTCGGTGCTTTTAATACACATGGGTAGATAGTTTCATGTGAAACATTAAATATCGATTTTAAGGGGTAATTTTTGCGATCAAATCCGTTTTGAACCCAAGGTATTAATTTGATGAAATCTTTTAAGAATCAGTTATTAAAATAGCTTTTTACAGGGTTTTGATTATCAAGTGTTTACATGAAGTTTCCTTGAAAAACATAACAAAAGCATATATTTGTCAAAAATTTAACAAAAAGCCATATTACATGTCAATTAACATTAAAGAAATTTTAAGCAACTTAAAATTAAACGAAAAGAACGCTGGAACATTTATTGGTTCAAAAGCGATTGATTCAAAAAAATATTTCGCTTCTTATTCTCCAGTTGATGGAAAAATAATTGGTGAAGTTTCAGAAACTTCGGAAGCAGAATACAAAGAAGTAATTAAAGCTGCCAAGGATGCTTACAAAACATGGAAGACAACTCCTGCTCCTATTCGTGGAGAAATGGTTAGACAATTTGGTGAAGCATTAAGAGAGAAAAAAGCTGACCTTGGTGCTCTTGTTTCTTTTGAGATGGGAAAAAGTTTGCAAGAAGGTTTAGGTGAAGTACAAGAAATGATAGATATCTGTGATTTTGCAGTTGGCCTTTCTCGTCAACTTCATGGATTAACCATGCACTCTGAAAGACCAGATCATAGAATGTATGAGCAATACCATCCACTTGGCGTTGTAGGAATTATTTCTGCCTTTAACTTCCCTGTAGCTGTTTGGTGTTGGAATACAGCTTTGGCTTGGATTTCTGGAGATTCTTGTGTTTGGAAACCATCTGAGAAAGCACCTCTTTGTTCAGTAGCTTGTCAACATATTATCGCCGAGATCTTAGAAAAAAATAATTTACCTGCAGGTTTATCTTGTGTTATCAATGGTGATTTTAAAGTAGGTGAATGGTTAACCAATGATGTTAACATTCCTTTAATTTCTGCTACTGGTTCTACCCGTATGGGAAGAATTGTTGGGGCAACAGTTGCACAACGTTTTGGTAAAAGTTTGTTAGAGCTTGGTGGAAACAATGCGATCATTGTATCTCCTGACGCTGATTTAAAAATGACGATCATTGGTGCCGTATTTGGTGCTGTTGGAACTGCGGGTCAACGTTGTACTTCTACCCGAAGATTAATCATTCATGAATCTATCTACGATACCGTAAAAGAAAAATTGAAAAATGCATACACACAATTAAGCATTGGTAATCCATTAGATCAAAACAATCACGTAGGTCCATTAATTGACAAACTAGCAGTTGCTAGTTATGAAAATGCGCTTAAAGAAGTTGTTAGAGAAGGTGGAAACCTCGTTGTTGAAGGTGGAGTATTGTCTGGTGCAGGTTACGAAAGTGGTTGTTATGTAAAACCTGCCATTGCTGAAGCAAACAACAATTTCAAGATTGTTCAACATGAAACATTCGCTCCTGTACTTTATTTGTTAAAATACAGTACGCTAGACGAAGCTATCGAAATTCAAAATAACGTTCCTCAAGGTTTGTCATCTGCTATTATGACTAACAATGTGCGCGAGTCTGAATTGTTCTTATCTGCTGCAGGTTCTGATTGTGGAATTGCTAATGTAAATATTGGAACATCAGGTGCTGAAATAGGTGGTGCTTTTGGTGGTGAAAAAGAAACTGGTGGAGGAAGAGAATCAGGTTCTGACGCATGGAAAGTTTACATGAGAAGACAAACCAATACCATTAACTATGGTGCTGATTTGCCATTAGCTCAAGGAATTAAATTTAACCTCTAATAACAACATCACATTCAGATGTAACCCATATGCGTAATCTTATCATTATTGCTTTTGTTGCCTTATTATTTTCATGTAGTACTAGCCCACGTTCTCCTAAAACAGGACGTTGGTTGGTAACCATGGACATGACGCAAACCAAATTACCTTTCTATTTAGACCTCACTATTTCTAGCACAGATACGTTTGCTGTGTTGGTCAATAATTCTGAAAAAATAAGAATAGACAACGTTGAGTTAACTACCGACAGTATTCACATGTATCTTCCCTTCTTTCGTTCTGAGTTTCATGGGAAAGTATGGAAAGACGACTTGATTTATGGTAACTGGTTTAACAAATCAAAAGGTGATAAGTACATTATTCCTTTTAAGGCAGAGCATAAAAAAGAAAAGTTTGATTTAACAGAAACATCTATTGTACTTGCAAACAAATGGCAAGTTAATTTTGGAGATTCTACTGACAACTACCCTGCTATTGCCCTATTGGAGCAAAATAAAAATAAAGTAACCGGAACATTTTTGACCGAAACGGGTGATTATCGTTTTTTAGATGGTTACTTAAATCATGACACCCTATTGCTTCATGCTTTTGATGGTGCACATGCTTTTACTTTTACAGCTGTTTACAAAAACAATGAATTGACGGAAGGTAAGTTTTACTCTGGCAGTCATTATTCAGATAATTGGACTGCTTTTCCTAACGATTCATTTGAATTAGCCAATCCGTATGAACTCACTTCTTTAAATGATCCCTCTACCCTATTTGATTTCACTTTTAGAGACTTAAATGGCAAGGATGTATCGTTAAGTGATACTCAGTTCGATAATAAGGTTAAAATTGTGCAAATAATGGGAACCTGGTGTCCAAACTGTATGGATGAGACCAACTACTACGCTGGTTTATATGATACTTACGCGGAGCAAGGGTTAGAAATCATTGCATTAGCTTATGAAAAAGATACGGTGTTTAGCAATAATGCAGCACGTATTGCATCTTATAAAAAAGATGCAAAAGCTAATTATACTTTTTTGTTTGCTGGAAAAGCGAGTAAATCGTTTACCTCAGAAAGTTTACCACAATTGAGTAAAATTATTTCTTACCCTACTTCTATTTTTATTGATAGACTTGGTAACGTAGTAAAGATTCACACAGGTTTTTATGGACCTAGTACAGGAGATAAGTACGAGGATTTTAAACAAGAAACAGAAGCATTGATTACTTCATTGTTATAGCATTTCTTGAAATATTAAAACAAAAAAAAGCTGGCTAGAATTACTTCTAGCCAGCTTTTTAGTTTACAGTTTTTATTCAAAATCGTTTTCTACATCTACTTTTGGTCTTTCAGTAGTGTTTGCTATTTTCCATGCAGTGTGAAAAATAAGTCTAGATATTTTTTCCATTTTTTCGAAATCAATCTTCTCAATAGTATCGGTGCTTTTATGATAATCGGCATGCACTCCATTAAAATAAAAAATAACGGGAATATTGTTTTTAGCAAAGTTATAATGATCTGATCTGTAGTAAAATCTGTTTGGATCATTAGGGTCATTAAAGGTGTAATCTAGTTCTAATAAACCATATTCTTTACCAGCCTCTTCACTAATTTTATGAAGGTCAGTACTCAATTTATCCGATCCTATTAGATACACATAGTTAGGGTTTCCTTCATGAGCCTCATCTACTCTACCGATCATATCAATATTTAAGTTGGTAACGGTGTTTTCTAGTGCAAAAATTGGGTTATCTGTGTAGTATTCAGAACCTAATAATCCTTTTTCTTCTCCAGAAACAGTCATAAAAACCATCGTTCTTCTTGGTCCATTACCAGCTTCTTTTGCTAGTTTAAATGCTTGAGCTAATTCCATTACGGCAACTGTACCAGAACCATCATCATCTGCTCCATTAAAAACTTCTTCGCCATCAACACCAATATGATCGTAATGTGCTGTGATAATAACAATTTCATCAATCAAGTCAGAACCTTCTACAATACCAACAACGTTTTCAGCTTGTCCGGTTTTGACTCCTCCTTTAATTCCAGCACCTAAAATCACTTTTTCAGAAAATGTAGGCATTGTTCCTTTTCTGTGTAATTTTTTAAGCAGCTTCTCTTTAGTGTATCTACCAATGAATAACTTTTTAGCGGTTTCTTCCGAAACATAGATCGTTGGTAGTTGGTTTTCTTCTTCTACAGAAGCTAGTTTTGTTTTTTCTGATGTTAGGTAATGACCATACGTTTCTGACCATTTCTTAAAATCTGACATTACTATGATAGCCATTTTATAGCCTTCAGCTAGCAATGCTTCTTTCTTTTTATTTCTATCATTGGTCCAAGAACCTGGTTCTTTTAAATCAGTGATTAACGATTTTCCATCCTTATTTCTTGGTTCACCATCAAAAATAACAGCCACATCATTTTGCTTTTCATTTTTAAAGTCAGAGTATTTATCATCCTTAATACCATATCCTCTAAAATCAAAACCTCCATAGGTAGTATAATTACCAACTGATCCAAACACGAAAAAATCGTCTAGGTAACTCAATTTACTTTGACCTATCTTCAGGTTTACTTCCGTTGGATTTTCTAAAATAATATCATATGGTTGCAGATAACCATCCTTGGTTGGTGGATTAATTTTATTATTCACAAAAAAAGCTCTGATGTACTCAGCAGCCATTTTTTGTCCTTTTTTTCCAGTTTCTCTTCCTTCATATTCGTCAGAAGCCAACACACTTAAATGTTTGTGCAAATCTTCAGCAGTAATGGTATTTGCAAATTTTACTGCTGCCGAGTCTTGCGCTATAGTGGTTAATTGAAACCCTATAATTCCTACTAATAATACTATCTTTTTCATACAGGTATTTTATCTATTCTATTTTGATGACGTCCTCCTTCAAATTCATTGTCAATAAATGCATCAACACATTGTATGGCAATATCCTGACTAATAAACCGTGCAGGTAAAGCTAATACGTTTGCATTGTTATGTTGTTTTGCTAAAGCAGCCAATTCTGGTAACCAACATAATGCCGAACGAACACCTTGATGTTTGTTTGCAGTCATATTAATACCATTCCCTGATCCACAAATGACAATACCAGCATCCATTTCGTTGTTTTCAACACTATTGGCTAATGGATGTGCAAAATCCGCATAATCAACACTATCTTCGCTAAAAGGACCGAAATCTTTGACTTCAATTCCTTTATTTGTAAGATGGTTGATAACTTCTGCTTTAAGTTGATAACCAGCATGGTCACCCGCTATGCCTATTTTCTTAATTTTCATATTTCAATGCATCATTTTAATCATTCAAAAATAACGAAATGAATCCTTAAAAACGGATGTTAATAACAAAGCTAATAGATTGATTATCAAACCTGAATTTTAGGGCAAAATGAACAGTATTGTTTAAATAGTGTTAGTATAAACCTTAAAAAAAATGAAAACTAAATTAGCATATTTAAAAACTATTCCCTTATGGACTATTCTGTAATACTACACAACCCAAACTATCAGTTAGTTTTACAGTAATTAGTACACATAAAGGTATCTTAGTGTTTTGATAATTTATAAAGAATAGCAGTTATACACATGAATGTTAATAATAGTCTAAACTAATAATAATCAATTATTTATAAAATAAATACTGTGCATAACATGTTATCTACTTTTAACAAATCAATATACCTACTTAAATCACATAAAGTTTTAAACGCATTTAACCGACCTATTAACCACTACTATTTCTTTTTATATAATTTTAAAATAAAGTAATAATTTATATAGCTGTTAATAACTATGAACCATTTTCTATTTCACCATACCATCATTTCTTTAGCCATCATTTTTACCATACCAAATGTTTTGGCTCAAAATGACATTAAACAAAATGGACATAATAAATTTTATGGTGTCGATGGTAAACTAACTTCAGAAGGAAATATGATTAATGGTGAACCAGATGGTGTTTGGAAAACCTATTACAAAAACGGTAGAACTAGAACAGCCGGAAAAAGAACTAATTTTTTACTGGACAGTATCTGGGATTTTTACAATGAAGAAGGTTTTTTAACTGAAAGAAAATCATACACATTAGACGACATTACAGGATACCAATGGATCTATGATACAGAAGGAATTTTATTGGAAAAGATACCTTTTGAGAAAGGAATAAAAAAAGGAGAATACACCACATATTATCCTTCGGGAAACATAAAACTAAAAGCAATTTATATAAACAATAGATTAAACAAAGATGCTGTAGTATATGCCGATGATGATGGAAGAAAAATAACCTTGTTAAGTTATAAAGATGATTTGGCTGTAAGAAAAACAGTGATTAACAGGTATAATGTCAAAAATGAACGTGAAGGTTTGTGGATATTATATTACGACAACGATCAAAAACAAGTAGAAGGCAACTACACCAAAGGATTAAAGAATGGGGTTTTTAAATACTATGACAAAAAAGGAAACTTAACACAAATAGTAAAATATGTGAATGGTGTTATTCAAAAAGATGACGAACAAACAGCTGTTCTTAAATTATCCTACACATACTACCCAAATGCTACAGTAAAGAGCTCAGGGTCGTATAGCAATGGAAATAAGGTAGGTATTTGGAGATACTTTGATGAACAAGGAAACATTACATCATCTGAAGTTTACGAAAGAGGATTTTTGCTCGGTGAAGGAATAGTTGATGAGCAAGGATATTATCAAGGATATTGGAAACATTACTATGATACAGGTGAACTATTATCTGAAGGACATTACATTGATGGTAAAAAGGATAAGCTCTGGAAATATTATTTTTTGGATGGAAAAATAGAACAACAAGGTTATTATAGGGTAGGAAAAACAACAGGAGATTGGATCTTGTATTATCAAAACGGTGCAATAAAAAGGAAAGAAGAATACAGCAATGATTTAGAAGAGGGTGAAATGATAGCATATGACGAGCAGGGTGCTATTATCGCAAAAGGGATGTACATTGAAGGAGAAAAAGACGGAGAATGGTATTACAAACTAAATGATTTTGAAGAAAAAGGATCATTTATCAATGGAGAACCAACAGGTTTATGGGTATTTACTTATGAAAATGGAAGAACGGCCTTTAAAGGAGAGTATGTCAATGGAATAGCGATTAATAAACATACGTATTATCATGCTAATGGTACTATCTCTGCCGAAGGTAAATATAGTGGGGGAACGAAAAAAGGAGATTGGAAATGGTTTGATGAGGAAGGAAGAATATATCTTGTTATCAGGTATAAAAAAGGAAAAGAGACAAAAATAAATGGTGTAAAAGTGCGACAAGGAACAGATATACCAGAAGTAACAGAGGTAACAATAGATTAAAAACATGTTAGAAAGCAACGATATTCAAATAACCTGTAATGAGCAAGGTGAAATTTTAAGAATAAACACGCCTGCTTTAAATGAGCTTGGATCGCAACTTATTGGTAAGCTTATCACAAATATTATAACCATTCCAAAAGCGATTTCTTTCATCGAAAATGCTTTTGTAGAAGTAAACATACTTTTTAATAAAGTAGCAATAAAAGCTTTAGCATACAAACAAGGTAAGGAGTACGCTTACCAGTTTAAAGGAAAAGAAAACGAAGAAGAAAATAGATTCAAATTTTTGTCAGACGTTGCTATTGAGGCAATAGCTATGACGCATAACAAAATAATAATAGATTGTAATGAGCAATTTGTATCACTTTATGGATATAACAGCATAGAAGAAGTAATAGGATTAAAGATCGATGATTTTGTAGAACCTGAACATAGAGAATTTGTGAATGGTTTATTGAAAAAAAATGAAATAGATAAAGTTGAAATAACAAACCGTAAAAAAGATGGAACCCCTGTTATCATAGAATCAAAAGGTAGTTATATGAACTATCAAGGAAAGCGAGTGAGGGTGTCTGTTATGTATGATATTACAGAAAGAAAAAAAACAGAGCAAACACTCGTAGAAAAAGAAAAAAGCATACAAACATTGATGAGTCATCTGCCAGGTATGGCATATAGATGTTTGCTCAATGATGATTTAAGCATGGAGTATGTCTCTCAAGGAAGCAAAAACCTCACAGGATATGAACAAGAAGAAATAATAGCAGGTAGAAAAATACAGTACCAAACACTCGTTCAAAAAGAATTTCAGGAATTAAGAAAATCGAAATTGATAGAGATACAAGATAATATATTTTCTCTAGAGTATAAAATTAAGAGTAAAGAAGGAGTAGAAAAATGGGTTTGGGAGCGAGGTGAAGTATTAGCAGAAAGTGATAATCAAAAAACGATAGAAGGGTTTATTAGCGATATTACGAATAGAAAAAATTACGAAAAAAGTAATGAACAATTCAAAAACCTTGTTGAACAATCACCCGATGGTATTTTAATTCATACAGCTGGAAAAATAATATATGCAAACCCAAAAGCACTGAAATTGCTGGAAATAAATCATTTATCAGAAATATCAGGATTAAATTTTGAAGGAATTTTCACAAGGTATTGTGATAGATTCTTGAAAGAGGAGATTAATAAAATAATACAAATAAAGGGGCTTGATTATGTTGAAATAACCTACCAAAATAAAACGGGAGAATTTTTAGAATGGGGTGTCAATTCTATCAACTCTTGGTATGCTGGGAAACAAGTAGTACAAACTACGCTTACTGACATTACTATTGAAAAAAGGCTAAACCAAGAACAAGTACGATTAAAAGTTACCCAAGAACTTAATGATCAATTAACGATAGAGAATTATAACCACATAACCACGCAATCAAAACTAAAGGAAGCAGAACAGTTTAGCAGAAGCATCATTGATAGTTCTTTGGATATGATTATTGCCATAGACAGCAATGGAATTATCACAAACTTTAATAAATCGGCCGAAAAAACCTTGGGATACAAAGCTAAAGAGCTGATAGGAAGGCATGTAAATATGGTGTATGATTCTAACTATGATTTTTTAAATGTTAGAAATGCTTTAAAAGAAAAAGGAGAGTTTTATGGAGAAGTCATAAATAAAAATAAAAAAGGAATAACATTCACCACGCTACTATCAGCATCTCTAATTAAAAATAGTGATGGAAAAGTGGTTGGATCCATGGGAATATCTAGAGATATAACGCGCATAAAACAGGCAGAACAAGATATAAAGGTATCGGAAAGAAAATACAGAGAGCTGCTTGAGAATATTTCGGAGTATATTATCTCTATTGATCTCGAAGGTAATTTCTTATATGTCAATAATTCGTTTAAAAGAGCGATGGGATATTCGGATCAAGATTTTAAGAATAAAAAATTGAAAGATATGTTAAGCCCAGATCGGGCCAAACAGAGTGAAATCACTATTAAAAGCATCGTAGAAGGAAAAACCTTAAACCCTGTAAGCACTTCATTTATCACACAATCGGGAAAAAAAATAATCATACAAGGAAACACTACCGTAAAATACAAACACTACCAACCCATATCTATTAGAGGAATATTTAAGGATGTTACTGAAAATTTGAAAACAGCAAAGCTGGTAAAAATACAATCAGCTAAAATGAAATCGATTTTCGAAAACTCAACCAACATTTTATTATGGATGCTAAATGAAAAACAGCAAATAACATCCATGAATCAAAAATTCAAAAAAACGATTTGGAAATATTGCGAGCTAGAGATAAGTGAAGGAGCTTTTTTTGACAAAGAATTAAGTCCTTTTATTCAAAAGGGGTATTTTCAAGAACTTATGCATAAAAAATTCTCCTTGGCATTTCTCGGAAACTCTCAGCAGTTTGAAGTGTGTATGGTGGATACATACAATGAGTTAGTATGGTTCGAAGTTTTTATCAACCCAATAATTTTGGATGATGATAAAAAAATAAGGGAAGTATCTTGTATGGCGTATGAAATAAATGATAGAAAAGAAGCTGAATTAAAGATAGAAAAAGCCTTATTAGAGAAAGATATTTTGTTAAAAGAGATTCATCATCGTGTAAAAAACAATTTGCAGGTGATTTCTAGTATTTTAAACTTACAAAGCTCTTTGGTTACCGACGAAAAAACATTGGCAATACTTAGGGAAAGTCAAAGCAGAATAAGAACCATGAGTTATATTCATGAGAGCTTGTATAGAACAAAAGACTTTAATGAAATAAATTTTAAAGAATATTTAACCAACTTATCCAAAAACTTAGTTAGTAGTTATGTAGTAGGTAAAAAAGTAAGTTTAAAACTCAATATTAATGAATTACACTTGAACCTAGACCAGGCAATACCATGTGGTCTTATTGTAAACGAAGTGGTCACAAATTCGCTTAAATACGCCTTTACAAACCAAAATGACGCTGAAATCACAGTAGAAGTGCACGAGGATAATGATGAAATATCGTTAATCATGGGAGATAATGGAATTGGAATGCCAGAAAATTTTAGATCAAAAACAAATGAAACCCTTGGTGTACAGCTCATAGAGGCTCTCACCGAACAACTAGATGGTAACCTTCAAATAGAAAATCTTGGTGGTACTAAATATTTAATTACTTTTAGAAAGCAAATTTAAAACCTAAATCACCTATGGCAAATGCGAGTGTATTAGTAGTGGAAGACGAAAGTATCGTTGCTAAAGATATTAAAACTAACCTTGAAAAATTAGGTTACAAAGTTGTTGGAACCGTAGCAACGGGAGAAAAAGCAATTGAACAAAGCATCGAATTAAAACCCGACATTATCCTCATGGATATTATGCTCAAGGGTAAAATGACAGGTATAGAAGCAACAGCTTTTATCAAAGAAAATTTGAATATTCCCGTCGTGTATTTGACTGCAAACGCTGATGATAGTACTGTCGATAAAGCCAAGTTCACAGAACCACATGGTTATGTGATTAAACCTTTTACCAACACCGACTTGCATACAGCCCTTGAAATGGCTTTATACAAGTTTTCGAAAGAAGAAGGGGTAAAAAAGGAACGCGATTTATTGTACAAAATAGTTGTTAATAGAGATAACAAAAACAGCTTTTTTGTTAAGTCAAAATCTAAGTTGATAAAACTGAATACTTCTGACATATTCTATGTAGAAGCGCTAAAAGATTACGTGGTTATCAATACAGTTAGTACGCGATACACCATACACTCTACCATGAAAGAGATAGAGAAAAAACTTCCTTCAGAGCAGTTTTTAAGAGTGCATAGATCATACATTGTTAGAATTGATAAAATTGTAACCATAGAACAATCTAGCATGCTGATACTTGAAGGGGAGAAAAAATCAATTCCAATTGGTGGCTCTTATAAAGAAGGCTTGTTAGAACACATAAACTTGTTTTAATTAAACTCTATAAGACTCATATAGAGTCAACTAAAACGAAAGCTTCATAAAATTAAACTATAATATTTTTTTAAGAAAACATTAAGTTTAGACCCTTGAAAACAAACATTTTATACTTAAACTAAAAAGTTGATAAAGAAAAGTGATTTTCTTTATCAACTTTTTGCATTATTTTCTAAAAATAACTTTAACCCTTTATTTAAATTTATTCACATGAAAGTGATTAAAAGTTTAATAATTGCCGGTGATGTTTTTGTTGCTGCTCCGCCATTTAGCTAATTGAGTATTGGTACAGAAGGATTATACCTAAAGTTTTTAGGAGATTATAAATACGAAGCGTTTCTAGGTGCTAGATTAAAAGCTGAATTTGAAGTTAACTCTTGAATTGTAGTAAAAAGGCTGCTCTAGGGTAGCCTTTTTTGGGTTAAAGTAAAATATCAATGTTTTTTGAACCTAACTCATACTTCAAAATCAACCCCTTCGGGCAGTATTTCATGCATGAAATAAGCTTAGGAAGCTGTTTTTGGAGTTTCCTGAGCATTGATATGGTAAGGTCTTAGTTGTTTATCTTATAGCTAACAAGACAGGCGAAGGTATTTTCCTGAGTATTCTAAGTGGTCTTCCAATTCCCGAGAACTTTCGGGAGTGACTGACCAATTTTAAGACCCCGATTCACTGCGTTCTCGGGACAGGTTTTTCTGATTTTTGACTTGATTGACCTTAAAAACACCTTACTAAAATACTAACTACTTAATATTATTTTTTAAACCGATTATTATATCGTCGAAGAAAAACAAACAGCGCTCTTTTTTTATCCCTATTTTTTTTAATCAAGATAAACTCTTCGTAAAGGTCAGGGGCATTTTCGAGTAAAAACATGCCAAAAGGTTCTGGCTCAAAAGCAAAAGAATGGCCAGAGTTAAAATCAATGACCATCGATTTTTGCTCAGAAGTATTCGAGGGCGAGTTCATACCATTAGATACTGTGTAATGACTTTCAATAACCACCACATGGCTCAACATACCTTTCATGCCAAGGCGGTAAAATTCTTCGTTGTAAATCCAATAAAAAACACCGTTTCTTACTATGCCAAAAAAGGATGCGTAATTGACAGGATGTAACTCGTCTCCACGTTGGGTGTAGTATTGTTCGTCTTCGGGATAAAAACTCTTTAGTGAAACGCCAGACTTATTCTTTAACTCAGATACGTTAACACCAGGTTTCGCACCTCGCACTTCTACATAATCGGTATAAAAACCATCAGGTAGATTAGCAAAATCAGGAACCTGTGCCGCCACGAACGAGGAGCAAAGTAATACCAATACCAAACATTTAATTTTCAATAAACTCATGTACTTTTTTTATAAATATTTCTGGTGCTTCGGCATGCAACCAGTGACCAACACCATCAATAGTATCGAATTTGGCATTCGGAAAAAGCTCCAAGATGTCTAATAAATCTTCGTCCAAAATATAGTTGGAAGAAGCACCTCTAATAAACAATGTCTTAATATCAACTGCGTCACCATCAACAGCATCAACAATATTGGCAATGTCTCTACTCAGAATATCAACATTGAATCGCCAAGCAAGTTTCGTTTTTTCAATCCAATATAAGTTTTTAAGCAAAAACTGACGCACACCTAATTGGTCTATAAATTTTGAGACATGCTGGTCTACTTCTTTCCTAGTTTTTAACACGTCAAAATTTGCTGTGGTTAGTGCTTCCAAAATAGTGTCATGGTGCAATGGATATTGCTTAGGACCAATATCAGCAACGATAAGACGGTCAACACGCTCGTTTCCATAATCCATGACATATTGCATCACGGATTTCCCACCCATAGAATGACCCAGTAAAATCACATTAGTTAAATCGTGATCGCTCAAAAATTGATTTAAGTCGTCACTCATTAGCGCGTAATTAAAAGTATTAATTGTGTGCGGCGAACGTCCATGATTTCGTTGGTCAACAATAAAGACATGATATTTCTCGGCAAACACACGAGCGAGAGATTGCCAATTGTCTGAACTACCAAACAAACCATGTAAAACAACCAAGGGTTGGCCACTACCAAATTCTTTGAAATACAACATATCCTATCTTATTGCTCTATTATACAATGCTATTGCGTTATCCAAGCCAACATACAAAGCATCGGAAATTAGGGCATGGCCAATAGATACTTCTAACAAATGAGGCACTTTTTCTTTGAAATAACTTAAATTGTTTTGATCTAAATCGTGTCCTGCATTAATGCCTAAACCAAGTTCGTTTGCTAATGCTGCTGCTTTTACAAAGGGGGCGATAACGTCTTCTTTATGAGAGGAAAAACCGCGTGCATATGATTCTGTGTAAAGTTCTATTCTATCAGTTCCAGTGGTCACCGCTGCTCGAATCATATCTTCATCAGTGTCAATAAAAATAGAGGTACGAATACCTTCTTTTTTCAATGTTGAAACTATTTTTTTCAATAAATCTTGATGTTTTATGGTGTCCCATCCAGCATTGGAAGTTAATACATTGGGTGGATCAGGAACTAAAGTAACTTGCGTAGGTTTTACTTCCAAAACTAAATCCATAAAATCTGGAGAAGGATAACCCTCCACATTAAACTCCGTAGTCACCACTTTTTTCAAGTCTCTAACATCTTGATACGTGATGTGACGCTCGTCTGGCCTAGGATGTACGGTGATACCATGGGCGCCATATTTTTCACAATTAACTGCTGCATCAACAACATTTGGAAGATTTCCTCCTCTAGCGTTTCTTATAGTGGCAATTTTATTGATATTTACACTTAATCTGGTCATTCCTTAAATTCGTTAATTTGCAATAAATAGTGTGTGTTCAAAGTTAAAGAATAAGCATTAATAATAACACCATGACAGCACATCAACTCATAACAGACGATATTTTAGAAGTTTCGCCATCCGACAGGATAGAAAAAGTACTCCAATGGATGGAAGAATTTAACATGACAGTGTTACCTGTTGTGAGCAATAGAGGTATGTACTTAGGAGTCATCCATGATTTTGTACTACTAGGATCGGCTGACAAAGAAAAACCCATTTCGCATTTAAATATTCCGCTACCACAGCCAGCCATATTTAAGGGAAAACACCTGTACGATGTTATTTCGGCTTTTGGTAAACTGGACATTAATTTTTTGCCAGTCATTGGAGACAAAGCCGAATATTTAGGAGTTATCTCTTTAGACCATTTCATAAAATCTTTAAGTGAAATTTCTTCCCTCAATCAAGCGGGTAGTGTTGTAATACTAGAAGTAAACGAACGAGATTATTCCTTGCATGAAATCAGTCAAATAGTTGAGGAAAATGATGCAAGAATCTTGAATAGTTTTATTTCAGCAAAACCTGATTCTACCACGGTTTATGTTACGATAAAGATTAACAAAGAAGATGTACGCCCTATTATTCAATCTTTCGAGCGATTTGGCTACACCATCTCCAACCTGTTTACCGAAGATAGTTACAACAAAGAAATGAATGATAGATACGAGCAATTTATGAATTACTTAAATATGTAATTTATGAGTTTAAAGGTTCTTGCCTTTTTAGCACTAATCCTTTGTTTTTATAACACACACGCACAAAACACCACGGCGGTTATTCGCACCATAGTGTTGCATGGAAACACCAAAACAAAAGACAAAATACTTTACCGCGAAATTCAATTTGCAATTGGCGATACCGTATCTAGTGAATCCTTAAAGGAAAAAATTTTACAAAGCCAGCGGAATATTATTAATACAGGGCTGTTCAACTTTGCGACCATTATTCCTATGTACATTACCCCTGAGGAGATACTCATAGAGGTGACAGTGGAAGAACGTTGGTTTATTTGGCCATCGCCCATTTTCGAATTGGCAGAAACCAATTTTAACACCTGGTGGCTAACCAGAGATTTTAGAAGAACCAATTATGGCGCATTTATTAACTGGAAAAATTTTAGAGGTAGAAATGATAACTTATACCTCAAACTAAGATTTGGGTACAACCAAGAATTCAGGCTGTCTTATCGGTTTCCTTACTTTGACAAAAAACAAAACTTCAGTGCGGGAATTAGCTTTGATTATTTCCAGCAAAAAGAAATAGCGATAGGCACAATTGCCAACAAAAGAGAATTTATCAGTCTTGTTGATAACAATATGCGACAAGAGCATCAGTATAAATTACAAGGATTTTACCGCAAGAACATTTTCACCGAACACCTAGCAGAACTAAGATATTCGAAGACTCAAATTCATGATACGGTTGTAAAAGTGAATGAAAATTATTTGTTGAATGGATCAAAAAAAGCAGACTACTTCAGCCTTATTTATCGTCTCAAAATAGATCATCGCGACATTAAAGCTTACCCACTGAAAGGATACGAAATAGAAGCTTTTATCCAAAAAAATGGGCTAGCATTAGGTCAAAATTCATTTGGCAAATTTACTTTCATGAAACTGGGGTATAAAGCATACCAAAAACTAAGTGAGCGTTGGTTTACAGGATTTTCCTTAAAACAAAAATTAAGTTGGTTCAATAAGGAGCCTTATTATTTTCAGCAAGGATTGGGCTATTCTGATTTTGTGAGAGGATACGAATTTTATGTAATTGATGGACAACAATATAGTTTGGTGAAAACTAATCTCAAATTTAGGATTGTTAAACCTCGCGTTAAAACCTTTAGCTTTGTTCAGATTAAACAATTTAGCAAAGTGCCTTACACCATTTTTGCTAACGTGTTTTTTGACACAGCTTATACGTATGATAAGTTGTATTTTAGTAACAATTCACTCGCCAACAAATGGTTAACAGGCATGGGCATTGGAATTGATTTTGTTACATACTACGACAAAGTAATACGGGTTGAATTTAGTAGAAATCATTTAAATGAAACTGGGTTGTTTTTTCATTTTACACAACCTCTTTAAAGCATAATTATGATTATTGCCATATACGGGAAATCATTCAACGACAGTTTTATTCCCACCATTCAACATCTGTTTGAATCCCTTGAAAAACGAGACGTCGAAATCATCGTTTATCGTCCTTTTTATACCTATTTAAAAAAGCAAATTGGATTGAAAGGAAAGTATGACACCTTTTTTAAAAATAAAACGAGAGAAACGCCCTTTGATGTTTTACTAAGCATAGGAGGAGACGGCACCTTACTTGAAACAATCACCATCGTAAAAGATTCGGGAACCCCTATTTTAGGAATCAATACAGGCCGATTAGGCTTTTTGTCTCATGTTGGGAAAGATGATATTGAAGTAGCGTTAGATCACTTAATGGCAAAAGAGTATACTTTAGACAAACGATCTTTAATTCAACTAGAAACATTAAATCATGCGTTTGGAGCAGAGAATTATGCCTTAAATGAGTTGACTATCTCTAAAAAGGATACGTTTTCCATGGTTACCATTCATACTTATATTAATCAAGATTATCTTAATTCTTATTGGGCAGATGGATTAATAATTAGTACACCCACAGGATCAACTGCCTACAATCTTAGTTGTGGGGGCCCCATTTTAGTTCCCTCATCCGAGAATTTCATACTCACTCCTATCTCTGCGCACAACTTAACCGTGCGGCCTATCGTGGTTGACGATAAGAGCACCATAACCATTCGTGTAGAAGGAAGAAGCTCTCACTTTTTGGCAGCATTAGATGCACGATCTGAGAGCCTTGATTGCAGTACAGAGCTCACGATATCCAAAGCGCCTTTTCAAATTAATCTGATAAAACTCCCAGAACATAACTTCCATCACACACTCAGAAATAAGTTGATGTGGGGCATGGATAAACGAAACTAACAATCAAACGTAAAAAGTTTCGTTCACAGTTATAAAAAAACATTAATTTTGCTGCAACTTGTTTACTGCTTTTTACGAAGCAGTTGAAAAAGAATTGATTTATGTTAAAAAAAATAGCCTTAAGCTTATTGATAGCAGTTTTTGCAATCAATTCTGGTTCTGCTCAGGACTCAGAATTCGGATTAATGATTGGTGGGAATTATTACATTGGTGATTTAAATCCAAAGGAACATTTCTACAACACCAAAGTGGCAGGAGCCATGTTTTTACGGTACAACTTTAATCCTAGAGTTTCTGTTAGAGCCAATTTAATGTTAGGCTCTGTGGAAGCATATGATGGAGATTCAAAAGTTAAGAACCAAAAGGAAAGAGGGTTAGCATTTGCCTCTGACATTCTTGAATTTTCAGGATTGTTAGAAATTAACTTTTATCCTTATCAATTAGGAAACCTTGAAACCCCATTTACCCCTTTTGTTTTTCTAGGAGCTGGAATATTTAAATTCAACCCAACAGCGGAATATTCAAATAAAAGAATAGACTTACAACCACTTGGAACAGAAGGTCAAGGTACTTCCTTAAATTCTGCTGAGAAATACAACTTAACAGCCATGACTTTGCCCTTTGGAGCAGGTTTTAAAATAAACTTGACCCAAAAAGTAGGTTTAAATATTGAGTACGGTTTCAGAAAAACATTTACAGATTACTTAGACGATGTCAGTACTGTTTATGTTGATCCAACAATATTAGCCGAAGAAAGTTCACAGGTTGCTTCGATAATGTCAGATAGAAGTAAAGCAAATAATGTTGTTGGTGCACAACGTGGCGAAAGCACGGCTACTGATTGGTATAGCTTTCTTGGAATAGGAATTACCATAAGAGTAGGTGGGAAACGCAATACCTGTCCTGCTTGGGACTAACCAAAAATACACATGTAGAGGATATGGAGCGTTGGAAATCACAAATAGTATTAGGGAAAGTACCTAACCATGTTGCTGTCATTATGGACGGGAATGGTCGTTGGGCCAAGCAGCAAGGCCAAGACCGAACGTTTGGTCACATGAATGGAGTGGGTGCCGTAAGAGAATGTGTTGAAGCTGCTGCTGAGATTGGCGTAAAACACCTTACGTTATATGCATTTAGTACAGAAAACTGGGGAAGACCAAAAGAAGAGATTGATGCTTTGATGGACTTGTTAATTAGAACAGTATTAAGTGAAGTGGAAACACTAAACAAAAATGGTATTCGATTGAAAGCTATCGGAAATCTAGACCATCTTCCTGCCGACTGTTTGAAAGTGTTAAATGAAGGAATTGCTCAAACAGCTAACAACAAACACATCACTTTGCATTTGGCATTAAGTTATAGTTCCAAATTAGAAATTACAGAAGCAATAAAAACCATTGGTACGAAGTTATTAGATGGCGAAATTAATATTTCAGATATTTCTGAAGAGATGGTCGATCAGCACCTAACAACGGTTGACGTTCCCGATCCAGACTTATTAATTAGAACAAGTGGAGAACAACGTGTTAGTAATTTTTTGCTTTGGCAAATAGCTTATTCAGAACTTTATTTCACACCAACATTATGGCCCGATTTTAAAAAAGAGGACTTATTTCAAGCAATCGTAGAATATCAACAAAGAGAAAGAAGATTTGGAAAAATCAGTGAGCAAATCGCCAATTAGTAATTACATATTCCCTTTTCTATTTTTAATACTAAACTGCTGTTTTGTTAATTCAAGCAAGGCACAAATTAGTTTTAATAATGGGCTAAATAATATCGATTATTCAAACCCCGCCGAATATGAAATTGGTGGTATCACCGTTTCTGGGGTCAAAAATTTTGATGCTTCAACCATTATCCTGTATTCAGGATTGGCCATAGGAGACAAAGTTACCATCCCTGGAGATAAGATTTCTAAGGCCATAAGAAATCTGTGGAAGCAGAAACTTTTTGCCAATGTGATCATAAACGCTGCAGAAGTTCGCGGAAATGTTATTTTCTTAAACATAGAATTGGAAGAACGCGCAAGACTTTCAACTTTCGGTTTCAAAGGAGTTTCAAGATCTAATGCTGATGATTTAAGAGATAAAATTCAGTTGTTAAGTGGTACAATCGTCAATGAAAATTTGATCACCAACACGACCAACATTATTCGAAATCACTATGTCGATAAAGGGTTTTTATATCCTAAGGTGAACATATCTCAAGTGGAAGATTCTGTCCTTAAAAACAGTGTTAGATTGGTCATTAACATTGATAAAGGAACAAGAATAAAAATAAACGAGATTAAATTTGAAGGAATTAGCGACGTAAAAACGGGCACATTGAAACGTGCTATGAAAGGCACGAAAGAAAAAGATTGGTACAAAATATTTAGCACCAGTAAATTTATAAGATCTACTTACAAAAATGATAAAAATACGGTTATTGATAAACTTAATGAAAGAGGATATCGTAATGCTCGTATTCTTGGCGATTCGGTTTATAAGCACACCGAAAAAACGTTAAATATCCTTATCAAAGTAGACCAAGGTCAAAAATTCTATTTTAGAAATATTGTTTGGGTTGGTAATATCAAATATGATGATGCTACTTTGTCTAAAATATTAGGTATTAAAAAAGGAGAAACCTATAATAAAGCTGCACTAGACGAACGATTGAAAGGGAGTGCAGCAGGAAACGACATTTCATCACTTTACCTAGATGATGGTTACTTGTCATTTTTTCCTAACCCTATTGAAACAGCTGTTTCAGGTGATTCTATCGATTTAGAAATTAGAATTTACGAAGGAAAACAATTCCGTGTCAATCGGATCCGATTGATGGGTAATACCAAAACCAACGATCATGTCGTATTGCGTGAAATTAGAACACTCCCGGGTGAATTGTTTAGTAGAAACGATTTAATTCGTAGCCAACGTGAATTAGCAACACTTGGATACTTCAACCCTGAAGCATTTGGTATCAATCCTATTCAAAACCCAGGAGATGGCACCGTAGATATTGAATACACGGTAGAAGAAAAACCATCAGATCAAATTGAATTATCTGGAGGATGGGGAGCTGGTCGTGTTGTCGGTACCTTAGGTGTTCGATTTACGAATTTCTCTTTACGTAACTTTTTCAACAAAAAAGCGTGGACACCTCTTCCTTCTGGAGATGGACAGCAATTGAGCATAAGAGCACAATCAAACGGGTTGTTTTATCAAGCATACACCATGTCATTTGTTGAGCCTTGGCTAGGTGGAAAAAGAAGAAACTCATTGAGTTTTTCGCTATCACATTCTGTTCAAACCAATGGGCAACCGAATGAAGTAAATGGCGAAGTAAACCCACTAAGACAAAGTTTATTGATTACTGGAGGATCTGTTGGATTGGGTAAACAATTGCAATGGCCAGATGATTTCTTTAGCCTGTATCAGGCGGTATCTTTTCAGCATTACAACCTAAACAATTTTGGTTCTATCTTTAGTTTTTCTGATGGGTATTCAAACAACTTAGCCTACACCTTCATCTTAAGCAGAAACTCTATCAACCAACCTTTATATCCACGTTTTGGATCAGAATTTAAATTCACATTTAAAGCAACACCTCCCTTTTCTGTCTTCGACAATAAAGATTATGCTAACGTAAGTGACCAAGAGAAATTTAAGTTTGTAGAGTACCATAAATGGAAGTTTACAACAAGTTGGTTTACCGAAATTGCAAAAGATTTAGTAATCAATGCACGTACAGGATTCGGATTTTTAGGTTCGTATAATGATGATATCGGGCCTTCACCATTTGAGCGTTATTATTTAGGAGGGTCTGCATTAAGTGGGTATAGCCTAGATGGTAGAGAAATCATTGGCTTAAGGGGCTATGATGACCGTTCGTTGAGTCCAGTTTCGGGAGCTCTGTTTATCACTAAATATTCTTTAGAGCTTAGATATCCTTTATCATTAAACCCAAGTGCAACCATATACGGAATGGGATTTGCTGAAGCAGGTAAAACTTGGTCTGATGGAGATAGTTACAATCCTTTTGATGTCTACAAGTCGGCAGGTGTTGGTCTTAGAATTTTCTTACCTATGTTTGGCCTTATGGGACTTGATTATGGTTGGAGATTTGATGATGTGTCAACATCACCAAATATGCCTGAAGGACAATTTCACTTTACCATTGGCATGAATCTTGGTGAACTGTAGCAAAAAATAATTAATATTGTCCCACTAAAACAGAAGCTATGAAAAAACTGATTTTATCTTTATTACTGGTAGGTCTTGTTTCATCAGTAACCTTTGCACAGAAATATGCATTTGTAGACACTGATTACATTCTTTCCAACGTACCCGCTTTTAGTAAAGCACAAGCAGACTTGGATGACATATCTGCTGAGTACGAAAAAGAAATCAACCAAAAATTTGCTGAGGTAGAAGAATTATACAAATCATACCAAGCAGAAAAAATATTGTTTACCGAAGAAATGCGGACCAAACGCGAAAACGAGATTGTTGAAAAAGAACGAAAAGCAAAAGAATTGCAAAACACTCGATTTGGAGTGGATGGTGATTTATTTAAAAAAAGACAAGAACTAATTCAGCCTATTCAAGATCAAGTTTTTACAGCGGTAAAACAAATTGCTGAAGATGGTAATTTTGCATTTGTGTTTGACAAAGCAAACCAATCGGCCATTATGTTTGCTGATGAACGATACAACAAAAGCGACAACGTACTTAAAATACTGGGCATAACACCTGGAGCAAAATAACAGTTAAGACAAAAGAAATGAAAAAATTAGTATTAGCAATTGCATTATTAACCAGTACAGGAATGACTGGTTTTGCACAAAAATTTGGACACATTGATTCAAACGAATTAATGTTATTAATGCCAGAACGTAAAACAGCGGAAGCACAGGTACAAGCGCTTACCCTTGAACTTCAAAACACATTGGAAGCAATGACAACTGAATATCAAGGAAAAGTGGCTGAATACCAAAAATCTGAAGCAACACTTTCTAATTCTGTAAAAGAATTAAAGGCTAGAGAAATTGGTGAGTTAGAGCAACGTATTCAAGCGTTTCAAGTTAGAGCACAAGAAGATTTGAAAGCAAAAGAAAACGAGTTATTATCTCCTATGATTGAGAAAGCACGTAAATCTATTGAAGCAGTAGGTAGAGAAAATGGTTATACGTACATTTTTGATATTAGCTCTGGAGCAACAGTTTACGAAGGAGGAGAAAACGTACTTCCATTGGTTAAGAAAAAAATGGGATTGGCTGATTAATCTCCGGAAATCATCACATTTCATCACAAAAAATAATAAAACGGGGCATTAGCCCCGTTTTTTATTGGCCATTTTCAAATAAGATTAAAGTTATTTTTAAATTTATTCCATGAAATATTTAGCAATTGATAATCAACTATTTATAGAAAATCGCCGCCGATTTGTAAGCCACATGAAATCGGGCAGTTTAGCCATTTTCAATAGCAACGACATTATGCCCTCAAATGCTGATGGAATGATGCCGTTTAGGCAAAACAATGATTTATTTCACTTATCGGGTGTCGATCAAGAAGAAAGCATTTTAGTGATATTTCCAGAGGCTTTTGATGCTGTGCATAGAGAAATGCTGTTTGTAAAAGAAACAAGCCCTCAAATAGCTGTGTGGGAAGGCGCTAAACTCAACAAAGAACAAGCGACCACTGCATCAGGTATTAAAAGCATTTTTTGGTTAGATCAGTTTGAATCTGTTTTAAAAACAGTGATGTACCAAGCAAAATCTGTTTATTTAAATAGTAATGAACATTCAAGAGCTACTATAGAAGTTGAAACAAGAGATGCTCGTTTCAATAAGTGGTTAAAAGAACATTATTCATTACATCAAATAGAGCGAAGTGCTCCCATTATGCACGAGATTAGGTCGGTAAAACTACCGCAAGAAATTGAGCTCATGCAAAACGCTTGCAAGCTTACCAAACAAGGTGTACATCGCGTATTGAACACTCTGAAACCAGGAGTTATGGAATACGAGATTGAGGCTGAACTATTGCACGAGTTTGTTAAAAACAGAAGTAGAGGATTTGCATACGAGCCAATCATTGCGAGTGGTGCGAGTGCATGTGTATTACATTACACAGACAACAACAAAGCGTGCAATGCGGGCGAAGTAGTATTAATGGATTTTGGAGCGGAATATGCAAACTATGCGAGTGACCTGACACGATGTTTCCCTGTAGATGGAACCTTTACTCCTCGACAAAAAGAGGTGTATGGTGCTGTATTGCGTGTCATGAAAGCAGCTACAAAAATGCTAGTTCCAGGAACATATCTAACAGAATACCATAAGGAAGTTGGTAAAATGATGGAAGGTGAACTGATACAACTTGGTTTGATTTCGCAGACAGACATTAAAAATCAAAACCCGGCTTGGCCTGCTTATAAAAAATATTTTATGCATGGCACATCTCACTACATAGGACTTGATGTGCACGATGTAGGAAGTTGGACATTGCCAATGCAAGAAGGAAATGTGTTTACCTGCGAACCAGGAATCTATATTCCAGAGGAAGGATTAGGCATACGATTGGAAAACGACATACTTGTCACCAATCAAGGACCAAAAGATCTAATGGCAGATATTCCATTAGAAATAGAGGAAATAGAATCGTTAATGAATTAAGGAATATTTAGTATAGTATGTAGCAAATGCATTTTGCTACCTTTAGAAAATTCCTTTACGACAATATTCAACGTTAGAAAATTTGAACATGAAAGAAATCATTCAGAAAATTGCGCTATACCAACAAGAATTGGAAAATGGAGCTTTGAATGCAACAGATTTGGAGCCAATGTTGCAATGTATTAGAGACCTTGAAGAGCAAGTTATTGTACTTCGTTACAAAGCATTTGAAACAGAAGTTGTAAAACCAACCAGCGAAAAAAAATCGCTTTCAGAAACTAAAAAAGTTGAAAAGCCAGAAGTAGCTTCCATTGAAGAGCCAATTACGTTAAATTTTGGGGGTATCAGTGAAAGTACTCCTGAGCCAAAACAAACGACACCAGAAAAGGCAAAAAAGCAAGAAACTACAATTCCTGCTGAAGCAGTAAACCAAACTTCATTGATCGATGCCATTGCCGATATGCAAGAAAATGTTTCTGTTAATGAACGATTTGGAACTGAGAACACCGAGAATTCATTGGGAGATAAATTACGTAAAGCGCCCATCAACGATTTGAAAAGTGCGATCGGCTTAAACCAAAAGTTTTGGTTTATCAACAACTTGTTTAATGAAGACGGAAGTACTTACAACACATACATAGACAAGATTAATAGCCAAGATAACTTTGATGCTGCGATGAAAATCATCAACGATGAAATCAAAGATCAATTTAACTGGAAAGATATTGAAGATAAGTCAGTCAATAAATTTTTAGACTACGTAGAACGAAGATTTATGGACAAAGAATGAAAAAACTATTATTCCTTTTTACGCTAGCATCTATCTCTGTTCAAGCACAAGAAAAAGAATATGCCAAGCAACTCGTTGACACGCTTTGCTCGCCGTATTTTTTTGGACGAGGGTATGTCAATGACGGTGTAAACAAAGCAGGGTTTTTTATTGCCGAAAAAATGAAAGAAATAGGTGTTTCGCAAATAGATGACACCTATTTTCAGTATTTCAATTTTGCAGTGAACACTTTCCCTGGAAAAATGCTTTTCAAAACAGGAGACAAAGAATTGAAACCCGGAATTGACTATCTAGTTGATCCTAATTCCGGTGGAATAGAGTATGGCAAATATACATGGGTGTACCTACCAACCAATAGAGAAAAACTTGTTCGACTGACAGATTCTTGGTCAAAAAACACCATTTTGGTATTGCCAATCTACCAAGTAACTGATAAAAAAGAACGACAGGAATTAGCACAGCTCGCAGCAGGATTTGCTCTAAAATATCCTGTGTTTATTGAAGATGACCAGAAATTTACATGGAGTGTCGGACGAAAAGCATGGACGCACCCTTTGGTATATATCAAAAAAGGAATACTCAATAACTGGAATTATTGCCATTTAAGCATTGAACAAAAACTGATTAAAAATTTCGATAATGCCAATATTATAGGTATGATTCCAGGTACTGAACAAGCAGATTCGTTTGTTGTATTTTCTGCACATTACGATCATTTAGGCGGTTTAGGCAAAAATGTTTACATGCCCGGCGCAAGCGACAATGCGAGTGGAACCGCTATGCTGTTGGATATGGCCAAACACTACCTTAAAAACCCAGCAAAATACAGCATGCTATTTATAGCTTTTGCGGGCGAAGAAGCAGGATTAGTCGGCTCTAAGCACTTTGTAGAAAACCCATTAATACCGCTAAAGCAGATAAAATTTTTAATCAACGTCGATTTAATGGGTGATGCCTCCAAAGGGATTACGGTAGTAAACGGGAAAATACATGAAAAGGAATTTTCTGACATCCTGACCAACAACGTTGAAAAACAATTGCTAAACAACGTTAAAGCGCGAGGCAAGGCAGCTAATTCCGATCACTATTGGTTTAGTGAAAAAGGCGTTCCTGCTTTTTTCATCTACACAGAAGGAAATATCACGGCTTATCACGACATTCACGATATTCCAGCAGTAGTCACATTCGACAAATACGAAGCCGTATTTGAGTTAATCACTGATTTTGTTATCAGTTTGTAATATGCAAAAACTAACCCTTGTTCCAACACCGATTGGCAACCTAGAAGACATCACATTCCGAGCCATTCGAGTGATGAAAGAAGCCGATCTTATTTTGGCTGAAGACACACGTGTTACCAGACGACTATTGAACCATTACGACATTCAAGTACAATTGGTGGCTCATCATGCTCACAACGAACACAAAAGCACAGCTAAGTGGGTGGAACGAGTGCAAGCAGGCGAAAACATTGTGTTAGTGACCGATGCAGGTACACCGGGCATTTCTGACCCGGGATTTCTTTTGGTAAGAGCATGTGTAGAGGCAGGTGTTCAAATTGATTGTTTGCCTGGTGCTACGGCATTTGTGCCAGCAGTAGTCAATTCTGGCTTGCCTTGCGACCGATTTACCTTTGAAGGTTTTTTACCTCACAAAAAAGGGCGTCAAACAAAATTAGCTGCCTTGGCCGATGAAGACCGTACCATGGTTTTTTATGAATCGCCCTACCGAGTTATAAAAACCTTGGAGCAAATGATTCCTCATTTTGGGGAAACACGCAGAGCGAGTGCATCCAGAGAAATAACCAAGATGTATGAAGAAACAGTGAGAGGAACACTCACCGAATTGGTGAGTCACTTTAAAGTAAAAGAACCAAGAGGTGAATTTGTATTAGTAATAGCTGGAAAAGGATTCAAAGAAAAAAAAGATGAAAGCCGTAGAGATTTATAAATATGGCCAGCCTTCGGAAGCTTTTCGTATCATAGAAAAGCCAGTTCCGAATATAAAATCAGATGAAGTATTAGTAGAAGTTGAAGGATTTGGTCTCAATTTCGCCGATGTAATGGCCAGAAAAGGCTTGTACAAAGACGCACCCAATTTACCTTTTGTCCCTGGGTATGATGTCGTAGGTATCATTGCTCAAGTTGGCGATACGGTTGATGACAGATGGATAGGGAAACGCATTGTGGGCATGACACGATTTGGAGGATATGCACAACAGGCGGCTGCTAAATTGGCAACGATTGCTGAAATTCCAGCAAACATGCCTTTGGCTACTGCACTTACTTTGGCTACTCAATATGTGACGGCTTATTATGCCATGGAAGAATTGTGTAAGTTCAGAAAAGGAGACACAATACTCATTCATTCCGCAGCAGGTGGCGTTGGATTGGCGCTTGTAGAGCTTGCAAAACATAAAGAGTTAAACATAATAGCAACTGCTGGTTCAGACGAAAAAGTAGCTTTCCTAAAGTCTATTGATGTAACAGCGATCAACTATCGAACGCAAAATTATCCAACAGAAGTAGAAAAATTAGTTGGATCTAAATCACTTAAAGCTAGTTTTAATGCCGTAGGAGGAAAGTCTTTTAAACAAGACCTTAAGCTTTTACATGCTGGAGGTACAGTGATATTGTATGGTGCATCGGCCAGAACCAAAGGAGGAAAAGGAATATTGCCAACGTTGAAGTTACTCTTCGATTTCGGACTAGTTATTCCCATAGCACTTATGATGAGATCGGTATCCATCAATGGAATCAACATGCTTAAGCTAGCCGATAGAAACCCGGCACATATCCAAACCATGCTCAACGAAGTAATCGACTTAGTTTCGGCAAAAGCAATTGAGCCAACAGAAGGTAAAATGTATGCTATTGACGAAATAAATCAAGCACACTTAGATCTTGAAAACCGCCATTCTATTGGTAAACTAGGAGTGAGCTGGAAATAATTTAAAGAGCCTGTAACTTCTTACCCATTTATTCGTCTTACAAATAGTTTATGACGGGAGAAGAGTATAATCATTCGGTAAATAATTGGTCAGATCATCTCTATCGTTTTGCGATGAGTTTGGTGAGAGATACTGAAATATCAAAAGATCTGGTGCAAGAATCTTTCGCTAAGTTGTGGGAGAAAAAAGAAACAGTCGATAACCAAAAAGTAAAATCTTACCTGTTTACTTCTTTACACAGGCTAGTCATTGATCAAAGTAGAAAAGTGAAGCATCAACGGAATTGGGAAGCTTCAAAACCCTATTCACAAACAACAAACAATCAGTATTCAGACTTGCAAGAAGTATTGCATAAAGCTATGCAACAACTTACCAATATTCAAAAATCAGTATTACTCTTGAGAGATTACGAAGGATATTCTTATGAAGAAATAGGAGAGATGACCAATCTTACGGAATCACAAGTTAAGGTGTATATTTTCAGGGCACGTAAGTTTATGAAAGCATACATCGGAAAAATGGAGGTGGTGCTATGAGGACCTTAAACAAAGAAAACATAGATGCTTGGTTAAACGATTTTGATAAAGAATTGCTATCTGAACACGAATGTAAACAGTTAGTGGAGTTTTTGGAAGTGTATCCGGAATACGACACCTTGATGAATGATGAAGAGTTGCAATTGAAAGTAAATCCTATTCAAACGAACGATAAAGTACTCTTTACTAACATCGCAAAACAAGCAGCTGAAGACCTGGAATTGTTAGCGTTCGACATTGCTGAAAAACAAATAGCACAAGATGAATTAGTTTGGCTTGACGAACTAAAGAAACATTATCCTAGTTTGGAGAATGATATTCAATTGTTTGAGAAAGTTCATGTAAAACCAAATGCTGAAATTGTTTTTCCGAACAAAAAACGTTTAAAAAAAGGAGGGAAGCTTATCTCACTTTTTAATCCGTGGATCAGTACAGCAGCGATGATTTTATTAGTACTGGGCATTAGTTTTAATTGGTTAACTACATCGTCTTTGCACCAACCGAGGTTGTCTACCATCACCATTACCCCTTGGGAAACTCCGAAAATAGAGGAGCAAGTGTTGGAAGAAAAAATTGAAAATAATCACGAGGTGATAAGCAAGCCTTTCATTCCAAAAAAAGAAGTGATTCACACAAGCATGGATAATTTCATTGCCGTAATAGAAAAAATACCACAAGAGATTACAAACATTAATATAACAAGGCTTAAATCAGTTGTTAAACCTCAAATAGAGGCCTACGCCATGGAATTATTCACAGTTGATCCGCCAAGTCAATTGGAGTTAAAATTAGCCGGTCTAAAAAACGATTTGAATGACATTGTTGAGCAAGGAAAAGTAAAAAGAGATGAAATTGCTGAGCAGCCAAGTTTATTGCGCAATCAATTAAAATCGTTTTTTTCCAATACTGCCGAAAAATTGAAATTAAAGCAACCTAAACTCATCAGAGTATTGGGCACCAACATTGTTTTAGAGCCCATTGCATCTGTTAAGTAACTTTTTAAACCTTCCTCCGTCTTATGACCAAAACAACCACTATGAAAACAATATTACTATCATCTATTCTTGCACTGTACACCTTTTCTGGAATAGCACAAACTTCGCCAAAAATAAAAGTGGCCAACACGAGCATTAGTTTTCCAGTTTCAGACAGCGCTGCGATTGGCATTGTCAAAAAAGACTCTACAAAAATTGAAATTGAAGGACACATTGAAGTAGGTGTTAATGGGTATCTCTCAGCCAGCAATAGTTTGACTTTGGATAAAGATCAAGAATTGATGGAGTTAAATTATGGTCGGTCAAGATATTTTGCCTGGTATCTGATGGCAGATAACATTCATATTATCAAAAACCGAGTGTATCTATTGACGGGATTAGGTTTGTCGTACAATGGTTATTTCTTCGAAAACAACATCAACATTGGTACAGATAACGACACCACCTTATTTTCAAGAGATACTGTTACTACTTATGACAAGTTCAAATTAAGAGCGACCTATTTGCAAATACCTATCATGTTCAGAATACGATTTCATCAACCCAAAAAAAAGGGTGTTGATTTAGCTTTTGGTGTGTTGGCAGGATACCGCATAGGCTCACGTATAAAAACCAAATACAGCAAAGACGGAGATAACAAAAAAGATAAAATCATTGATGATTTTAATTTTAGCCCTTTTAAAGCAGACTTGACAGCAAGAATAGGATACAAAGATATTGGCTTGGTTTTTAATTATAGCCTAACACCTTTGTTCGAGAAAAATAAGGCGCCAGAACTATATCCATTTTCTGTTGGAATAACCATTGGGGGTGGGTTTTAGGGAAACAACATTAAGTTGATCAACAAAATATAACCGTAAAAACCCTTGCGGTTATATTTTTGTTCTAAAAAACCGAACAGGCAAATAGGTGAAGAACAACCCTATGGTAAAAACTGAAATACTGACCAAAACAATATCTTCAAATTTTATTAAAACAGGGTAGTATTCAACCGTAGCACCAACCATTGGCACTAAGCCTATTTTTTGCTGGGCATAACAAATCAACAACCCGAAACCAACTCCGAGAGCTATCCCAATGGAGTTGATGAGCATTCCTTCCAACAAAAAAATACGAGTGATATCTTTTACAGACATGCCTATGCTTTGAAAAGTGCGTAACTCTTGTCGCTTGTCTATGATAAGCATAGCAACAGAAGCAATGATGTTGAAGGCTGCAATACAGCAGATAAAAATAAGGATAGCAAACGTAAACCACTTCTCAGATTTACTGGTTTCATATACTAAGGTGTTTTTTTCAGCACGCGTTTTAACCACAATTTCTTTGGACACAAATTGTTGTAGCTTTTCTTTTACTGCTTGACTATTTCCTTTGGTAAGGACAGCAATTTCAGAAACTACACCTTGATACCCTGCTGAAGATGCTAGTTTTTGATAAGGAACAAATACGTACTTACTGTCATACTCAGCATTGATACTAAATACACCAGCGACATTTAAAGGAACAGTTGTAAAAGATTGTTCTCTTAGTTTACTTATTTTTTTGCCTTTTCTGGGCATCAAAAAAGCAATAGGTTTATAAGCGACAGAACTACTTGGTATTTGCAACTGGTATTTTACTCCTTGCCCAACAAAAGCGCCGTGAAAAGATGATGGTGAATAAAGCCCGTCGAGGAGTAGTTCGTGAAACCCTTTTGCTTTTAGGTAAGCTGAGTTCACTGCATAAACGGTCCCAACCGTTTGATTATCGTCGTAACGAATAATAACATCCTCTTTGAGAATAGGGAAAAACTGTTCTTCAGGAAAATGAGTCGAAAGACTATCCAACCATGAAATAGACATAGATTTTCCAGTAGCAGGCTCTAGGCTTAAGTCAGGTTCAATGGAAGCATAAAAGGAGACCACCAAGGACTCAATGCCGTTGAATGCAGAAAGAATGAGAATCATAGCAGCAGAAACAACGGCTACTACAAAAATAGAAATACTGGTGATTACATTAACCGCGTTTTGTTTCTTCTTGGCAAACAAATGCCTTTTGGCTATGTAAAAAGGTACGTTCACATTATTATTTCCAAGCTTTTACAATCAAACCAGTACCTGTAGCATGAGCAGTTCGTGCATCGATAAAGTTTAATACAAAACTCAAAGGATAAGTGATCATAAAATAAAAGGGCATGATGAGAAACAAGATCTTAGAGTAATTAAGCATCGTCATTGGATATTTCATGCTCAGTTTCCAGCTCAATTTCCCAGGATTACCATAAGAATAATGTGCTTTTACTTTGCTAAAACCAGCTGACTTTAATTTATCTTTTATCTCTTGCATGTTGTAACCATCTCTTACATGCTCATCAATAAACGACTCATCGCTATCTTCGTGAATATCAGATCCACCTTGGTCGGAAGGAGTTGATATTAACAACATTCCACCTGGCTTTAGAGAATAGTTAAAGTTTTTAAAAACCTCAACATCTTCCAAAATGTGTTCCATCACATCAACAGACAAGATCAGATCATAGGCAGTTTCCTGCTTAAAAGTAACTAAGTCTTCTGTTTTGAAAACCACATTACTTTTCCCTAATTTTTGAAAAAAGTTGTTGCAATCACATACCTGATCTTCTTTTACATCTACTGAGAGTAAATTCCAGTTAGGATTAAAAGTACTCAAGTAGTAACTATATTGACCAAATCCAGCCCCAGCGTCAAGTATATGAACATTGTTACCTAATGTTTTAGCCCATCGCTTAAGTTCACGATGAATATGCCAAGAGCGTAATAACAATAAATCTAAAAGCTTGTATAAAATGATTCGGGTAAAAGGAGTTTTGTTAAAAAAATTTCCTACTACCTTCTTTATTGGATCGTACTGCATGAGTCTATTTTAATAGGTTATCAATTGTTTCGGCATAATCCAAGGAGTCATCCAAAAAATACATCAAGTTTGGCACGATACGTAGTTGTTTACCAACTTTACTACCTAATTCTTTTCGTATTCTAAATGATTCTTTTCGTATGTCGTTTATGATATCTTCTTTGTTTTCTTTCGTAAACAAGCTCAAATACGCTCGCGCAACAGACAAATCAGGGCTAATTCTTACGGTGGTAACCGTAATAAACCTACCTAAAAACCAATCTCCTGCCTTTTGCTGAAAAATAATGCTCAGCTCCCTTTTCACCAAATTGGCAACTTTTTCTTGTCTTATTGAACTCATAGGCGGCAAAAGTAAGGATAATTGTCCTTTTTTAGACCATAGCATGTGTAATGTTCTATCACCTTGGTAATTTCCTTATCTTCACATGCTCAAAACCTTAGCTCAAAGAATGAAGTACATGAAAAAAGGATGGCTAATTGCATTAATTACCATCGCCAACATAAGTGTCGCTCAGCAATTCACCGAATTGACTGGAACCAACTTCCCATCCTTAAGTGATTCAAGGTCTGCGTTTGCAGATTTTGATAACGATGGAGACCTAGACCTCATCATGGTAGGTGATAATGGAACGTCTTATGTTACCACGATTTACCGAAATGACGCAGGTGTGTTTACTGACATGAATTTAAGTATTCAAAGCACGATCTTGAATGTTTCGGTTGCCGATTGGGACAATGACAACGACATAGACCTGCTGATAGGCGGTGACATACTGTACAGAAACGATGGGAATTTTGTTTTTGTTTCTAGCGGAACTATTACTAAAGCAGATCAACAATCTATTTGGGCAGACTACGACGCCGATGGTGATTTGGATGTGCTCAACGTAGGTTGGATAGGCACAGGGTCACATTTATTAAGAAATGATAATGGAGTGTTTGTAGACACCAATTTAGATTTAGCACCAGGATACAGTGGCGACTGGGCAGATTTCGATGCTGACGGAGATTTAGATTTTGTTATAGGAGGATACTTAGCCGCAACAGATTATAATGGCGCTATTATTTATGAGCAACTTGCCGACTCATTTAGAGTAGTGCAAGGAAGTAAGGTAAATGCGTTAAAGCAGGTGTATAACCCACAAGTAAAGTGGGTAAACACTGATTCGGATAAATTCATGGAACTCCTAGTGACAGGAACTCCTGTATCCGACGCAAAAAAAATCATGCTTTATGACAGGCCAACCACCAATTTTTTTGAAGTTACCAATGCTTTTGGCATAAATATGCTCAATGCACCTTCTTTTATATCCACGGCAGATTGCGACAACGATGGAGATGTTGATATAGCCATTGGTAATTATGGAATCTTTGACAACAATAATAATGGCGCTTTTACCGTCATAGATTCTATTCGATTTGCGCATCCTATTTTTGCAGACATTGACAATGACGGTGATGTGGATTTACTTTCAACTGATGCTTTTTCTGATGCCCTGGGAAATTTTATCACAGAAGGACAAATTCATGTCAATCAGACTTCGGTTGTTAATAACAGACCAAATAGCCCAAACAACTTAAGTTCATTCATTAATGGCAATTCAGCTATTTTTAATTGGTCAAATGCGAGTGACGACAATACTAGTGTTAGTGGACTTACGTATAATTATTACGTAAAAGATTATCAAGAAAACATTATAGCTATCAGTCAAACGGATGATGCCGACCAACTTATGATTGCGCAAAAGGGTTTGATCACTAAAAGTGGAAATTTCTCTATAAAAAACCTACCTGAAGGAAGCTATAGGTGGAGTATACAGGCTATCGACGGCGCATTCAAATCATCAAATTTTGCTACAGAAAAAGGATTTCACATTGGACAAATAGTATATGTACCTGACACTATTTTGCTTGACACACTGATTAAATTAGGCGTAGACAACAACTACGATTCGCTCATTTCTTATCAAGAAGCAGCATCATTTGCAGAATTAGATATTTCGGGGAGAAACATCAAAGACGCAACCGGAATTGAGGCATTTGTTAACTTGTTACATTTAAACGTTAGCAACAATCCCATAACAACCTTAAACATTAATACACTTGATAAGTTGCAAACATTAACTGCTGACAGCTGCAACCTTAATTCCATCATTTTTGCGAATGGCAATATCCTCAATTCAGTATCTATCAAAAACAATAACTTCAGTGATCTAAGCATTAAACGATTAGAACAATGTGTTACGATAGATATTAGTGGCAATCCTTTGGTGAGTTTCACTCCTGAAGGAGCTTCATCATTGCTGACTCTTACAGTAAACAACTGTGTCAATCTTAGTACGCTTGGCTTAAGCAATAATCTTTTATT